>DAOLCW010000094.1:0-11892 GCA_035327665.1 Kiritimatiellia bacterium
GCTTTCTCCTTCGCTTCTCGAAGCGAAGTTAGAGCGCGGAGCTCCGCGACGCCGCGATCTGGTCACGTCGCACAAAACCGAGGCCCTTCACCCCCTCCGACAACCCCATGCCGGAAAACATACCCCTCCGCAACCCGATCCAACCCTTTGGAGCGCCACCTCAGTACCGCTTTGAATCCCGCCCTACTGCTGCCCCTGCGACGGCCCCACGTCAACCACCTGTCCCGCCCGACCCAAACTCGCCCATGGCATCGTTTGCTGAAGCTCCGCTTCTCTCCCCCGCAACTCGGCATCCGAAGCTTTCGGGGCATGATGACCAAGAATCAATTGTCCCACCCGGCTCGCCTGAGCCACCGCGATACATTCCCCCACCGAACTGTGCCCCCAGCCCTGATGCTTCTCGATCTCCTCGTCGCGAAAATGGCCGTCCATAATCAGTACCTCGACCCGCCCCGGCTCCCGCAGAAAATGCAAAAACCGCTCCCGCTCGGTCCCGCTCATCATCCCCCACTCGATATCCGAAGCCACCGCCACTCCGCATCGTGCGCGCTCGTCCTCGATCCGGTAAGCCAACCCGCCCCCCGGATGCCCGACCGGACACCACCGCACCGTAAACCCGTCCCACGACCTCCCCGGCCCCCCGCCCATCCGCTCCAAACGGTGAAAAGCCATTCGACAAGGATAGTCCTTTAGCTGTAACGGCCAATACGGCGGACGAAACAGTCCCTCCAGTCCCGACCTCACATCCCCCGCCTCCAAATCCGGACCTGCGAACTCCACCTGCCAATCCGGCGAGGAAAGCGGCCCGAACATCGCCAACCCGCACAAATGATCCAAATGGTAATGGCTCAAGCAGACCAGCACCCGGCCTCCCCTCGGATGCCGTTGCATCAACCGTTCCCCCAGACGCTTCGCCCCCGTCCCCAGATCCACCACCACCGCCGCCCCTTCTCCATGCTCGATCAGAAACGAGGTCGTGTCCCCCCCGAATTCCGCTACCTCCGCCCCTGAGACCGGAAACGATCCCCGCACCCCCCCGATCACCAGCTTCATTTTTCCGTCAGGTTCCATATCCCGTCCCAAACCTCGCCCGCCCCTGCGCTCCGGTCCAGCTTCGCCACATAGGTCTTCGCCACCGCGTCGTTCTCCAGGGTCGCCATCAGCTCGCGCGCCTTTGCATGCTCCCCCGCCCGCAACGCCGCCATCGCCTCGTTCCACGTCGCCAACCACCCCGGCGGCGTTTCCCCGGTCAACCCCAGCACCTCGAACACCTTCACCGGGGTCGCCCGGCCCACCACCCGGATCATTCCCAATTCCCGTCCGCACTTGCCCGCCGGATTCTGCGACCACGTCGCCTCCGACACCATCAGATAACTGCCAAACGCCTTGTTCGCCCCTTCCAGCCGGGCCGCCAGATTCGCCGCATCGCCCAGCACCGTGTAGTTGAACCGGTCCCGCGACCCCATGTTCCCCACCACCACATCCCCGGTGTGAATCCCGATCCGCATAAAAAGTTTCGCCCCCGTCCGGGCCGCGAATTCCTCCCGCCGCTCCGCGAGCTTGCGCTGACACCGGATCGCCGCCCGGCACGCCCGTTCCGCGTGGTCGGCCTGATGAACCGGGGCATTCCAAAACGCGATGATTGCATCCCCCTCGTACTTGTCCACCGTGCCCCCCTCCTCCATGACGATGTCGCTCATGTCGGTCAGGTAGTCATTCAGCAGCGCGGTCAACGCCACCGGATCCAGCTTCTCGCTGATCGTCGAGAACCCTTGCAGGTCGGAAAAGAAAATCGACAACTCCCGCTTCTCTCCCCCCAGCGAAAGTTGCGAGGGGTCGGCGAGCATCCGTTCGATCACCTCCGCGCTCAAGTAGTACTGAAAGGCATTCTTGATGAACCGCTTCTGCTTTCCTTCGGTCGCGTAGTTGTAGATCACCCCGCCGGCCAGGGCCAGCCCCGCCCCGAGAAGCTGGGAGCTGATTTCCCACCACCACCCCCACGCATATCCGACCACCCCCATCACGAACGGCGCCGCCAGCATGACCACGCTCGCTGCGATGCTGCTCCGGGCCGTCCCTCCCGCCATCACCCACAACGCCGCCAGCAACGCCGCTCCCAGCACTCCCGCCGCCTTCGCCGCCCGCGTTGGTTCACGGAGAAAATCTCCCTCGAGAAAATTGTCGAGAAACGTTGCGTGAATCTCCACCCCGTTGTAGTCCCCGTCCACCGGCGTGCTCCGCAAATCCTTCAGCCCCGGAGCGCTCACCCCGATAAACACATACCGGTCCCGGAAAAGCTCCGGCGACACCGCCGGATTCTCCCCGCCCTCCAGCAGCGTCTGGGCCGACCGCAAAATCGCCGCCGCCGAAATCGCTTCATGCGTCCCGCTCTTCCCCCGGAACCGGGGCAGAACCAAGTTGCGGCGGGTCAATGGAATCTCCACATCCCCCACCCGCATCCGGCGGTGACCCCCCGCAACTTCGATCCGCGCATCCTCCTCCGGCTTCGGCAACCCCGCCGCCAGCCCGAGGAATGGAATCAACTGACCGTCGAACGAACGAAACGGCGCCACCCTCCGGAACACCCCGTCCCGGTCCGGCTCCTCCCTCACCCCGCCGATCCACGCCGACGACTCGGCCAGTACCCGCACCGGAAACGCCGCCGCAGGCTCCACCGGAATCCGGTCCCGGTCCCCCGCCCACGAAAAGCGCGGCTTCTCCAGCCACTCCGGCCACACCAGGGCCTGCCCCGTCTGCTCCCCGAGAAACGCGGGCAGGATCACATTGCCCAATCGCGCCACCGCCTCCCCAAATTCCTGGTCGTCATACACCCCGCGCCGCGACGCCTCAGTGTACAACATATCAAACGCTACCGCCTTCGCTCCCCCCTGCTCGAGAAACCAAAGGATATACGCATAAAATTCCCGCGGCCAAATCCACGTCTCCTCCAGCTCCCGGGCCACCCAGTCCAAACTGAACTGGTCGATCAGAACCAGCTTGATCTCCTCGGTCGACGGCGACGGCTTCGCCATCATTCGGACCCGCCACGCCCACGTCACGTTCTCGATCCCCTCGATCGCCCGCAGGTGCGACGCGGACAACGCCACCAAGCCCGCCGCCACCCCGACCAGCAGGGCGTGCCCGGCCTTGCGCCGTAACGGTGGAGGTGTCGCGGCTTTGGTCACATGCCTCCGGTAATCAAATGCCGCTCATGTAGCGGGCAAACCGGGCCGCCCGCCGCTCGATCGCTTCCGGACTCGGGCCCGTTCCGTCGATCATCCGGTTCACATCCCGAATCCGGGCCTGCGGCGGAGGATGCGTCTTCGCGAAATCAAGCCCGCCCGGCTTCAGCCCCTGGTCCATCGCTTCCAGCATACTGATCAATCCCCTCGGATCATAGCCCGCCCGCTGGAGAATCGTCACCGCCGCCCGGTCCGCCTCCCGCTCCTGGCCCCGCGAATAGCCGCTCGTGATCAAGGTCTGAGTCATGTCGTCGATGCTTCCCGAAAACGTCTCGGTCAACTGAGCCAGCTCCGCCCCCCCGAGGTTCTTCGCCGCTTCCGTCCCGAGGATCGTAAACGCCGAGGTGATCCGGCTCGTCCGGATCGCCCGCAGCGCATGCGCATGTTGAACATGCCCGATCTCGTGGGCCAGCACCGCCGCCAACTCCTCCTCGTTACGGCACAAACGAATCATGCCGCGCGAAATAAAAATAAACCCGCTCGGGGCCGCGAACGCATTGATCTCATCGGTATCGAGAATCAGGAACGAATACCCCCGGTAGGTTTCCGGCTTGTCGGAAAACAATGCCAGACTTTGCCCCAGCAGGTTGAGGTACCGCGTGGCCATCGGGTTGTCATACACCCCGTAACGATGCACGATCGACGCACCCACGGCCCGGCCCAGAAAGTATTCCTGCTCCGGCGTGAAGTCCTCGAAGCTCCGCTCGATCGCTTCCGCGCTCCGCACAATCGCCTGAGCTTGCTCTGGAGTCACCGTTCCCGTGGCCTGTCCGACCGTCGCCACCCCTTGAGCCACCGTCGAACAACCCGTCGACAACCCCAACCCGGCTGCTCCCGCCACCCCCAGCAATCCCAACATCCATCTTTTTAGCGTCGAATTCACGGCTGAATCCCTCCCTCGATCAGGAATTCCTTGATCTCCCGTTCGGTCATCCGGATCGCTTCCATCCGGTCGATCCACACAAAACTGATTTCTTCATTTCGCGCCTTGAAGTCCGCCTCGACCTCCGAGTTGAACCCCTTGCCCGCCAGCGCCACCTCCCGCGTCGTCGCCCCCACCCGCACATCCTCCGTCTGAGCCGCCAGCACCACCCGCCTCGTAGTCAACGCCGACTCATGCACCCAGCCCGTTTCGCCTCCCGGCGTCCGCACCTGAACCCATGCCTGTTGCTGACTCTGCACCGCCAGACGATCCCCATAGCGAACCGTAACCACCGGGGCCCCCATAAACGAAGGACGGCTCCGCACCGCCGTCTCCTCCACCTGCACACTCATTTCCCGCGCCGCAAACACCGGCAGGGCCAGTAACGCCAAACCCGCCACCAGCGCGTTCCGCATCTTCCATCGTATTCGTTTCATCGTTGCCTCCATCACAAATTGCTCAACCATGTCCTTTGGACGCTCGACCCGTAAAAACATTCAATCGGGCTTAAGGCCCCGCCCGCCGCGAAATCTCCACCGACGCCCGGATCTCCTCAAACAACTCCGCGATCTCCTTGACTAAATCCTCGTCCGCCACCGGCTCCTCCTGAAACTGCACCGCCTTCTCGATCACCCGCATCGCCCCCAGATGCTCCCCTTGAGCCATCAGGCTCCGGGCCGCCCGGTAAAACCGGTCCGTGGCCACCCCCGGCTCACCCGCCGCAACCCACCCTTCCCCCGCCCTCGCCAGCGCCTCCGCCATGTCCCGGAACAACCCCGCCTGCCGGAACCACATCGCCTGCCGCTCATACGCTTCCGCCGCCGCCGCATACCGACCGGTCATTTCCAAAATTCGAGCGGTCAGCTCCTCCGCGTCCGCCGCCAGGGCCGGACGCGCCCGGTCCCCCATCCGCCCCCGCGCCCGGTCCAAGAATGCCTCCGCCTGGGCTGGCTGGCCCCGGTCGCACGCAATATGTGCCCGCAACAAATACGCCTGCGCGCTCTGGTCCCGGGTCAACGTCTCCCGCTCCGCCCGATTCAACCGCGCCTCCGCCTCCCCCGCAAGCCCCAGCTCCCGGGCAAACTTCGCATCCAAAATCAACACATCCGCCACCGGATGACCCGCCCGCACAAACGCCCGCTCCGCCCGCCGCAACACCTGCCGGGCCTCCTCCGTGTTGCCGAGCAACCCTTCGCACACCGCAAGGTTCAACGCCGCCTTCCCCACCTCCATACTGTTGTCCGCCATCGTCGCCCGGTCCACCGTCATCCGGTACAACGACGCCGCCCGCGAATACATCCCCTTCTCGAACGCGTCCTGGGCATTCGCCGACCACTGGGCGAGCATCGGGTCAAGTTGCGGGGGGTCCTGCGGGCGCGGCTCCGGGGGCGACGCACACCCTGCCGCCATCAACCCGCATAAAAGCATCCATCCAATCGTTTGTTTCATGGTTCTCCTTGGGTCGTCGATTGATCGTGGGACATCGCCGGTCGACGGCTCGGCACCGACGCCGTAGGCAGGATCGCCACCGGCTCGGACTGGGGAATGTGCCGCCGGATAATCCAATGTCGCTGAACCCCCTCAATCAACCGCTCGGTTTCCCGCAACGTGTCCTGAGCTTGCAACACCGTTCCCGGAAGTTGTCGCATCTCCCCCTCCACCGACGCCGCCATCGATGGCAACCGCGCTGTCGTCGCCTGCACATCATCGAGGATCGCCTGCACCCGGTCCGCCATCTCCTGAAACTTCGCCGCCATCTCTTCATCCCGCAGCAACTGGCCCGCCGGGCCCTCCCCTCGTTCCAGCGCCGCAACAATCGAATTCAAATTCTCCAACATCTGCTGGATCGGCTGCTCCGGATCGCGAAGGTCCGCGGCCAGCCCCCGGTATTCCTCCAGCAGCTCCAACGCCTTGTCCAGCAGCGGCAACGTCCGCGACTCCAACTCGGCGAGAATCCGTTCGATCACCTCCGTGACTTCCGTATCCCGGCTCACCACCACCGCCGCCCCCTCCGGCAACAGCGGACCGCTTCCCTTGCTGATATCAATGAACGAATCCCCCGCGATCCCGAACCGCCGCTTCACGATCACATCCGAATCCGTCCGCACAAACTGAATGAAGTCCCCCTTCACCGTAAACTCCCCCGTCATGAATCCTTCCTCATCGATCGCAATCCGCCGCACCCGGCCCACCGTCGTTCCGAGAATCTGCACCTCCGACCCGATCTGCAACCCCAGCGACCCCTCCGGCGGAAAATCCATCGCCACCCGGTGCACCGGCACAAACCACTCCTGGGCCCGCCCCGCGATCACGATCGTCGCGATCACCGCCAGACCGACGAGCAGGACGAACCCGCCCACGATTTCATTCACATAACGGAACTTGAAGGGTTTCGCTTTCATGGCTTGGCAATGGACGACATCTTTGAGCCCTCGATCACGAAATGCAAGGCTTGGCTGAAATGTGGATGCGACCACACCTCCGGGTCGTTGGTGATCCACATCGCCGCCCCGCCCCGCCCGCGCACCTCGTTTACCTTTTTCATCAACGTCTCCGTATATCGCATCGGCACATCCCGCCCCGGACGCTCCAAAATCACCACCTCCGGGCTTCCCAGCAGCGCCCGCACCCACTCGCAGCGGTCCAGATCCAACCGGGGGGTCATCGCCGGACGCGTCGTGGGCAACCCCGGCAGCCCGAACGCCCGGGCCAACGCCTCCGCTTCCGCATAAATCTCCGCCTCCGGCCGGTCGGTGTGATACCGCTCGGCCAGCGTGATGTTCTCGTCCACATCCAGATTGCTCAACCACGCCTCCTGCTCAAACACCCGCCCCATCCGGTGCCTCATCCCCTGCTCCCGGTCCGCCGCAACCTCCCCCCAGCATTCCTCCCCCAACCAAACCTTGCCCGCCTCCGGCGAACAAAGCCCCTGAGCCGCATCCGCTAAAGGCGTGAACACCAAATCCCCAATCAGCCGCACCACCATCAACTCCCCTGCCCTTAACTCGAAACACACCTCCTCCAGACCCGTCTCGTAATGCGGATCCCCCGCCAGCGTCACCCCCTCAAATCGTAATCGCATCTCCTTGTTCATCGTCACAAATAGGTAAGAATGGAAACCACCGCCGACGTCACGAACAACGCGATCGTCGACTTCACCACCGCCCGCGTCGACGCCTGCGGCACCTCGGTCAAGGCCCCTTGAATTTTCAACCCCTCCAAACAGCAGATTGTCCCCATCATCAACCCCGGCAAAAGCGTCTTCGCAAAAAATCCCAGCACATCCGCCGGACGCAGCGCTCCAATAATGCTTTCCAGAAAAATCAACGGACTCCCCGTGTTCGCCCCCATCAGCAACCCGCTGAAAAACCCGGTCAGTATCGCCACCACCAGAAAGATCACGGTGAGACAAAAGATCGACACCGCCGCTCCCAGCACCCGAGGCACTACCAGGTACAGGAACGGATCGATCCCTTGCGCATCCAGCACCTCGATCTCCCGGTGCACCCGCATGTTCGCCATCTCGGTGGCAATCGCCGTCCCGCTCCGCCCGATCACCACAAAATTCGTCAGCAGCGGCCCCAGCTCCCGAACCAGCACCGCCACCAACACCGGACCCAGCAACCCCGCCTGCCCCAGCGCCCCCAACAACACCTGGGTCTGCACCACGATCGACACCCCCACCGCCACCGCGATCAACGAAATAAACCGCGTCGCCTCATACCCCGTGAACAAAATTTGCCGGGCGAACACATTTCGCACCGTCCGGTTCCAGTACGATGGCCGAAACGCATGCCCCACCACCGATGCCACCACCCCCGCCACAAACCCCATCGCGGCCAGCCGGTCATTCGTCTTCTTCCCAATCGAGGCAATCCAGCGCATGCCGGAGAAGATAATCCCTCCCGCCGCGAAACGCTACGAAATCCCGACTCGCCTCCACCACACCAGAAACTCGACCTTTGAATGGGTGGTACATGCGTCACCGGGGAAAAGGCTTGCCCCCGGCTCCGGGATCGGGACACTGTTTACCCCTCGATTCGAATGACAAGGAACACGACACAGGAATAAACCACTCATGGACAAACAGACCCTCGACGACCTGCAACTCGACCGGGCCAACCTCTACCGGGAAGAAACCATCACCGACCTTCGCACCGGTACCATCCGCGTGCTTACCCCAATCAAGGAGGACGCTTCCCACGACGACGCCCGCCCCTCCATCTTCATGTGCCAGACCGAAGTCATGACCAATGCCGGACCCCTTCCCATCTCCGCGCGCATCGATGCCACCACCCTTTCCGCCGCCATCGATAAATTCCCGTCCACCATCCAGGCCGCCATCGAGGAAATGATTCAGCGCGTGCAAAACTACCAGCGCGAACAAGCCTCCCGACTTGTCACCCCTGCCGATCTCAGCGGAAAGGGACAAATCATCCCCGGCGCCTTCGGTGGAGGAGCCAAAGGCGGCGGAAACCTCATCATCTGATCTCCCAAAAAACCGACCGAAAAAGGCTTGTCAGCTCCCGGCCCGATCTCTACGTTCTTGCCCGGACGATTAGCTCAGTTGGTAGAGCAGATGACTCTTAATCATCGGGTCGTGGGTTCGAGCCCCACATCGTCCACCATCTCCCACCCCATCTCACTTCATCCCTTCTCCCTCCCTGAACCTCTGAACCCCTGAACACTCTCCTATGACTACCACCGAAACCCCCAAAAAAACCATCTACCTCTGCGGCCCCATCATGGACGAACACGAAGGCCATGCCCGGGCCTGGCGGGAAGAGGCCAAATTACTCCTCTCCAAGGATTTCACCCTCCTCGACCCCATGCGCCGGAACTTCAAGGACCGCGAAGTGGACAGCGCCAACGAAATCGTCGAGTTCGACCTTCAGGACATCCGCGACGCCGACATCATCCTCGTCAACTACAACAAGGCCTCCGTGGGAACCTCCATGGAAGTCTTCTATGCCTCCCACGTGCTCAAAAAGTTCGTCGTCGCCTTCTCTCCCTATACCTTTCAGGATTGCAGCCCGTGGATGGTGCGCTTCTGTACCAAAATCCTCCCCACCCTCGACCGCGCCTGCTCCTACATCACCGAACACTTCATCGACAAACGGCAGTAAGTCGGCATAAAAAAAGCCGCTTCCCGAAGGAAGCGGCTTTGAAAGCCAACATCGCCGTACCAGGGCTTATTCTTCACCCTTGGTCTTGGGAAGACCATACGCCCGGTCTCCGTCTTTCCATTTCCCCCGCTTGGTCAAAAGATTGACCCGCTCGAAACGCTTGAGAACGTTCCGCTTCACCGTAATCTTGTTCGCGCCTTTAAAACTGGAATGCATGCTCATCGTCGTTACTCCTTCTCGGAAATCAAAATCAAGGCGCGCAAAATAAGCATCTCCCCCCCGCCTGTCAACCCCTTTCGACACCCCTTTCGCCAACGCCGACTTTCTCGCGCATCCCCTTTTATGTTGCGCGCAACATAATCAGGGGTGCGCCCCAAAAAGACCTGCCCGGACTTGCCAAGTCGCCCACCATCTGGAACATTGTTCCCCTTTTCCCAAACCCAAGAACCATCATGAATATTCCTGAATTCACTTATCGTAACCGTGAACTCCATGTGGAGTCCGTCCCCCTCTCCACCCTCGCCGCCCAATTTGGCACGCCCCTGTATGTTTACAGTCGGGCCCATTTGATCCGCCAGTACCGCGCCCTCACCGAGGCCATGGCCCCCGTATCCCCCCTCATCTGTTACGCGGTAAAGTCCAACACCTGTGGCGCAGTCATCCAAACCTTCGCCCAACTCGGCTCCGGGGCCGACGTCGTGTCCGGTGGCGAATTGCTCCGCGCCCGCAAAGCCGGCATCCCCCCCGAACGCATCGTCTTCGCTGGCGTCGGAAAAGCCGAATGGGAAATCGAACTCGCCCTCCGCGAAGGCATCCTTTACTTCACCGTCGAATCCGAGCCCGAACTCGCCCGTATTTCCAAGGTCGCCCAGCGCACCGGAACCGTCGGACGCATCGCCATCCGCGTCAACCCCGACGTCGACCCCAAAACCCACAAGTACACCTCCACCGGGAAAAAAGAGAACAAGTTCGGCGTCGATCTCGACCGCGCCCTCGCCGCCTACGACATCGCCAGTCGACTCCCCGGACTGGAAATCACCTCCATTCATATGCATCTCGGCTCCCCCATCATGACCGAGACCCCCTACGCCCAAGCGCTCGAAAAGGTCATGCCCGTCTGCGAGACCCTCAAGTCCCGCTACCCGACCTTTTCTCACATCGACATCGGCGGCGGTCTCGGCATCCCCTACCGCCCCGATGCCAAACCCTTCGACCTCGCCGCTTTCGCCGCCGCCGTCATCCCCCCCCTCCAACGCCTTGGCCTCACCGTCAGCATGGAACCTGGACGCTTCCTCACCGGAAACGCCGGCGTGCTCCTCACCCGCGTTGAATACATCAAGGAAAACCCTTTCAAAAAATTCATTGTCATCGACGCCGCCATGAACGATCTCATCCGGCCCGCCCTCTACGAGGCCCATCATGAAATCCAACCGGTTGTCGAGACCTCGGAAACCCTCTTCGGCGATCTCGTCGGCCCCGTCTGCGAATCCGGCGACTTCCTCGCCGCCAACCGCGACCTCCCCGCCGTGAAGGAAGGCGACTTCCTTTCTGTCATGAGCGCAGGTTCCTATGGCTTTGTCATGGCTTCCACCTACAACAGCCGCCCTCGCGCCGCCGAAGTCATGGTCCACGGCGACCAAATCGAACTCGTCCGCGAACGCGAACCCATGGAAGAACTCACCCGGGGCGAACGCTACCCCGAGTGGCGATAAGCGCCTTCAATCGCAACCATCCCCCGGTCAAAACGGATTCCATCCGCGTGAACGCGCGCATCTTCTCCCCCCGCACCACCGCCACCACCACCCCCCGCAACTTCACCTCCGGGATCTCCAAACCGTCCGGGGTCCACGCCGCATCCCCCTGCGTCCGGTACATCGCACCCCCCGCAACATCACCCACCCCCACCACCCGGTGGGCAATCAACCCCTCACCCAGCTCATACACCACCACATCCCCGAACCGGGCCCGCTCTCCCGATTGAAGCGGACGCGTCATCAGCAGCGCCTTCGGACCCCACCTCCGCCCCATGCTCGAACCATCCGCCCGCCACAGCGCAAGATCCTCCCCGCCGCTCATCGCAACTCCCTCTCCGATGGCCCGACCTGATACACATACAGCGTCGACTTCAACGCCCGGCTTGCCCGGCGCCACTGCCTCGGATCCTGAACCGTGAGCCGCGTATCGATCGGCACCCGCCCGACCTCCATCCAATGCGGCTTGATCTCATTCAATGGCGACAACGTGGCAAAATGAAGCATCGGAACCTCCTCCGCCGCTTCTTCCACCGCCTTCAATAAATCGTCCCAGCTACCTGCCCTCCATCCATCCCACTGAAACGCCACCCGCCCCCGGAGAAACCGCAACGCTGCCCCCACCCCAGGATAATCCACCACCACCCACGCCTCCGCAGGTAGCGCCTCATCGAACGCCTCAAAAAATGCCACCGCCCCCGGATAGTCCCGCTCCGCCATCGCCGTCCGCAGCGGCGTGGCCGCCCCCAACAACACCCCCACCGCAACCGTCGCACCCACCACCCGACCCACCCAAATTGGCCGCCGCGAAAACAAGCCTCCCAACCCCACC
Source organism: Kiritimatiellia bacterium (assembly GCA_035327665.1). GTDB lineage: Bacteria > Verrucomicrobiota > Kiritimatiellia > CAIVKH01 > CAIVKH01 > DAOLCW01. Next base: position 11,874 of record DAOLCW010000094.1, read on the forward strand.
CTCAATCCCACCGTCAGCA
>DAOLCW010000095.1:0-11704 GCA_035327665.1 Kiritimatiellia bacterium
GTTGGTTTCCAAACCTTGGAAATGGAGGGGGTTTTGGTTTCCAAAGTTTGGAAATTGGCGGGTGAAGGTAGAGTCAGCGTTGTTGCCAACGCGGCTACGGGCGAATGATCCTGAATTTCGGAACGCTTTTTTAGTGCTGGTCGAAGTGGCGGAGGCCGCGGGACCAGTCGTAGAGGGCGGTGAGGAGGTTGGGGATGCCTTCGCGGGTGTCGGCGGAGATGGGCATGGGATTCTCGCCGGTTTCTTTGATGAAGCGGGGGAGGTTGTCGCGGGCTTCGGGAAGATCCATTTTGTTGGCGAGGATAAGGCAGGGCCGGTGGTCAAGATCTTCCTGATGAAGGCGGAGTTCGCGGCGGAGGTTCCGGTAGTCTTCGAGGGGGTCGCGGCCATCGAAGCCAGCCATATCGATGACGTAGAGGATGAGGCGGGTGCGCTCGATGTGGCGGAGGAAGTCGTGGCCGAGGCCGACGCCGTGGTGGGCGCCGTCGATGAGGCCGGGGATGTCGGCGACGCGGAGTTTGGAGTAGTCGTCGAAGGTGATGGTGCCGATGATGGGGTTGAGGGTGGTGAAGGGGTAGGGAGCGATTTTGGGGTGGGCGTGGCTGATGGCGGTGAGGAGGGTGGATTTTCCGGCGTTGGGGTAGCCGACGAGCCCGACATCGGCGACGATTTTGAGTTCGAGGCGGAGGGTTTTCTTTTCGCCTTCGGTTCCGGGGGTGAATTGGCGGGGGGCGCGGTTGGTGGAGGAGGCGAAGGTGACGTTGCCGCGTCCGCCTTTTCCGCCCTGGGCGATGAGGAGTTGGTCGCCGTCGTGGACAACTTCGCCGAGGAAGACGGGATCCCAGGTTTCGGGAGGGATGGGTTCGGCGTCGGGGTCGGGCTGGTGGGGGGGCGGGGGGGGGATTTCCCAGGCGACGGTTCCGCAGGGGACGGGGAGGATGAGGTCGGTTCCGGATTCTCCGGTGCGGTTGGCACTTGCGCCTTTTTTGCCGTGGGGTGCGCGCTGGTGGGGTTGGTAGTAGAGGGAGACGAGGGAGTCGACGTCGTGGCTGGCGCGGAGGTGGACGCTGCCGCCGTTTCCTCCGTTTCCGCCATCGGGTCCGCCGAATTCGATGAATTTTTCACGGCGGAAGGAGACGGCGCCATCGCCGCCGTTTCCGGCGGCGACATGGACGACGACGCGGTCTCGAAATGCGATGCCTTTGGTCATGAATAAAAAAAGGCGGGCAACGGATGAGGTTCCGAGGCCCGCCGGGAGGGGGTATGGTTCAGGGGGTCACGCGGTTTGGAGTTCGCGGATGTTGACGCGGCGACCGTCGCGGTCGAATTCGACGACGCCTTCTTTGAGGGCGAAGAGGGTGAAGTCGCGTCCTTGTCCGACGTTTGCGCCGGGGTGGAATTTGTTTCCGACCTGGCGTACGAGGATGGATCCGGCGGTGACTTTTTGTCCGCCGAATCGTTTCACGCCGCGCCGTTGGGCGTTGCTGTCGCGCCCGTTTTTGGTTGAGCCTTGTCCTTTTTTATGTGCCATGATGGGTCTCCTTCGGGCAGGGGTCAGGCCTTGATGCCGGCGATTTTGAGCCGGGTGAGTTCCTGACGGTGTCCGACTTTGCGATGATAGCCTTTACGGCGTTTTTTCTTGAACGCCACGATTTTTTTGCCCCGGTATTGGTCGACGATTTCGGCGGTGATTTCCGCGCCGTCGACGGCGGGGGTTCCGACGGTGAGGTCGGAGCCATTGGAGAGAGCGAGCACGTTGCTCAAGGTGATGGTTGAGCCGACGTCGCCTTCAAGTTTTTCTACATCCAGCAGGTCGCCCTGTTGGACCCGGTATTGTTTTCCACCGGTTTCGATGACCGCATACGCTTCCATGGTTTCCTCGTTTTTCTGAAGTGAGCGGCGAAAGATAGGGAAGGGGAGTTGGTTTGTCAATCCCTGTTGGAGAGAATGGGAATTTTCAGGGGGTGGGGAGGGAGGTGGGGGTTGCGATGACGCGCTCGATGGTCTGGATGAGATCGCGGGATTGAAAGGGTTTCATGACGATTTGGGTGGCGTAGTTGAGGATTTGGGCTTCGCGTTCGGAGGAGAAGAGGGCGCCGGTGGCGAGGATGATGGGGATTTCGGCGCCGGTTTCGCGGAGTTGGATGAGGCATTTTTCTCCGTCCATGACGGGCATGTTCATGTCGAGGATGATGCAGTCGATGGTGGATGGTTGCTGCAGGTAGGCGTGAAGGGCTTCTTCGCCGTTGAAGGTGGGGATGACGGTGTATTTCTGATGTTCGAGGATGCGGACGAGGAGGGTGTGGATGAGGGGGTCGTCTTCGGCGATGAGGATGGTTTTGCCTTCACCGGAAGGGGGAGGTGGGGTGGCGATGGCGGATTCGGTTCCGGGGACGGGTTCGCGGTGGGGTTGGGCGGGGAGGTAAATGCGGAAGGTGGTTCCTTTGCCGAGTTCGGAGTAACAACGGACGTGTCCGCCGTGGTCGCGGATGATGCCGAAGACGATGGAGAGGCCGAGGCCGGTGCCCTGTCCGATAGGTTTGGTGGTGAAGAAGGGGTCGTAGATGCGGTCGAGGTCGTGGGGGGCGATTCCGGATCCGGTGTCGGAGATGGCGATGAGGACGTGGGGTCCGGTTTTGGAGTCGGGGTGGGAGAGGCTGTAGGCGTCGTCGAGGGTGACGTTGGAGGCTTCAATGCGGAGGGAACCTTGTCCGTTCATGGCCTGTACGGCGTTGACGGCGAGGTTCATGAGGGCTTGGTGAAGGTGGGAGGGGTCAGCGGTGACGTAGTTGAGCGCGGGGGCGATTTCGGTTTCGATGTTGATGGTTTTGGGTTGGGTTCGGGAAAGGAGGTTGGCGACTTCCTGGACGAGTTTGCCGAGCTGTACGGGGGCTTTTTTGCCTTCGGCTTTTCGTGCGGTGAAGAGGAGTTGCTGGGTGAGGGCGCGGCCCCGGGCGGCGATATCGGCGACTTGGGCGAGTCCTTTGTGGAGATCTTCGGTGGAGGGTTCCTGGTGGCTGAGGATGTCGGCCCAGCCGACGATGCCCTGGAGCAGGTTGTTAAAGTCGTGGGCGATGCCAGCGGCGAGGACGCCGAGGGCTTCCATTTTTTGGGCTTGGAGGAGTTCTTTTTGGAGTTCGCGGTATTCGGTGATGTCTTTGATGCTGTAGATGAGGGAATGGATGACGCCGGTGTCACGGGTCATGATGGGGGCGACGGAGACGAGGCAGTCGCGGCGTCCGCGGCCGAAGTTCCGGAGTTCGGCCTGGGTGGGGGTGTGGAGTTCGATGGCTTTTCGGGCGGGGCATTTTCCTGCGTCGTCGAGACCGCAGCAGATGGCGTTGTTGCAGGAGGGCGAGGGATTGAGGAGTCCGGAGTTTTTGAGGAAGCGTTGAGCGGCCTGGTTGGCCTGGCGGATGGCGAGGTCGGGGCCGAGGATGAGGAGGGGGTCGTCGATGGCTTCGAAGGTTTTTTCCCACTGTTGTTCGGCTTGGAGGATGCGGACGCGGGCGAGTTCGAGGTCGCGCATGTTGTCGGAGGCGCGGAGGAGGTATTTGAGGCGGTATCCTTCGTGGAGCCAGTTGGCGGGCTTGGTGACGAATTCGGTGGCGCCTGCTTCGAAGGCGGAGCGGATGGCTTCCTCATCGTTGAGGGAGGTGAGCATGATGATGGGAGTGTAGGCGACTTCGGGAAGGGCGCGGAGGGCGCGGCAGATGGAGAAGCCGTCGGTGTCGGGGAGCATGACATCGAGGAAGATGGCGTCGGGGGGGTTCTGGCAGACCAGGTCGACGACGCCGGCGCCGTGGTCGAGGGTTAAAACTTCGTAGCCCGCTTGCTCGAGGGCGCGTTTGGCGAGGGTTCGGATGGTGATGTCGTCGTCGACGAGGAGGATATGGTTCCGCTTTGGCCGGTCGTCATTTTCGGTGCCGGTGTGGGTTGCTATTGCGGAAGATGTAAAGACTGAAGAACTCATAAGGCCAATGACCTTGGTTCAAATTAGAAAAGTTGTTTCTCGAAATCAATAACGAAAATATTGTTTGGGGCAGTCACTAGGGTGTCCTGACTTTCGAAATGGGACACGCATTCAGGCGATGGGGCCTCGGGAGATCGTTGGGCGAGTCGTTCCGGGTGGATGCCTGAACCGACACTCCCCTCGGATCGGCGAAAGCAGGTCGGGTGTCCGAGTAAAGGTGGTGGTTAAGAGGGGCGCGGCGAAGACCTGTCACTGCGTTCCACGTGGGGGAGTGCCGGATTTCATGTAGTTGGATCAGGGTTGTTTTGGACGAATTGGATGAAGGTTTGGACGAGGTCGCGGAGTTTTTCGGCGTGGGGACGGGCCTCCTGGAAGGAGGGGGATTGGGCGGTGGTTTCGATGGTGGCAGCGAGTTCCTGAATGGAGGGGAGGCCGAGGTTTCCGGCGGCGCCGCGAAGGCGATGGGAGGCTTGACGGAGGCGGGCAGGGTCGGAGGCGTGGAGGGCGGCGTGGATTTCGTTGATGTCGTGGAGGGCTTGGGTGGAGAATTCCTGGAGGAGGAGGTTCATGAGGGAGGCGTCGCCAAGGCAGCGCTGGAGGACGGCGTCGAGGTCGAAGGGCGGGGTGTCGGAGGTGGGGTCGGGGTCGGGTGAGGGTTGAGGGGTTTCGGGGGAGACGGGGGGAGGGGGGGATTCGGAGGGGGAGACGCGGGGTAGCCAGCGGCTGAGGACGCGGTAGAGTTCGTCACCGAGGAGGGGTTTGGAGAGGTAGTCGTCCATGCCGGCTTGGAGGCATTTTTCGCGGTCGCCTTCGAGGGCGTGGGCGGTGAGGGCGATGATGGGGAGGGGGATTTTTTTGCCGGTGACGTGTTCGTGGCGGCGAATGGCGCGGGTGGCGGTGTAGCCGTCCATTTCGGGCATTTGGCAGTCCATGAGGACGGCATGGATACCGGGGTGTCCGGCGCGGGCGATGGCGTCTTTGCCGTTGGTGACGATTTCCACGGAGCAGCCGATGCGTTCGAGCATGGCGCGGGCGACTTCCTGATTGATTCGATTGTCTTCGACGAGGAGGACATGGCCTTCGAGGTTGGGTTTGTTGCGGGGGGCGAGGCGGGAGGTGTGATCGCGAAGAGTCGGAGCGTTGGGGGAGGGGGTGAGAGCCATGACATCCATGATGCATTCGAGGAGGTCGGCCTGGCGGACGGGTTTGCGGATGTATTGGTCGATTCCGGCGTCGCGGGCTTCACGGAGGGTGTTGTCGGTGTCGCCGGAGGTGAGCATGATTTTGGGGAAGGGGGGGATGCGGGGGGAGGCGAGGATGTCGCGGGCGAGGTCGAGTCCGTCTTTTCCAGGCATGTGGAGGTCGAGGATTCCGAGTTTGACGGGTTGATTTTCGCGGGTGGCGGTTTCGAGGAGTTCGAGGGCGTGGTCGGCGGAGGCGGCGGTGGAGGGGTTGAGGCCCCAGGCTTTGAGGTGTTCGGCGAGGATGATGCGGTTGGTTTCGTTGTCGTCGACGACGAGGACGTGGAGTCCGAGGAGGGAGGATTCGTTGGCGCGGGCGGGGTTTGCGGATTGGGGCTGGAGGGGGAAGGGGACTTCGAACCAGAAGGTGGAGCCGCTACCGGGGGCGCTTTCGATGCCGATGGTTCCGCCCATGAGGCGAACGAGTTCGCGGGAGATGGAGAGTCCGAGTCCGGTGCCGCCGTATTTTCGGGTGGTGGAGGCGTCGGCCTGAACGAAGGCGCCGAAGAGGCGTTGCTGCTGTTCGGGGGAGATGCCGATGCCGGTGTCGAGGATTTCGAAGCGGAATTTGGCGTGGTCCTGTTCGAGGCCTGCGCCGACGCGGACGACGACCTCGCCCTGTTCGGTGAATTTGATGGCGTTGCCGATGAGGTTCATGAGGATCTGGCGGAGTCTTCCGGGGTCGCCGCGGACGCGTTCGGGGAGCATGGGGGGGGCGTCGAGGGCGAGTTCGATGCCTTTTCGGGCGGCATGTTCGATGAAGAGGTCGACGGTTTGTTCGAGGACGTGGCGGAGGTTGAAGTTGATGGTTTCGAGTTCGATGCGTCCGGCTTCGATGCGGGAGAAGTCGAGGATGTCGTTGATGATTTTGAGGAGGTGTTCGCCGGAGGTTTGGATGGCGAGGGCGTAGTTGCGCTGGCGGGGGGAGAGTTCGGAGTCGGAAAGGAGTTCGGCCATGCCGAGGATGCCGTTCATGGGGGTGCGTATTTCGTGGCTCATGTTGGCGAGGAATTGTGATTTGGCCTTGTTGGCGGCTTCGGCTTCCTCCATAGCGGCCTGGAGTTCGGCGGTGCGGGCGGCGACTTGTTGCTCGAGGATTTCGCTTTGCCGGGCGCGTTCCTCGACGTAGGCCTGGCTGCGTTCGAGCATGAGGTTGAGTCCGTCGACGAGGCGTCCGAGTTCGTCTTTGCCCCAGGGGGTGGCGCGAAGGGAGTAGTCCTGGCGGGTGCGGACCTGATCCATGATGTGGAGCATGTCGAGGACGGGGGTGGAGATGACGCGCTGGAGGCGGGTGGCGATGATGAGGGTGAGAAGGGCGCAGATGAAGAGGGCGGTGAGGGCGAGGTTGGTGAGTTCGCGTTTGCGTGCGTCGAGGGAGGCGGTGGAGGCGATGAGGTGGATGACACCGATGTGCTCCTGGTTGTGGCGAATGGGGTGGAAGATGTGAGCGAAGCCATCATGGACGAGCCAGATTTCGGTGGTGGAGCGCCAGCGTTGTCGCATGGAATCGTCGAGGGTGGGGGGGCGTGCTTCGACGAGGGAATAGGAGGCGATGGGGGAGCCGTCGCGGCGGTGGACGGTGGCGGAGATGATCCAGGGTTTTGCTTGGAGGGTGGCGAGGTGGGAGCGGATGGAGCGTGCGTCGTTGGTGAGGAGCGGCTCGGCGCTGGCTCGGGCGAGGAGGGCGGCGGTGCCGGAGAGGTTTCCGCGCATTTGGGCGCGGAAGGCCTGGGTGTCGTTAATGAAGTAGAGAGTGGTGAGCAGGAGGAGGGCGAGGGAGGAGGTGAGAAAGGTGATGGCGACGATTTTCCTTTTGATGGAAAGGTCGCGGAGGGGGCGACTACGTGCGGGGGGGGAGAGGGTGGCAGGGGTAGGATCGGTCATGGCAGGACCCATTCACGGGTGGCGAAGATACCGGTTTCGAGTTCGGTGGTGGTGACGGCGACGCCGGGGGTGGGGGTGGGGGCGAAGACGTAGGTGAAATCGTCGGTGTCGGGCGGTTGGGCGTTGGCTTCGGCGGCGATGTCGGCGACATTGGGCTCGATCCCGGTGGCGAGGGCGAGGCGTCCGTAGGTGAGGGAGAGGTGGGAGAGTCCGGCGGCGATGGCGCCTTCGAGGGCGCGTTGGCGGGCCTCTTCGATGAGGCTGACGTAGCGGGGGATGGCGATGGCGGCAAGGACAGCGAGGATGACGACGGTGGCGACGATTTCGATGAGGGTGAAGCCGCGTTTATGGCGGAGGCCCGGAAGGGGGGTGGCGAGAGGTGTTGGCATGGATGCGGGAACCTCTCGTGAGCGCTCAGGGTTCGACGGGATCGGGAGGGGTGATTACGACGGTGGCCTGGCCTTCGCGGCCCGCCTGATCGCGGACGCGTACGATGGTGATGCCCGCGACGCGCCCGGCGGATTCAAAGACGGCGGAGGCATCGGCGGAGGCGATAATCCGGCCAAGGGAGGAATCTGAAACGGACCATTCGAGGGGGAAAGCGAGGTTGGTGGTGAAGAGGGAGTAGTCGACGAGGTCGGCAGCGGGTCGGTCGGTTCTTCCGCCCGCGCGGAAGGTGACGGCCCAGATTTTGGTGTTGGTGAGGGTGATGGACGGGGGGTCGACGGGGATTTCCAGGCTGTATTGCTGGGTTTCGTCGCAACCGGAGCCGAGGGCGAGGATGAGGGCGGAGATGGCGAGGACGGGGACGAGGAGGCGGGGTAGGATTCGGTTCATGGATCAACTCAAGCGTTTTCGGGAGGTGGCGTCAATTCCGGAGTGTGGTTGGAGGGGGGCGGTTTCGATTAGGAGGGGGATGTAGGTATAAGATTTAGGTGGATGATGACGAGGGGAAAGGAGGGGGGGATTAAGATTAAGATTAAGATTAAGATTAAGATTAAGATTAAGAGTAAGAGTAAGATTAAGAGGAAGAGGAAGAGGAGGAAGATTTGGGTTTAAGATTGGGTGAGGGGGGGGGAGGAGGTTGTTTAGAATTGAATTTGTCCGGGGCGGCCGGGGGGGAGATGGCCGACGACGCGCATGAGGAAGTCGTCGAAGTAATTGACGGTGTAGTCGTAGACGTGAAGTCCGATTTCGGCGGGTTGAATGACGTCGAAGAGTTGAGAGGTGAAGAGGTTGTTGGTGATGACGGTCTGGCCGGCAGGGACGTCCCAGGTGACAGGGCCGGGGAAGATGTTGGTGTTGTCCTGCCAGTGGGCGTGGGTTTGGTTTCCGATGCCGTCGGGCCAGCGTTGATAGACGTTGGTGGTCTGGGTGTAGATGGTGATTTTGTTGGAGCGTTGGTTGGTGTCGCCGCCGACGTAGAATTCCTCAAGGTTAATGAGGATGGTGGTAAAGGGTTTCATGTCGACGGAGCCAGCGCGAAAGGGGCTGGCATGGAGGTATTCGGGAGGGAGGCGTTTGTAGGCGATGACTTCGCGGGGGGCGGGGTATTGGCGCTCCCAGAGAACGAGGAAGAGGTTGGTGTTGCTGAGGGGATCCGGGGATCCGGACCGTTGCCAGAAGGAAAGGCCGAGGGCGTCGCGCCAGGGGGCGGTGCCGGTCCAGCCGAGGGGGTGGTTGCGCCAGAGGGAGACGCCGTAGGAGCTGAGTTTGTCTTGCTGGAGCCGGAAGGTGAGGCCGACGAGGTGGGCGGCGTTGAAGATGGGGACTTCGGTGCCATCGGCGAACCGTCTCATGCCGGATTTGGCGGGGGAGACTTTGGCCTGGATGTCGTAACTGAGGAGGCGGCTGTTGATGTTCCAGGCGCGAACGAGATCGAGGTTGGGATTGCCGCTCCAGTTGAGGTTGAAGTTCCCCATCCAATTGGGCATGGCGAGGGCGGATCCGCCTTCGGGAGGTGCGGCGATGACGGGTTGGGCATCGCTTCCGACGCCTTCGGCGGTGAATTCCCATTCGGAGTCGATTTGTCCGTCGCCGTCGTTGTCGAATCCGAGTTCAAGGGGGGGGAAGGATTGGGAGGACCCGATGATGAAGGTGACGGCTTGCCGGGATTCGAGGGAGGTGCCGGGATTGGCAATACCGGTGGATTGGACGACGAGTTCGTTGTTGAGGTTGGTGAAGGTGGTGACGGCGAATTGGTCGCCGTTGGCGAGGGTGAAGGTGCCGATGGGGAGGGCATTGGGGTTGACGAGGCGTTCGGCGCGGACGAATTCGGCGCCGGATTCGGCGAGGTAGTAGGCACGATTGGAGATGCCGAAGGCGACGCGCTGGTGTCGTGAGCTGGTGGCGATGGAAAGGACGGCGACGCCGATGGTGGCGACGGCGAGCATGGAGAGGATGATGGCGATGAGGGCGACGCCGGATTGGGTTGAGGAGGGGGAGGTTTTCATGGTTTAGTCCTGCATGTTCCGGGGGAAGACGCGGGTTTGAAAGAGGGTGGGGGAATTGAGGGGTTGAATGCGGACGGTGATGAAGACGGTGTTATTGTTCCAGGAGGCGAATTCTGCGCCAGCGGGGGTGAGGTAACGGAGTTCAAAGGCGGCGATATCGTCGGAGAGGGGGATGTTGTCGAGGAGGAGAGGGTTTCCGGAATTGCCGCCCCAGGAGAGGGTGCGATTAAGGCTGGCCCCGGCGGGGTCGATGAAGTCGTAGGTGATGGAGGTGGAACTGCTGGCGACGATGTTGGTGATGGTGGTGAATTCGCGTACGATGCGGGACACGGCGAGTTGGGTTTTCTGTGCGGAGTGAACGTTTTGGCGGGTTTGAAAGAGGGCTTCGGTGATGGGGACGATGGCGAGGGTGGTGGAGAGGACGACCACGCTAAGGAGGATCATGGCGGCGATGATTTCCAGCAATGTGAAGCCTTGTTTCATCAGAACTCCGTGAACAGGCGGGTGAGGCGCTCGCCCAACTGGTTTTGGAGGGTTACTTTAAGGAGGCGAGGGTTGGCGGGGTTGAGGGCTTCGACCTGGCCGATAAATTCGATGTAGCGATTGTGGACGACGAGGTGTTGGCCGTTAAAGAATGAGTTTTCGGGTCCGATGTTGAGGCGGAGGGCCTCGAGGGTGTTGGTGTTGGTGGAGACGATTTGTTCCATGCTGGCGTGGAGGTCGAAGGCGGCGGTGAGAGAGGTGCGGGGGGCGGAGCTGCGGGCGAAGACGGTGTCGAGAAGGGGGAGGAGGGCGACGAGGGCGATGGTGGAAATCACGATGGTGGCGATGACTTCAAGCAGGGTGAATCCTTGTTTGGATGAGGAGGTCATGGGACGAGTCCGGTAAATCCGAGAATGGGAACATTTTGGGCGGTGCGTCCATCGGAGAGGACGATGAGTCGGTCCTGATTGATGCCGCCGTAGGGGTCGAAGGTGATCAGTCCGGTTCCGGCAACGGCGCGGACGGGTCCGGCAAAGGTGCGATTGGGGGCATTTTCACCGGGAAGATTTACGGGGGCGGGGTTTCCATCGACGATCACATTGTAGCCGACGGCGGTGAGGTTGATGCTCCAGACGGCGACGTTGTTGGCGAAGGCCTGACCTTGAACAAAACGGATATGCGAGCGGAGGATGTCAGCCTCGGCGACGGGTCCGGCCCCGAGGTTGGTAAAGGAGGGCAGGATGGCGGCGGTTAGGATTCCGAGGAGGACGAGTATGGCGATGACTTCGATAAAGCTGAAGCCGCTACAGGGGTGGGTACCGGGGGCATCTGACCCGGTTTTTGATGGGTTCGGCCTATCCTTTGCTTTTACCATCCGATCCAGTCGGGGGTTCCGTCGGCCTGCAGGGCGATGAGGATCGCCCGTGCAGGCAACGAGGGGGAACGCGCGGTTATGGCATTAACCACTCCCGCACATCGTTGACCCCGGTGGCGACTTCGGTGGCGGTGATGTTCACTCCGGGGGTGGCGGTGGCGGCGAAGGCGAAGGTGTACTCGGCGCTGTTGGGGGGCTCGAGGTTGGCTTCGGCGGCGACTTCGGCTGCGGTGGGTTCGACTCCGGTTTGGAGGGCGAGCCGTCCGTAGGTGAGGGAAAGGTGGGATTGAGCGGCGGCGATCGCACCTTCGAGGGCTTGGACGCGGGCGTCGTCGATGAGGTTAAGGTACCGGGGGATCGCGACGGCGGCGAGGACCGCGAGGATCACGAGTACGGCGATGACCTCAATGAGGGTGAACCCGGCCTTGCCGGAGGCTTTATCGTTACGAATCTGAATCATGATGACTCCTTATGGTTTGTTGTTGTAATCGGGTATGAATGGTGTCCCGACGTTGCGAGGATACATAGCAACCTTCGTGCCAATCAACTCTGAAAATTTGTTTTTACGGGGTTGAAGGGTATAAAACGCAAAATTTCAGTTTAGGCATGGGGGTATTGCCGATGGTGTTTTGGGATGGGCGTCATATTTTGTGGGGTCTACCTCCAAAAAGTGAGGGAGATTTTTGGGTTGTGTAGGGGGTCCGAGGTCTATTTATACCATTACCTATAACTTTTCGATATGGGTCGAGCTCCGCGAGACCGGGCTTGGCCGATAGAGACTTCGGTCTCGCGGAGC
>DAOLCW010000096.1:0-11501 GCA_035327665.1 Kiritimatiellia bacterium
TTTCCAAACCTTGGAAAACCACCCTCCCCGCGTTTCCAAACCTTGGAAAACTCCCGCCCCAAAGCGTAGCCGCTCTGGAAACAGAGCGGTCCCCGGCACCCTCATTTTCCAAGGTTCGGAAACCATCCGACTTCGCTCCTTCGGAGCTTCGGCGCGACACGTCCGACTTCGCTCCTTCGGAGCTTCGGCGCGACACGTCCGACTTCGCTCCTTGACTTCTGACGGCCCCCTTCCAATAAACCGTTGCCGAAAGTTGCGCTCATGACCTTTGCATTGGTGACACCCAGTTTCGCCCCGGATTTTACCCGCTGCCGCTTGCTCGTCGAGTCCGTGGAACGGTTGGTTGCGCCCAACACCCATCACTACGTGATCGTCGATCACCGGGACCACGCCATGTTTGCTCCACTGGCATCAACACGGGTCACCGTGTGCGTCGTTGAAGACCTCCTTCCCGGCTGGTTGCATCGCGATCCCGCGCATCCGCAATCATGGTTATGCAAAAACACCCAACCGGTTACCAACTGGGTTCTCCAGCAGGTGGTAAAAATGTCCATCTTTCAGGCAATCCCTGAAGACATCGCGATATTTTGTGACTCCGACAATGTCTTTATCCGTCCGTTCAATCCCGAAAACCGCCTGATGGACCACCGACGCCTCGCGCTGTTTCGGACGGAAAATCAAAACAACCACATCCTCGCCTGGCGCGATGCCACAAGCAAATTGCTCGGCCTGTCTCACCTCGATACCCCCGCAGTGAATTACGTAAGCAATCTAATCGGATGGCGACGCGAGAATGTTTCTACGTTGCACGCTCGAATTGAACATGCGACCGGCATGAATTGGCTCGAGGCCGTATGCCAGTACACCGCAGTTTCTGAATACGTGCTTTACGGGACGCTGGTTGAGCATCTTGTCGGCGTCAAGGAGGCCGGTCATAAGTTTTTTTCAGGAAAACTGATCAAACCCTCCTGGGGAAAAAATCTCCAATCCCCCCAAGCCATGCATGAATTCTTCGCGGAGATCGATAAGGATTACGTCGGCGTGATGATCCATTCCAAAGACAACCTTCCTGTCGATGCTTACGCTCCATTGGTCCGAACATACTGGACGTAATTCCAGACCCCATAACTCCCCGGCATCATGATATCATCCGACAAAACGAACGCGGCGGTCTCACGACCGCCGCGTTCAAACACAACCAAAATGCAAGGAGATGAACTTAGCTCTCGCTCGCTTCCGATGCTTCCGTCTGGGCGACTGCGCCCTGCTTGTCCCCGCAGCCCTTCTTGTCACGCGTGCATTCGGACTTCGAGGAGCAATCTTTCTTGGCGGTCGAGCATTCCGAGCTCGCAGCCTTCTCCGCTTTCTTCGCCTTGCTGCCGCAGCATCCGCCACCGGCATACACATTCGATCCGGCGAACGCCATCGCCGCCATTACCAACATTGCTGTGATCCACTTCATGTCTTATCCTCCGTTAAGGGTTTGCACTATATACTACACCTTCGACCCCAACAGGAAAGACTTCACTCATTTTTTTCTGCACTTTTTCGCAGCTCGACAAACGCCATCGGGTACGCATGCCGCTCATCGACCGGCCAGTCCTCGCGGGAAACCTCTTCCCATTCCGACGCGTTAAACGGCGGAAAGCTCGTATCTCCAACCACTTCCGCATCCACATACGTCACCAGTATCCGCTCCGACACGGGCAGGCAAAGCCGGTAAACCTCCCCCCCTCCGATCACCATCACCTCCCCCTCCGGACCCACCAAATGTTCCACCTCGGCCAGAGAACCCACCCTTTCCGCCCCCTCGAATTCCACCGACGGACTCCGGGTCAGCACCAAATTCCGGCGCCCCGGCAACGCCCGGCCGATCGAATCCCACGTCTTCCGCCCCATCAAGACCGGCTTCCCCATCGTCGCCGCCTTGAACCTCCGCAAGTCCTCCGGCAACCGCCACGGCAGCGCCCCTTCCCGCCCGATCACCCCCGACTTCGTCATCGCTACCACCAACGTCCATCGACACCTCATCGCATCATGCCTCCGGATTAAACCGCGATCGGCGCCTTGATCGCCGGGTGACATTCATACCCCTCCAGCGCAATGTCCTCAAACCGGAACCCGTCGATCGAGTCGACCTCCGGATTCAAGTTCAATCGTGGCCGCGGGAATGGCTTCCGGGTCAATTGAAGGTCCGCCTGATCGAGATGATTCAAATACAGATGGGCGTCCCCCAAGGTGTGGACGAACACCCCCGGCTTCAATCCCGTCACCTGGGCCATCATCATCGTCAACAACGCATACGATGCGATATTGAACGGAACCCCCAAAAACACATCTCCACTCCGTTGATACAACTGACACGAAAGTCGACCCTCGCTCACATAAAACTGAAACAGGCAATGACACGGGGCCAGCGCCATCTTCGGAAGCTCTCCCACATTCCACGCGCTCACCACCAACCTTCGCGACATCGGATCCCGGCGGATCGCCTCCACCACTCCGGCAATCTGGTCCACCGTCGACCCGTCCGCCCCTCGCCACGACCGCCATTGCTTCCCATACACCGGACCCAGGTCCCCCTGTTCATCCGCCCACTCGTCCCAGATCGTCACACCGTTTGCCTGCAACGACCCCACATTCGTCTCTCCCCGCAGAAACCACAACAATTCATGCACCACCGACTTCATGTGCAGCTTCTTGGTCGTCACCGCCGGAAAACCTTCCGCGAGATCGAACCGCATCTGGTACCCGAACCAGCTCAAGGTCCCCACCCCCGTGCGGTCTTCCCGCTTCACTCCCCGCTCCCTTACCGTTCTCAACAAATCCAGATACGCTTCCATAAAAAACTCCAAAATCCTTCGCCAAACGCGCCCATCGCTGTCCTTAACGCAGGCGATTGCCCCCAGCCTAATCTTTGTCGCAAGCGCATCTCATCCCGTGCACTCGTGTCGATATGCACACTTTTTTGCATTATCGTTCTCTGTAAGACTCCAATCAGGTCCACCTATTCCACTTCAACCCGGAAAAACACCGGACCCGAATCCCCCCCCGGCTGTGTCACCACATTCACCGGCGGGGTCGCGGGTACATTCATCCGCAACGGCTCGAATCCGTCCATCAAATTCGTCGAACCCAGCAATCGATACGTCCACATCGTGTTCGTAAAACTCAACCACTCCACCACGGACTCCGTACCCACGCCTTCAAGACGGATGATCGGCATCGCCACCGAGTCCGGATCCAACGGGTCGGTTCCCGCCATGTACTCCTGCCACGTCAACATGCCGTCTCCGTCGTGGTCCGCAAACGCCTCCGCCGACAGCGGCGGGTTGGTCAATCCATACGCGTACAACCACCACTCCGGCACCACCCCGGAAATCAGGATCTCATCAAACCGCACATGCAACGCCGCATTTGACTCGATTGCCGACCACACAAAATTCGTCATCAGCGCGCCGCTGAACCCGGCCAGCATCACCCCATTGGTCAAGATTTCGCGAATCTCGTAATGCGTATCCGCCACCATCAGGATGTTCGTCGTCTCCCCCGCCAGCAGCGACACCCGCCCGGTAGGCGTCACCGATCCCGGACCGGTCGACGTGACCAGCAGTTCCCGGGTCAGGTTGTGTAGCCGCACGGGAATCCGGAACGGACCCGGCAACTTCGGATCATTCCCCGTCACCACCAACACCGCCTCCCGCGTATCCCCCGCCCCCAGTGGACCCGTATCCAGCGTGATCGGAATCCCCGCCGATGCCCCCGCCCCCAACACGTTGTTGGTCTGCGCCACCAGCCATCCGTAATGAGCCGGAGGATCCTTGTACACCAGCTTGATATTGTCGATGTACCAGCCCTCCTCACGCACAAACGCATCCGACCCGAACCGGAAACGCAACTGCACCGTCTGTCCGGCAAACGCCTCCAGATCGAAGACCTCGGTCTCCCAGCCATCCGTCTCCCCATAGCAAGGTGTACCCGGCGGAAACGGCGACGCCGGGTTCGCGGTGATCCGGTGCGGATACCCACCCACCGGATGAATCAATGCAAACGTCTCCCCCCCATCCACCGAAATCTCCACCACCCCCCCGTCCCAATAGTGGTCATCCATCTGCTCAAAGTCGTATTCCATCCATGCCCAATGATCGAACACGAACCACGCCGGACCCTCCAACCTGACCGGTGGCATGATCAACGACGCATTCGCATTGTTCGGATAACCACTGCCAATCCCGTTCCCGAAATGCCACGCCTTGCTCGCCGACCGGTATCGATCCCCCCGGATATGCCAAACATTGTTCTGCCCCGCCCTCGTCCAAGTCCCCGTGCCCTCTTCCACCGCATCGAAAAACAACGCCCGCTCCAACCGCCAATCCAGCGTCGCCAACCCGAAATTGGTCACCACAAGACTGCGTCCCGTCGCCGTGCCCGCCGGCAAAGCTACATCCATCGCATCCAACGGACCAAGGTCCATTCGCGGATACCGAACCTCGAAAGCAAACGGACCGCTCACCGCCCGCAACCCCGCCATGTCCCGCGCCTCCACCCGGTATAAAAACGCATCGCTATTCGTCCCCGGCGCCGGAATCATTCCCGCATACCCTCCCGGCGACTGCGCCACCGCCAGCATCGACGTCGTCCAACCCGTCCCATTCCGGTTCCACACCACCATCACATTCGACACCGCGTGGTTGTCCACCACCGTGGCCCGGATCTCCCACGGCGCCGGCACCGGTTGCGGCGAGGCCAGCGGAACATGCGCAATCGAGGGCGGCTGCGGAACGTCATCCCCATCCAACGGATTCGTCCGGTCCTGATACTCCTTCAGATTCGTAAACCCATCCATGTCCGGATCCGCAAACGCCGACGCCCCATTCGTTCCAAAATAAAACCGTTCCCACCAGTCCGGTATCCCGTCCCCGTCGCTATCCAGTCCCGCCGGCAAATACACCGCATGGGCCGTCCTCGGCGCAAACATGATCACCCCCTCCACCGGATTCACCGCGATCGATGTCGGATCCGGCTGCCTCACCCCATCCAGCGTCCACCCCGCGAAACCATAGTTCCCATTGCTGTACGTCACCTCAGACCCCACCGTAATCGTCCGCCCCGTCGACCATGCGCTCCACCACGTCATCGTGTTCACCAATCCCGCCACCGCCGAGGTCTGCACCAACGCATACTCCGTTGCCCATTCCCACACCAACCCCGAATCCGCGCTCAGCGTGACCTCGAATGCATTCGTTGCCCCCGTAGCGGGAAGGTCCCCGGTCCCGCCAGTCCAGCCCCGGATCGCCATCCGGTGCGTCGCCGTTACATTGGTGAACGCAGGAGCCGAAACCTTAACCCATGTCCCCGACGCAAACGTCGTCGCCCCATACGGCGGCTCGACCGTGAAGATCGGACCCGGTGCCCCTCCCACCGTCAACACCACCGGCGTCGTCACATCGAACGAAAACACTCCGTCCTCCGGCCAACGTGCGGTCAACCCCGACTCCTCGGCGGTAAGGTAATACGAAACCCGGGTAAACCGGGGCTGAGCGGGAATCTCCGCCCGGTACAAACTGTTCGTCACCCGGACCATCGCCACCGGAACAAACGCTCCCCATTCACCCTCCGTACCCCAATGCAGCATCACCGACCCCGCCGCCAGCTCTCCGATGCTCACCACCCGCGCCTCCACCCCAATCGGCTCATTCGTCACCACCGTATTCGGCAACCGTTCATGCACAATCCTCGGCGCGACCGAAATCGGACCGCTTGCCACCAACGCAAACCGCTGCGGACCCTGGGGCACATTGAAGGCCTCCACCCGCGCCGTATACGTCCCCGACACCATCACCATCGCATCGATCCGCTCCACATTGTTCGACCGGTCCGGCACCCCGTTGGGCATCGGAAACACGTCCACGCCCCCCGGCCCCTTCAACCTCAGATCCAAATCGTTCACCAATTTCTTCCCCCCGATCAGGCTCCCCGGATAATCCGTGTAGGCCAACGTCACCCGCACCATCCCCGTCGAACTCTCAAACACAAACTCCCGCGCATCCCCCGGCTCCGACAAACCTCCCTCATCATCCCAAAACGTCCACGCACCCTCCTCCGGAAACAACGCTCTCTCCACATTCACCTGGCCCCACCCCTCGGCAAGGTTCGGCCGCACATCCGGAATTTCCCGCGCCGCTCCCGTTCCATACTGACCCGGCCCCAGCGAAACCGCCCCATGAATCAGCACCCCCCGCAACAACGCCGCGCTCGGCGCCTCATGATACCGCCGCTCCTGCACATACTGCCGCACCAGCGCCGCCGCCCCCGCCACCAACGGCGTCGACATGCTCGTCCCTCCATTGAAGATGTAATTCGTATTCCCCGGCACCACCCCCCACCCCGGCGAAGACCCCGCCCGAGAACGCGTCGACGCCACATCCGTTCCCGGCGCAACCACCTCCGGCTTCGTCCGCCCATCATTCGAAGGCCCCCGGCTCGAATACGCCGCCAATCCCTGAAGACCTCCCTCCGCCGGCGTGGAAACCAGATCGTTCCGGATGGGGTCCGCCGGATAATCAAACGGCCACAACTGCCCATAACGAAACGACGAAAACCCTCCCGAACCCGAGGGCCGGTCATTCTCCGAAGCCCCCACCGTCATCACATTCTTCGCCGTTCCCGGCGACGCCACCGAATACAAATCCACCACCCCGTCCCCGTCATAATCCCACCCGTCATTCCCCGCCGCAAACAACAACAGCTTGTCCGGATAATCCCACATAAACTCATCCGCTTGCCGCGCCATCAACGTGTAGCTGCCGAACACACTCGACCCCCAACTATCGGTGTGAATGCGCGCTCCAACCTCATACGTCTGCAAAAACAACTCATTCAGATCCGCAGGAATTCCCCCCAACCGGAACGCCGCATCCAGCAGAGACTGATGAGCAATCCCCGCCTCCCATACGATCCCCCGGTACAACCCGCCCGACATCGCTCCGTTCCCGAACGCCGACCCCGCAGTGTGCGTTCCATGGCCATCCGGATCATTCCAATTCCCCGGCCTCCCCCGCGCAAACGCCGCCACCACCCGGCCGCTAAAATCCGGATGCAGCGTCAGCATGTTTCCCGTGTCCAACCCCGTGTCCGCATGGCCAATGATCTGTCCCGCCCCCGTCAACCCTTCCCCAAACCACACGTTCGTCACATTCAGCAGCGAGCCCCGCACTGCCACATTATGAAACATCCTCGGGGCCACATATTCCTCAATCCACTCCACCTCCGGCAGCTCCGCCAACTCCAGCACCCGCCGCCGATCCACCATCGCCCTGACCCACCCCATCCGCCGATTGCTCGCCACCTCCTGCACATCCACCCCCTCCTCCTTCAGCGCCGCCGCCAACGCCTCCGCCCCATCCCCGTCCGAAGCCGTCACAATCACCTCAATCTCATCCGGCGCCTCCCCCCCCGCAACGTCACTCACATGCAAAAGAAACGGCTGCACCTTCCAGGCCGGCATCACCGGATGCACCCACTGCACAAATTCCTCCCGACCCAGCCGCTCCGCCGTCCGACCATCCATCCGCACCCGCACCGCAAAATGTGGAATGTACTCACCCACCCGCCCCCCTAGCTCCTCCACCCGTGCCCGCCACGCCCCTCGCACCGGACCGGAAAACTGAACCACATAATCCCCCACCACCCCCGGGTCCCCCGCAGTGATTCGATCCAGATTCATGGTGTGAAACGTACCCGCCTCCAACACCACCTCTCGCCCCGGCTCTCCCCGCTCCCCCCACTCCACTCGTTCCGGCCGGAACCGGCGACGAAGCTCGTAAAAAGCATCCTCCCCACCTCGTCGCTCCACCCCGGAAACCTCTTCCTGGACATCATCGACCTGAACCGCTTCGTAAACCGACTCAACCCCTCCCGAATCGACCACGCCTCCTGACCCCGGCCCCTCATCCTTCAACGACAAAATCCGGGGCGTCCCCTCCACCACCGGCTTCAGCATCAGCCACAACGCAAACAACAGGAGCGCCACCCCCAACGCGCCCGCAAACCATCGAAACCTTGTAGACGACCAATACACGAATCTACCCTACCCCGCGCCCCCCCAAATTCACAGGGCTAATTATCGTCCCACCGATGCGGAACCCTCACCATCCCGTTTGTCGTGTAGCCCACCCCCACCATCGCCTCCACGATCCGCGCATATACCTCCTCATCCACCTCCGGCGACCGCCCCATGATCCACAAATACTTCCGGTTCGGCACCCCGATCGCCGTGTGCTGGTAGTCCTCATCCAGATAAACAATCAGAAACGCCGCCCGAAACGGCCACAGGAACTGCATCCGCCACTCCGCGTTGGTCTCCCGGTTGTAGACAAACCCCTTCGGCCTCATCACCCGTTCCCGCCCATCGAAGCCCCCCTGCCGAAACGTAAACGTCGTGGCAATGCTCCCGTCCTCATTCAACTCATAACGCTCCACCCCGTTATGCACCCCACGCTCCAGCGCAGTGAATTTCCCTCCCAAAACATACCAGTCCCCCATGAACCGGTCCAAATCCACGTACTCCACCGTAGGCGGTGGTCGTGTCGCACACCCCAATCCGAACATTGCCATCATGCCTCCTGTCAAAATCAACCTCAGCCAACTCTTTAGCGTCATAACATTCTCCAAACCGAAACAAGTTCTCCAATCTACCCCACAAAAACTCCAATCCAAAATTAACTTGTACCCGGACATCCAATACGCAACCATGACTCGCAGAGTTGAAAAAGGGAACAAAAACCTCCCCGCTCCCTTAACGTAAAACGCTTTCTAGGTTAGTCTACAGTCTCTTCCCCAAAAATTTCAGCCACCTTCACCTTTCCACCGTGAACACTCCCGCAAAATTGAAACGCGATTTTCAGAAACGGCTTGTCTATGCCCTCGCCGTTTCCCTCCTCTCTCTTCCTCTTGGGTGCTCGGATAACCCAACCCGCGTCAACTCCTCCCAGCCCGCACCCGCGTCCCGCTCCGATACATGGGAAAACTCCCTCGGCATGCGCTTCCTCCCCGTTCCCGGACTCAACACCAAAATGAGCATCTGGGAAACCCGCGTCAAAGACTTCGAAGCCTTTGTCGAAGCCACCGGCTACGACGCCGCCTTCGACGCATGGGCTTTCATTAATGAACGATGGGCCCAGCACGGCATCAGTTGGGCCGATCCGGGCTTCGATCAAACCCCCTTCCACCCCGTTACCTGCGTCTCCTGGTTCGACGCCGTCGCCTTCTGCGACTGGCTCACCCAACACGAACGCCAAAACGGACGCATCACCTCACGTCAACTCTACCGGCTACCCACCGAACAAGAATGGGAACGAGCCGCCGGAACCCAAAACCTTAACCCCGACCGCCTCGACCATCCCCTCGAACACTACCTTGGCAACTTCCATCCCGCCGCCAAACGCGACCCCTTCGACTTCACCTCCCCCGTCGGAAGTTTCCGTCCCAACCAACACGGCTTCCACGACCTCGCCGGCAACGTATGGGAAGTTCTCGCCGACGATGTCGGCGAAGAACTCCGCCTCATCCGCGGCGGAAGCTGGCTCAACCAAAGCCGCCAATACGCCTCCACCTTCGCGCGTGGCTTCTGCCGCCCCGACCTCCGGTCCGTCCTCTACGGCTTCCGTATTGTCCTCGCCGAGGACAACGAATACGCCATGCTCGACTGATCCGAGACCCCGCTCAAACGTCCCTGTAGAGGCGGGCAGGCAGCGACAAAAACGTCATTCAAGCCTGATCCCTTTATCAACAAAGCGCGGCCTCGCGGAGCTTGCCTTCAGGCCGCTGGGTGGCGCAGGCACAAGTTCTGGAGGGCGGAGCTCCGCGACGCCGAGATCATGTGACGTAAAGGCAAGCACGGCGAGAGTTTCCGGTCTCGCCGCCTGTCTTGCCTAACTCAAGCAAAGCGGGAAGCTCGACCTCCAAACCAAAACGTTTTATGTAACCCCTGAACACTCCCTCACTGTCCTGAACACTGAACCCCTGAACCCCTCCCCCATGCCCACCCCCCGCAACTTGCTCACCGACCCCATCCCCCGACTCGTCCGCGCCGTCGCCATTCCCGCCAGCACCGGCTATCTGTTCAACACCCTCTTCAACATTACCGACACCTGGTATGCCGGTCGCCTCTCCACCGACGCCCTCGGCGCCCTCGGCCTTTCCTTTCCCGTTTACTTCATCGTCCTCGCCGTCGCCTCCGGGCTCTCCACCGGTGTGTCCACCCTCATCGCCAACGCACTCGGCGCCGGCCGGCCTGAAGCGGCTCAACAACTTGCCACCCGCGCCATTGCCTTCACCCTCGCCGCCTCCCTGCTCCTCACCCTCGGCGGCATCCTTCTCGCCCAATCCATCTTCCATTGGATGGGAGCCGATCCCGAACCCGCCCGCCTCGCCACCGCCTACGTCACCGTCATCTTCCTCGGCGCCGCCTTCTTCAACCTCGGACAAGTCTTCAACGCCTGCCTCATCGCTCGCGGCGACACCCACACCTACCGCAACGTCCTCCTCGTCGGCGTCCTCCTCAACCTCATCCTCGACCCCTGGTTCATCTACGGAGGCTTCGGGCTTCCCCCCTTCGGATTTCACGGCATTGCCCTCGCCACCATTCTCATCCAAGCCCTCGTCTGCGCCTACCTCTTCCACAACGTCCGCCAACGCGGACTCCTCGCCCCCCTCACCCCCCGCAACTTGCGCCTGACCCTCCGCGACACCTCGGAAATCCTCAGCCAAAGCGGCCCCGCTGCCCTCAACATGCTGACCATCGGCATCGGAATTCTCGTCATCACCTACTTCCTCAACGAACACGGAACCCATGCCGTCGCCGCCTACAGCATCGCCACCCGCGTCGAACAGATCGTCCTCCTTCCCGTCATCGGTCTCAACCTTGCCGTGCTCGCCATCGTCGGACAAAACAACGGCGCCGGACGCCACGACCGCGCCCGCGAAACCTTGCACGTCGCCTTGCGCTACGGCCTCTACCTGCTGCTCCCCGCGTTTGTGCTCCTCCTCGGCCTTCCCCGTTTTGCCATGGCCCTCTTCACCCCCGACCCCGACGTCATCCGCATCGGAACCGATTACCTGCGCATCGCCTTCCTCTGCGCCTACGCCTACACCATCCTCTTCACCATGACCGCCGCACTCCAGGCCATCAAAAAACCAAACTACGCCATATGGATCGGCCTCTACCGCCAGCTCCTCGCACCCTTGATCCTGATTGTCCTCCTCAGCCGGGTCTTCGGACTCGGCGTGTGGAGCGTCTGGATCTCCGTCCTCTTCACCACCTGGTCCGCCGCCCTCATCACCGTCGCCTACACCCGCCGCCACGTCCCCCCCATCCCGTAGCCGTTATGGAAACAGAGCGGCCCTCTACAACCTCATTTTCCACCTTGGAAAACCGACCCAGCGCCGCCGAAACCACACCAGCCTTCACCCCCCGCAACATTCCACCCACCACACCTCCC
>DAOLCW010000097.1:0-11168 GCA_035327665.1 Kiritimatiellia bacterium
ATTTGTGTTGGAGATGGGGGGGCGCAGGTCCCGGGGGCGGGGTGGGGAGGACAAGGCGTTAGTCGACAAGTCGGGGTGGGATTTGTTAAAAGACGGTGTGTACGGGGATACCCGCTTGTTGATTTACCGGCTTGGATCCGGACGGAACGAAGAGGAGTCATCATGAAATCCGCGATTTACCCGGGAACATTCGATCCTTTGACGCTGGGGCATTTGGATGTGATCCGGCGAGCCGCGACGGTATTTGACCGGTTGGTGGTGGCGGTGGCGATTCAACCCAAGAAGCAGCTTTGGTTCAGCCTGGAGGAACGGATGGGTATGGCGGAGGAGGCGGTGCGTCCACTGGGGAATGTGGAGGTACAGGCGTTTGACGGTTTGCTGGTGCAGTATGCGCGGGATCAGGGTGTGCATGTTCTGGTGAGGGGGCTAAGGGCGTTTTCGGATTTTGAGTATGAATTCCAGATGGCGCTGTCGAACCGGAAGTTGGCGCCGGATATCGAGACGATGTTCTTGATGACGTCGGATACATTCAGCTACATCAGTTCGAGTGTGGTGCGGGAGGTGGCGCAACTGGGGGGAAATACATCGGAGTTGGTGCCGCCGGGGGTGCAGGCGGCGATCGAACGACGCCGCAGCTAGTGGGGTCCAAGGAATTTTGAAAGGCTTAACGAAGTGGATAACGCGCATCGAATTGTAGTGGAAATCGGGAAGGTTTCTCCGGAAGGGGAAGCGTTCCAAGGTTCGGTCCCGGCGGACATGCTGGATCTCGAGGGGGACCGGTTTGTTCGTCCGGAGGGGCCGGTGGAGTTTGATTTTTTTCTACAACTCATTCCTCATGAGTTGATTGTGACGGGGACGGTTCAGTCGGAGGTCAAGGTGTTGTGCGGGAGGTGCGCGGGTTTTTTCTCGACAACGCTGAGGGTTTCGTCTTTTCTACGCGCCTACCCGATCCAGGACGGAGCGGAAACGGTGGAGCTTACCGAGGATGTTCGCGAAGACCTCCTTCTGGAAATTCCCTCGTATCCCTCATGTTCATGGGACGGAGAAGGGATTTGTCCTTTTTCCGGGGTGGATCTGAACGAGCTGAAACAGCCCCCGGCTCCCGCCCGCGCGGAATGCTGGGATGAACTGAATCGGCTCACCTCAGCGCCGGACCCTTCGGCGGATCAATGACAGGTCATTTCGAGCCGGGCTCGAAAGGAGTGAAAGATGGCAGTTCCAAAGAGAAAAGTATCGAAAATGAAGCGCCGCCAGCGCCAGGCCACGCACAAGCGGAGCCTGCCGGCGATTTCTGAAGACAAACAGGGTGGCGGTTTTCACATTCCCCACCGGGTGAACCGGGATACGGGGATGTACAATGGCCGTCAGGTGTTGACGGTCAACGCCGACGATTAACCTCTGACGCATTATGCGCATTGCTGTAGATGCGATGGGGGGGGATTACGCCCCTCGTGAAATCGTTGCCGGCGCTTACCAGGCGGTGCAAAAGCTGCCGACGATCGAAGCGCTGATCCTGGTTGGTGACGAAACGGCGATCAAGGCGGAGCTGGACAAACAGGGTCCGGCCTCGCCGAAGATTTCCATTGTTCATTGCACGCAAGTGGTGGGGATGGATGAGTCGCCGGCGGTGGCGGTGCGGCGGAAGAAGGATTCGTCGATCAGCCGGAGCGTGGATCTGGTGAAGTCGGGGGAGGCGGACGCGGTGTTTTCTGCGGGAAACACGGGGGCCGCGGTGGCGGCAAGTCAAATCAAGCTGCGGACGCTGGAAGGGATTCAGCGGCCGGCGATCGCCACGGTGTTTCCATCCCCGACCAAGCCGTTTGTGCTGCTGGATGCGGGAGCGACGACGGATTGCACCCCGGAGATCCTGGCTCAGTTTGCGGTGATGGGTTCGATTTATTCGCGGGAGATTCTGCATGTGGCGGAGCCCAAAGTGGGACTGATGAGCATCGGGGAAGAGGATGCGAAGGGCAACGAGACGACCAAGGAAACCTTTGGGCGTTTGCAGCGGAGCCATTTGAATTTTATGGGGAACATCGAGGGCCACGATCTTTTCGAGGGGGATGTGGATGTGGTGGTGTGCGATGGGTTTGTGGGCAATGTGGTGTTGAAGACGAGCGAAAGCGTGGGGCATGCGATTTCCACGTGGATCAAGCAGGAATTCACCCGCAACCCGTTCCGGATTATCGGCACGTTGTTTTTGCGGGGGGCGCTGAGGGCGCTGAAGCGGAAGATCAATCCGGAGGCGTATGGGGGGGCTCCGTTGCTGGGCGTGAACGGGGTGGTTTCGATCGGGCACGGATCGTCATCGGCGTTTGCCGTGTTTAATGGAATCCGCAGTGTGTGCGAGTCAGTGGATCATCACATCAACCATTTGATCGTCGACGAAATCAAGAAACTGGGAGCCGCAGGTGACGAGTAAAGTGGCAGAAATCAAAGCGACGAAGGCGGGGCAGGTGCTTCGTCCGACCTGCATCACCGGCACGGGGTCGTTTGTTCCGTCGAGGGTGCTGACCAACGCGGAACTGGAGAAGATGGTCGACACCAACGACCAGTGGATCGTGGAGCGAACGGGGATTCAGGAGCGCCGGATCGCGGGGGCGGAGGAGACGACGTCGACGATGGGCGCGGAGGCGGCGCGCCGGGCGCTGGCCGACGCCGGGGTTTCGGCGGAAGAGGTGGATTTGATTTTGGTAGCGACGATCACCCCGGACATGGTTTTCCCCAACACGGCATGCCGGATTCAGACCCAGATCGGGGCGACGCGGGCGTTCTGCATGGATTTGGAAGCGGCGTGTTCAGGCTTTTTGTATGCATTGGAAACGGCGACCCAGTATGTGGCGACGGGTCGGGTGGATACGGTGTTGGTGATCGGGGCGGAGAAGTTGAGCACGATCACAGATTGGACGGACCGGGGAACTTGCATCCTGTTCGGGGATGCGGCGGGCGCGGTGGTGGTGCAATCGAAGCCGGACGGTTCGGGGATTCTCGCAAGCAGTCACCATTCCGATGGGCGGTTGGGCGATTTGTTGAAGCTTCCGGGCGGGGGGAGTTTGCATCCGACCTCGGAAGAGACGCTGCGGCAGGGTCTTCATACGATGAAGATGGATGGCCGGGAGGTATTCAAGCACGCGGTGACCTGCATGATTTCGGCGGCGCGGGAAGCGCTGGCGGTGTGCGGATTGGGCATTGAGGATATTAAGCTGGTGATTCCGCACCAGGCGAACATGCGGATCGTCAAGGCGATCGGCGACCGGTTGGGGGGAACCCCGGAGCAATATTTTGTGAACCTTCATAAATATGGAAACACCTCGGCGGCGTCGGTGGTGGTCGCACTGGATGAGGCCTCCCGGGAGGGACGTCTGGCCAAGGGCGACCTCGTGCTACTGGTTGCATTTGGAGGCGGGTTTGTGTGGGGGGCGAGCATTCTGGAGTGGTGGAAATCATGAGCGATGTAGCCTTTCTTTTTCCGGGTCAGGGAGCCCAGGCGGTGGGGATGGGCCGTGATCTTGCCGAGGCGAATCCGGCCTGTCGGGCGTGGTTTGACCGGGCTTCGGAGATCCTCGGGTACGATCTCGCGACAATTTGTTTTGAGGGACCGTTGGAAACGCTGACCCAGTCGTCGCATGCCCAACCGGGGATTTTTGTGACCAGCCTTGCGGCATGGACGGCGATTCAGGAGCGGGCGCCCGGGCTGAGCATGAAGGCGGCGGCGGGGTTGAGCTCGGGAGAATGGACGGCCCTGCATTTGGCGGGGGTGGTAGGTTTTGAAGACACCTTGAAGATTCTCGAAGCGCGGGGGCGGCTTATGCAGGCGGCCTGTACGGCCACGCCGGGGTCGATGTTGAGCGTGATTGGGGCGGAGCCGGAGCAACTGGCCCACTTGTGCGCGGAATCAGGGGCGGAAATTGCCAACTTGAATTCCCGGGAACAAACGGTGATCAGCGGGACGCGGGAAGCGATTGACCGGGCGGAGGGGCTGGCCAAGGATGTGGGAATCCGCAAGGCGATCCGGCTGAATGTGGCGGGAGCGTTCCATTCCACGCTGATGAAGCCGGCGGCGGAACAGTTTGCGGGGGTGCTTGCTTCGATTTCCTTTCAGGCGCCCTCGTTTCCGGTGTATGCCAACCTGACCGGGCGTCCGCACGAGGCGGACGGGGATGCGATCCGGGAAAGCATGATCTCCCAAGTGTATTCTTCGGTGCATTGGTACCAGTCGGTGGAGGCGATCGTGGCCGGGGGAACGACGACGTTTTTGGAATGCGGTCCGGGAAAAGTGCTGGCGGGGTTGGTCAAGCGAATTGACAAGACGGCTAAAGTGCATAGCATACAGGACCAATCAGGGTTGGAAGGTTTGGCCGGTTTTTTGGCCGGCTGAGTGAAGCCCTTGGTTAACTTATGTTTGAACTAACCGACAAAAAAGCAGTGGTGACCGGAGCCAGCGGTGGTATTGGCGAAGCGGTTGCGGTGGCGCTTGCCGAGGCGGGGGCCGACGTGATGGTGTGCGGCCAGAACGAGGCACGGATTGCCGCGACGGCGGAAAAAGTGGCGGCGACCGGGCGGGCGGTGATTCCCCATGCTGCGAACATCAGCACGGAAGCGGGGGCCAAAGGGGTGATTGACGCCGCGATGGCGGCGTGGGGGCGGATCGACATTCTCGTCAACAATGCCGGCATCACCCGGGACGGTTTGGTGATCCGGATGTCCGAGTCGGACTGGGACGAGGTGATGGCGGTGAATTTGAAGAGCGTTTTTCTGCTGACCCGGGCGGCGACCCGGCCGATGATGAAGCAACGTTCGGGCTCGATTATCAACATGTCGTCGATCATTGGGTTGATCGGCAATCCGGGACAGGGTAATTATGCGGCATCGAAGGCGGGGATTATCGCTTTTTCCAAGAGCATGGCCCGCGAGCTGGCCTCGCGGAACATCCGGGTGAATGCGATTGCCCCGGGATTTATCCAAACCTCGATGACCGACAAGATTCCTGAGGATTTGCAGAAGAAGATGTTGGAAACCATTCCCCTGGGCCGATACGGGAAGCCGGAGGATGTGGCGAATGCCGCATTGTTCCTGGCCAGCGAGCGGTCCTCTTACATGACAGGACAAGTACTAACAGTTTGCGGCGGTATGGTGATGAGCTGACCGCTTTGCAGGAGGAGAAAGACATGGCATTGGAAGATAAAGTCAAAGACATCATCGTGGAGCAACTGGGCGTGAATGCGGATCAGGTGACCACGGAAGCATCCTTCATCGAAGACCTCGGCGCCGACTCGCTGGACACGGTTGAGCTGGTCATGGCCTTCGAAGAGGAATTCGGAGCGGAAATTCCCGATGAAGACGCCGAGAAGCTGACCACGGTTGGCGCGGTTGTCAGCTACCTGAAGGAAAAAGGCTTCGGCGGTTAAGCCGGAGTTGCTTCGTTTGCCATCGACGCGACCGGATCGCACCGGGGGAATGTCCCCGGGGCGTATTCCGGGTGCGGAAAGGACACCATGAGGCGTGTTGTGGTTACCGGTCTGGGCTTGGTTTCTCCCTTGGGGAGCGATCTGGATGTGTTCTGGGAGCGTCTGGTCAAAGGCCAGTCGGGCATCCGGAAGATCCAGAGCATGGACGTGACGGAGTACTCCTCGAAAATCGGTGGCGAAGTGGTGGAGTTCAACGCCGGCGATTATTTGTCCACCAAGGACATGCGCCGGATGGATCCGTTCACGTGGTACGGGATTGCGGCTTCGCGCCTGGCCATGAAGAATTCGGGATTGGACGTATCCACCCTTGATCTGGAGCGTTGCGGGGTGTTGTACGGGTCGGGTATTGGCGGTCTCTATGTCTTGCTGAACCAGGCCAATGTGCTACGGGACAAGGGTCCGTCCCGTTTTTCCCCGTTCATGATTCCCCAGATCATCACCAACATCACGGCCGGCTACATCGCCATTGAAAATGGGTTTGTGGGGCCGAACTTCTGCGTGACCTCGGCCTGCGCGACCGCCACCCATTGCTTGGGTGAGTCGTTGCGGATCATTCAGCACGGAGAGGCGGATGTGATGATCGCGGGGGGGAGTGAAGCGCCGATCATGGAATTGGGGGTGGGCGGTTTTTGCGCCCTCCGCGCCTTGAGCACGGGGCGGAACGACGAGCCGGAGAAGGCGAGTCGTCCGTTTGACCGGGAGCGGGATGGCTTCGTGATTGCCGAAGGCGGAGCGACCCTGATTCTGGAGGAGCTGGAGCACGCCAAGCGGCGCGGGGCTCACATTTATTGCGAGCTGGCCGGTTATGGCCGCACCTGCGACGCCTACCACATCACCGCTCCCGATGAAAAAGGCCGGGGAGCGGCCCGGGGCATGAAGCTGGCGGTGGAAGATGCCGGTTTGAACCCGGAGGACATCGATTACATTAATGCTCATGGCACGAGCACCGAATTGAACGACAAGTGCGAAACCATGGCGATCAAGATGGCGCTGGGCGAGGACAATGCCCGGAGAATCGCGATCAGCTCGACCAAATCCATGACCGGTCACACCTTGGGTGCGGCGGGGGGAATCGAGTCCATCGCATGTGCGCTGACCTTGGAGCGAGGGGTGGTCCACCCCACGATCAATCTCGACCATCCGGATCCGGCGTGCGATTTGGACTATGTGCCTCACACTGCGCGGGAGATGAAGGTCCGCGCGTGCCTGAACAACTCTCTCGGATTCGGTGGCCACAACGCCACCTTGTGCTTCAAGGCGTTTGCCTGACCGGCGATCCTGTTTGATGGCCGGATGATCATCGGATGAGTCGTTCTTTTATTCTGTCATGAATGTTCCGCAAACCGCATTGACCCAGCGTTTGAGCGAACTGGGTGAACGGATCAGGCCGGGGAACCGGATCTGGATCATTCCCCACGACTATCCCGATCCCGATGCCCTCGCGTCGGCCTGTGCGGTGCACCTTTTACTGGACAAGGTGTTTGGAGCGAAGAGCGAGATTGTGTTCAGCGGATCGGTATCGCGGGCGGAGAACAAGGAGTTGCTGCGCCGCATCCGCTACTCGTGGAGGCGGGTGCCGTTGGTGTCGCCGCCCCGGCGGGAGGTGGATTGCGTGCTGGTGGATACGGTTCCTTGGGCATCGAATGTAACGATTCCCCCGTATGTGAAGCCGGTTGCGGTGTTCGATCATCACGATCATGTGCGGAAGGCGCCAACGGATTTGTTTATGGACGTGCGGTCGGGCACGGGGGCGACGACGACGATCGTGCATGAGTACCTCAAGACCGCGGGGGTGGAGATTCCGAGCTGGCTGGCCGCGATCATGGCGTATGCGATTTCCTCGGAAACCCTCGATATGTCGCGGGAGTTCAACCGCCAGGACATCTATGCGTACCTCGACCTCGCGGCACGGGCGGATTTGAGCCTGATCGGGAAGATCCGGCATGCGCCTCTGCCGAGAGTGTATTATGCGCACTTGCAGGAAGCGCTGGCCAATGCGCGGCTGACCGGTCGGATGGTGTACTCCCATTTGTCCCGGATTGAGCAGCCGGAAATCGTGGCTGAGGTCGCGGACCTGCTGTTGCGGATGGAAGGACCCCGGTGGGCGTTTTGCACGGCTTATCTGAACGGGGGGATGTTTGTATCGATTCGTAGCAGCGCCCGCAATGCGAAGTGCAGCAAGATTCTCCGGGCGGTGATGGGTAAGAAGGGCTCCTCGGGTGGTCATGATTCGATGGCGGCGGGCTACATGGACATGAGCATGTACGGACCGGAAGAGAAGGAGGAGCGCCGTCAGGTTCTACTTAAAGGATTGATCCGCAGAATTCTCAAGAAGCCTGCATCCGACCCGCTCAGCGCCGAGCTGGGAGCGGAACTGCTTGTGGATGTTGATCCAAGTTGATGGTGGGGGGGTGCGGGCTTTCAACGCGAAGGCGCAAAGATCCGTAAAGAATCGCGAGGGATGAGGCGTGAGGGAGGGGGATGCGAGCGAGCTTGGGCTCGGAAATTCTGCACACAGGTCAATGTCTTCCAGATCCTCTTCCGATCAGGTCACGCGATAGGTGTAGCGGTCATTTGGGATCGTTTTCATCGTGCATGGGTGAGGTGGGTCATGATGCGGGACATGAGGTGGTGGATGGCGGTGTAGGTTTCGGGGGGGGCGGCGAGGATCTGTTGTTCGGTTTGAATGAAGGGGGCGGGCTGGAGTTCGTGCCGGCCATGATGGACGAGCGCGCGGGCGGATTCGGGCGTGGTTTCGAGATGAAACTGGAGTCCGATGACGCGATCGCCGATTTGGAAGGCTTGATTGGGGCAGGCGGGAGTGGAGGCGAGATGGATGGCGTGGGGCGGGAGATCGAAGGTTTCACCGTGCCAGTGGAAAGCGAGGGTGGAGGGTGGGAAGGTGAAGGCGGAAGGATGTTGGTGGTGGATGGCGTGGACGGGAAACCATCCAATTTCTTTTTGGGGGCCGGGATAGACGCGGGCTCCGAGGGCGGCGGCGATCAGTTGAGCGCCGAGGCAAATGCCGAGGACGGGTTTGCCGTCGGCGATGAGGCGGCGGATGAGGGCTTTTTCGTCGATGAGCCACGGGTGGATCTGTTCGTCGTTCACGCTCATGGGTCCACCGAGGAGGATGAGAAGGTCGATGGTCTCAGGATGGGGCAGGGGGGCGGATTGGTAGAGACGGGTGATGGTGTAGGGATGGTGGTGGGCGGCGAGCCAGGTTTCGATGCCGGCGGGGCCTTCGAAGGGGACGTGCTGGAGGATGGCGCAGGGCATGAGGTTTGGGAGGTTCAGAGGTTCAGGGGTTCAGGATAAACGAGGGGACGTGGGGGAGCAAGATTGCGGGTAAGGAGATGTCGGATTGCCGGTGGGGAGGAGGGAGGGCGATGGACGATGGGGCAATGGGCGAGCAGAGGGGGATGATTCTTTTAACGCAAAGGCGCAAAGGATGCGCGAAGTTCGCGAAGGGGATGAAGGGGAAAGGGGGGAGGGGCGGGGTGGGTGTAAGGCGGTGGTGATTTTTTTGGGGGGGCAATGGGTTCACGCTGGGAGCGCGGGGGAGTCCGCGCGGTGACCAGCTCGGCTACGAGTTGAGGGGAGTTTTCCAAGGTTTGGAAACGCGGGGGGGGTGGTTTTCCAAGGTTTGGAAATAATCCGCCTTCGCTCCTTCGGAGCTTCGTCGCGACACGAGTTGCGGGGGGTGGATTTTTGTCTGAACACCGAACTCTGAACTCTTCGGGTCAGGGTTGGTAGAGTCGAAAGCGGTAGTGGATTTCGTTTTCGAGGGTATCAGTGGGGAGGTCAACGTGGATCCATTGGTCGGCGGCATAGTAGGCGGGGGCGTTGGCGGGATGGGGCCAGGGGGTCCAGTGGTTTTGGATGAGGTTGGTGGTGGTCTGAATCTGGAGGCCGATGCGGGCGGGCTGGAGGAAGGTTAGTTGAGGGGTGTTGTTGGTTTGGGTGATGAGTGGGGTCCAGGCGTCGAGGGGGTCTTGAGGGTTGGTGCGGGTGAGGTATTCGAGGCGGTTGATGTTGCCGTCCTGGTCGGGGTCGTCGAGGGGGAAGGAGTCGAGTGTGTTGGTGGAGCCGAATTGGGCGATTTGCCATTCGGGATAGGTTTGATAAAGGGTGGCTTCGGTGGCGATCCAGGCGGCGACGAGGGCGATGTTTTGGGTGTCGAGGATGGAGGAGGCGAGGGGGGGCATGCGGGATCCGTCGAGGGTGGCGATGCGGGTGTGGATCATGGAGCGGGGAACGTCGCCGCGGAGGATGAGGCGGTTGGCGGGGTCGTTGCCGGGGTTGTTGAGGGGTCCGTCGATGAAGCCGGTGTCGGGGAGGGAGGTGAACCATCGGGCATCGAAGTTGCCGGGGGCGGAACCGCCGGGGAGGTGGCAGTAGGAGCAGTTGACGTGGAGGTAGGCGCGGGAGCGGATTTCGAGGCTGGAGAGGGTGTCGGTGGGAGGGGCGTGGGCCCGGAGGAGGTGGGGGTTTTCGATGGGTTGGGTGAAGTAGTTGGCATGGGAGAGGGCGGTGAGTTGGTTGGTGGGGGTGTGGTTGTAGAGGAAGTGGCGGTTGAGCTGGGGGGTGTCGAAACCGAGGGCGAAGCCGGCGGGGGTTTGGTGGCAGGTGAGGCATTCGTTGCGGCTGGGGTAGCGCCAGACTTGAGTGATGATGGTGCTGCCGTGGGTGATGAGGAAGGTTTCGTTGAGGCCTTCGGAGGGGACGAGGGTGGCGTTGTTGGTGGAGGCGCCCCATCGGTAGGTGAGGCCGTAGCCGCTGTCGCCGGTGTCGTTTTTGACGAGGATGCGGGTTTCGAGGCGGCGGGTGGAGGAGGGGTCGCCGCGGACGAGTTCGAGGTCGAAGTGTTTGATCCAGACGGTTCCGGTGGGGAAGGTCCAAGGTTGCTGGGGGTGGGTTTGGATGAGGAGGTTGGTGTTGGGTATGGAGAACCAACGGCGTTTTTCGGCGTGGTCGGACCAGAAGGGGAGGTTGATATCGTAGGGGAGGATGCCGGCGAAGGGGGTGAGGGTGGGGAGGTCGTGGAAGATGCCGGTTTCGGCGAGGGTGGGGGGGAAGCCGGTGCCGCCTTGGCTCTGAACGAGGCGGCGGAGGGGAGCGTTGGCGAGGCGGGCGACGAGGACATCGCCGTTGCGGGGATCGGTGCCGAAGGCGATGGGGTTGGCGAGGCCGGTGAGGCGGGGGAAGGAGGTGGCGTTGGTTCCGTTGTGGGTGAGGGCCCAGAGGTGGCCGCTGATGTAGTCGGCGAAGAGGTAGTGGCCCTGGAGGGAGGGGATGCGGTCGCCGCGGTAAATGACGCCTCCGGTGATGGAGCGGCCCTGGTTGGTGCTGGTGCCGTGGGTGTAGTCGAGGATGGGGTCGATCCAGTTGGTGAAACCGGGGGGTGGGGAACCGATGACGGTGGGGGTGGGGATGGCGCCTTCTCGCCATTTCCAACCGTAGTTTCCGCCGGGGATGATGAGGTTGATTTCTTCGCGGGCGCCTTGGCCGACGTCGGCGGCGTAGAGGTCGCCTTGGAGAGGGTCGAAGGCGATGCGCCAGGGGTTGCGGAGGCCAATGGCGTAGATTTCGGTGCGGACGTTGGCGGGGTTGACGGGAGCGCCGTTGAAGGAGGTGGCGCCGATGAAGGGGTTGTCGGGGGGGATGGCGTAGTTGGTGGCGGGGCCGTTGATGGCGGGG
>DAOLCW010000098.1:0-10775 GCA_035327665.1 Kiritimatiellia bacterium
TGAGGAATAGTTAACTCCACGCGTGGAGTTAACTATTCCAGCTTCGACCTCGGCGGCCTCGATAATGCGAATGAGCTTAGGACCTGGATGCCTGGTGCCTTTTCGTAATTGATCTAGCATGGACCTGCTTATTCCCAAGTGATGGGCTAGTTCGCCCCACTGGAAACGATTTTTTTCCTTAAGGATTTGAAGCCGCTCTTTCATTCGCACAAAAATCACACACTACCCCTTGACAATGTGTGAAGAGTGTGTGAACACTGTGCAAATGATGTCACCGGAACCGACAAAAAGCGAGATCAAAGGAAAGCAAATGGAAGCATCGTTTAAGAAGGATTTCAAACTGATCCGGGGGAGGAACCGAAACACGCGGTTCCCCGGGATCTGCGAGCACGCCCGGAAGCTCGGGGTGAGCCGCGTTCACCTCTGGTATGTGCTGACCGGGGAGCGGAAGAGCCCGAGGATCGAGCAGTACTTCGCCAAACTCGGCCATCGGGCGGGAAGGGGGCGGGGATGAGTATTCGTTTCGCCCCTGCCACCGTCCATCTTGATCAATGCCCTCACCACGGTATCTACGTGTGCCTGGAACCGGGCGGGCCTCCCATGCTGGTCGGCGAACCCCTCGTGAGGATCAACCTTGTCGAGCCCGACGATGTACCGCGCTACTACATGCGCGACGAAGGCCGCCGAAACGTGATTCTCCACAGCCTGCGCAAGGCGGTCGAGATGGGGGTGATCTGACCATGCCCACGCCGCTCGAACTTGACCCGGTGGAGGTCTTGATCTCCCGGCTGCCTGCCGGGGATCCGCTACCGCTTCCCGATGTGGTGGTCGCCCTGAACCGCCACCGGGATGTGGTGGAGGGCTGGCTGCTTTCCGGCGAGGTGAGCGGCATCGACCTCGGGGGCGGCGGCAAGAGCTACTGGGTGATCGGCCGGGAGAGCCTGATCGCCTTTTTGCGCCGCCGCGCCCTCGGCCTCCGCGCCCCGGCCGAACATTCCCTGGCTGAGCGCCAGCTTGAACTTTTCCCTGCGGAAGAACCCAACCAGAAAGGAACCTGAACCATGAATGCAGTACTTGCCGACCGCGCCCGCCTGGGCGCGGCCATTGTGACCGTGGCCGTGATCTCCTCCGGCCTCCGGGAGATCACCGGCATGCTCGCCGACGCCCAGTCGCGCCTCCATGCCGAAACCATCGATGTCACCCCCGACACCGAATCCGGACGCGCCCTCCTCGACTACCGCCGGGAAGTTGAGGAGTTCACCCGCGCCGTGCTCGCCGCCGAGATCGCCATGCCGGACAACGCCGCCGCCCTCCGGGTGATCGAGCATCTCCGAACCCTGCCCGCCCCCCGCTTCCTATCCAAGGCGGGAGGTGCGTCATGAGCCCGGTCCTTGGCGCGGCTTGCGTCTTTGCCCTCGGCCTGCTCATCGCCGGGCTCTCGTACTACGCCGGTTACCTCAAAGGAAGGAACGACGACAACTCAACCGACGATCCCCAGGCTCTCGACATCACCGAGGTGCTCCAATGACCGATCTCCTCATCCGCCGCGACGACGCCAAGGGCGCCCTCAACCTCGCCGTCGCCAACGCCACCCCCCGCAAGTTGCGCGCCCTCGAACGCATCATCATCGTGGACGCTATCAACCTCGGCCTCATCCCCCTCAACCCAACTCCCCAAGGAGACGCCCATGCCCAACCTTCCGGCCAAGACTAACCCCGTCCGCTCCGTCCTCGACCCCTACGACAAATCGCAGGTCAAAGACATCGCCAGCCAGCTTGAAGCCCAATACCGCAAGGCCCTGGCTGGAGCCTACGAGCAACTGAAATTCGGCGCGATGATCCTCCAAGTCCGCGATGCCATATGGGCGGCCAAGCGGAAAGACAACTTGCCCACACGCGGACCGGGCTCGGGCGGCGGATCACTGCCGGAATGGCTCAGCGAAAACTGCACGTCAATTTCACAGGCTACCGCCTACCGTTGGATGCAGCTTGCCGAGGCGGTGAAGGAGTCGATGCAGATCGGGGTAAAGACCGACCTGGTGGCGATGTTGGAGGCGAATCCGGGGGACCTCCCGCCGAAGTACCGGAAGCTGCGAGACAAGATCGAAGCGATGGTGGACGGGCGGAGCGCGACCCAGATCATCAGCGCCTACCGGATCGGGGTGGCGGAGCCGAAGGCCCGGGGCGGCGCCCGCGAAGGCGCGGGGCGGAAGATGACGACCGTGGAGCGAGAGACGGATGTCGCGCGGGTGTGGTGGACGAGCCTGATCGGCGAACTGAACGAGCGCGTCTTCCGCCGCAAGACCTATGCGCTGCTCACCCCGGAGGAAATCAAACAGATCGACGCCACGCTGATGGATGTGCGCTCCGCCCTCAAGGAGGTCCTGAAATGATCGCGCTGGTCGATACCTTGTCGGAACCGGATGCGCTGTTCTGGGCGATGCTTCCCCAGGATGAGCGGGACCGGTTGGCGGTGTGGGAGTCGATCATCCGCCGCATCGACGAGGCGGACCGCAAGGACCAGGAGGTCAAGCAGATTGCCGCCGAGTACCGGTTCCGCAAGGGGTTCTCGGTCGCGCAGATCAACCGGCGGTATTATGCCTTCAAGGCGGATGGCCTTCTCGGCGTGACCAAGGCGTGTTACCGCGCAAAGTTCGAGGAGCGGCCGAAGGTCACCAAGCACGAGATCGAGCTCTTCCGCTGGTACATGCAGCGCAATCAGCGGTGCAAGTTCAAGCCCGCCCACCGGCAAATGATCCGCGACCTCCACGAGGGTGCGGTCTTTGACCACATCGGCTCCTGGCTGGACCTCTGGCGCCGCGACTTCCCCGGTCAGCAACCCCCGCCAATCTGCCCGCATGACTTCATCCCCAAGGGCTGGAGCTACTCAAACTTCATGCTGTACAAGCTCACAAAATTCGAGCAGGTGGCCGCGTCGGTGGGCCGACAGGCCGCCCGCAACCTCCGGCCCCTGGTCTTTACCACCCGCGTCGGCCTGGAAGTGATGCAGTATGTGATTTTCGACGACGTGTGGCACGACGCGGAGGTCAACTTGCTGGGGGTCAATCGCCGCAGCCGCCGCCCCCTGGAACTCGCCGCGCTGGACCTCTACTCGGCCCACAAGTTCGCCTACGGCCTCAAACCCATGATCCAGGAGGGCGACAAGTGGAAGCAGCTCACCGCCCGCGACATGCTTTTCCTCGTCGCCCATGTCCTCTGCAACATCGGGTACCGTCCAGGCGGAACCATCTTCGTCCTCGAGCACGGTACGGCTTGCTTGCCCGGTTGGTGCATCGACATCATCCGCAAACTGACCGCCGGCA
The DNA here is from genome assembly GCA_035327665.1 of Kiritimatiellia bacterium. Classification (GTDB taxonomy): domain Bacteria; phylum Verrucomicrobiota; class Kiritimatiellia; order CAIVKH01; family CAIVKH01; genus DAOLCW01. The sequence goes on from DAOLCW010000098.1 coordinate 3,323, forward strand.
TGGTGGACATCAACCAGTCCGGCATCGACCGCCGCGCATCCATCCCCGGCCTCTACGACGGCCCCGCGAAAGGCAATCCGAACTTCAAGGCTGCCCTCGAATCGCGTCACGCCCTAAGTCATAACGAGATGGCCGACCAATTCCTGATCCCTGGCCAGACCGGAAAGGACCGCAACCACGCGCCCGAGGAAAGCGCCGGACGGTCCACTTACAACGAAACCCTTATCCGCGCTTGTGCCGCGATGCCCGAACACCTGATCGAGCAAATCCGCTGGCCGATCACTCCCTTTCATTCCTACGCAAATTTCTTCCACCAGGTCACTCAGCGCATCGAGGACCGGACCAACCACACCATCGAGGGCTTTGAGCAGGCCGGGCTGGTAAAGTGGATGTTCCGCCTTTCCCCAGGCATTGCCCCGCTCGATGGGTCGATCTATGACCAGGCATCGCCCGAGGAGCGGGCCGCCTTCGATGTCATCCTCCGCAAACCCGGCAACGTCATTCATCGGCTGATGTCCCCGCGCGAGGTGTTCGAGACCGGGCGGCCAACCCTCAAGCGCCTCCCGCACTACGCCGTGCCCATGATCCTCGGCCCGGACGGCGCCCGGCCTGTGACCGTCGGCGATAACGCCATGATCGTCATCAGCGACGAGGACCTGTCCATCGAAACCCTCCGCTACACCAACGAGATGATCACCCCCAGCGGCCGCATCGAGATCCTTCCGCCCGGTACCTGCTGGCAAGCCCACGTCAATCCCTTCGATCCCCGGCTTATGTACATCTCCAAATCCGGCCGCGACGAAGGTGCGTTCCTCGGCGTCTGCAAGCTCTGGGAAACCGTCTCCCGCGCCGACCTCGAAGAGGTCAAGCGCATGCAGGCCGAGTCCGCCAAGTTCGAGGGCCGCCTCCTGCGGCCGCTCGCCCGACGCGGCGCCGCGATCACCAGGGCCGCCGCCCAGGACCGCGCCAACAATGCCCACGTCGTACAGCTCGCCCATGCCGCCGCCGGCGCAACCGCCAAGCCCCGGTCCGAGGCCGACGACATCGCCGAGATCAGTGTAGTGCAGGAAATCAACAACAGGCCCGACTCTTGACCGCAAAAACGAAAGGAACCAAAACCATGACCGCAACCACGCCCGTAAAGAAGCCCTCGAAAAAGTACCCCGCGAAGATCGTCCCGCCCGAGCGCCGGTGGATCCTCGACCGCCTCGCCGAAATACGCGACGCGCTCGGCATCCCTGACACCCGCTTCGCCCAAATGCATCTCTCCCGGTCCCACGCCGTGTGGGACCGCCTCCGCCTGGATAAATACACCGGCGATGTCAACGGCGCCCTCGACATCTTCGAGCAGGATCTCCGCCGCCTCGAAAGGATGATGGAGGCCCGCAACAACGCCCTCCCAGCCCTCTCGGAAACCTATCTGGTCACCGACAGCGCCAAAGCCGTGATCAAGGCCCTCACCGATGCCATGGCCCGGCGCGACAACCTTCGCCTTGTGATCCATCTCGCACCGTTCGGCTCGGGCAAATCGGCCCTTTGCGACCATCTCCGGAGTACGTTCGGAGCCACCGTGGTCAAGGCCACGGAAGCCTGGAAAAAAAGCTACTTCGCCGGATGCGCGGAAATATGCCGAGCTCTCGGCGCGTCCGGACCCTGGCGCTCAACCCGTCACGTCGAGGACGATCTCTTCGAGGTACTACGTAGCCGCTGCAAAATGCTCTGCATCGATGACGCCAACTCCATCGGACCGCACACTTGCAACATGATAAGGGACATCTGCGACAAGACCCTTGTCCCTGTCTACCTGGGCGCGATTCCCGCCTTCTATGACGAGATGAATAAAAAGTCATACTGGCAATCCGCGCAAATGGTCCGCCGCTCTATCGCGGTAATTCCCAACGAGCCGGTCAAGCCTGCTGAAGTGGCTGAGATGCTCTCCGGGATCAGCCTCAATGGCACGCTCGCCGAGGCATCCAGGATGATCGCTGACCAGGCAAATCAGTTCGCCGCCTATGGCTTCGTGGTCCGCGTCCGCGAAGAACTCCAAGACCGCGTCCGCGACCGCGACGCCACCCTCGACGATGTCGCCTACGCCATCAAAGTCCTCAAGGCCAAGTGGAGACTAGTCACACCCAAGCCCCAGGTAAAAAAATGAACCTCGACCACGCCATCATCAATAAGCAGGTCTGGAAGTCGGACATCATCGACGACTATGTGACCGCTCTTCTCACCTCCGCCTTGGACCTGTTGCGTCGAGGCGTGGTTTATTTCAACAACGACGATGTCGATGAAGCCTTCCAACCTGGCGACAAAACGACCGTCGGAGCGGCCATCAAGGCTCTCGCCATTGCCAACATCATCGAACCCTGGCGCGGGTCCGACCCCGCCAGGGAAATCTTCGGTGGCATGCGCCGCTCATCTCGGCCCTGCTGCAATGGCCACCGGAATCAGCTCTATACCTTGAAGCACGTCGCAAGCGCCCAGACCTGGCTAAAGCGGCACGGACGAAACCATCAACCCCTTCAGCTAGAACTCTTCTAACCCCGTAACACTAAGGAACCAACATGACCACCACCTATACCGACGCCCAAGGCAACCAAGTCCCTGCCCGCTACATCAAAGCCTACGACAAAAAACGCGACGCCATCGCCCGGAAAATCTTCGCCCGATGGCTCAAAGCGCACGACACCCTCGCCCGCGTAAAGGCCGAGACCCTGTCCGACATCGAAGCCCTTCAGGCTCTCGCCGAAAAAGAGGCGGGGATCAGTCTTGGCGGTGCAAAAGGCAACCTGCAGTTCCGTTCCTTTGACGGCTCAATCACCATCAGCCTCGACCAACAGCCCAAGACCGAGTTCGACGAGAGACTCAAACTCGCCCAAACCCTCATCATGGAAGCCATCCGCGAACGCGCCGAGGGCCTCGACGGTGACCTGCAAGACCTGGTAGAGATCGCCACCAAAGCCTTCACCCCCCGCAAGTCAGGCCGCCTCGACATGCAGCGAGTGCGCGACCTGCGGAATTACAAGGTCCGCCACCCCAAGTGGGCGCAAGCCTGCAAGATCATCTCCGAGTGCGAACGTCAGATCGGCTCAAAAGCCTATCTCCGTGTAATCCACCGCGAAGGCGTCTCGCACACCCCGCGAAATATACCCCTCGACATCGCCGCCATCGACTGAGGCTTTCATGCTCACCTCTGCCCAGCGCCGGAAATTCTTTCCTGCCATGCAGGCCGCCTGGGTCGAGCATTGTGCCCAAAATGGGCTCCACGATAACGCCGAGCAAAAGGACGCTTGGTACCGAGACGAGATGGCCCAGGTCTGTGAGCAGTCCGGCCTGGGTAAAGATATCCGCTCCATCCGCGATCTCGACCACGTCGCCGGTTACGACGCAGTAATGCTGCACTGGGCCATCATTGCCGGCAACGACGTTGCCATGGGTTACTTTTCGACGGCCGTAGAGCGCCGGTACCGCAAGCTCATCAAGGACGCCCTCCGCTCCATCGGTGACCTCGAAAACACCCGTCTGCCATGGTCCTACGTCAAAGGAGTCTGCGCCCAAATGCAGATCCCCGACACCCTAGAGGACTGCCCAGCATCCCTGTTGGCCCCCGTCTTCATGGCCCTCGACACCCATCGCCGCCGCATCCTGGCGAGCCGTGGCCAGCTAGAAACCCGCAAGCCAGGCCTCGGCAGCAAGCGGTGGGACAGAGAGTACCACGTCCGCCGCGCCAAGGACCTTTAGACCGCCCTTAAACCCGCCTAAAACGGTCAGTCCCGATTATCAAAACATTGATTTATCCGCGTCTTCGGGCTATTCCTCTATCACGTCAAGCCCATGCCGCCAGAATGTCTAACCTCCGCATTTACCGCCTCTTCCCGCCTTTTCTCACAAAACCCCACTTATCATTTTCCTCTGTCTTTTCGTGGAAATCAGGAGCAAAGAGTTTTCCAAACCTTGGAAACGGGGAATGAAAAGGAAAAAATCCGTAGCCGCGTTGGCAACAACGCGGATTTCAGACGCGCCATGATGAAGACCGCGTTGTTGCCAACGCGGCTACAGGATGACGAGCGCATCCCCGACGATCAACCCAGCCCGTTCAGCCCCTGAACGGTAATCTCCGCCAGCTCATCGATCGTATTCGCCACCGGGACCCCCGCATGGGCAAACGCCTTGATCTTCGACCCCGCCGTGCCCATGCCTCCCGACACAATCGCTCCCGCGTGACCCATCCGCTTCCCTTCCGGGGCCGTATGGCCGACAATAAACGCAAACACCGGCTTGGTGATGTGTTGCCGGATAAACTCCGCCGTCCGCTCCTCCTCGTCGCCCCCGATCTCCCCCACCAGCACAATCGCCTTCGTCTGCTCATCCGCCTCGAACAGCGGCAACAGATCCATAAAGGTCGAACCGACAATCGGATCCCCGCCTACCCCGATACACGTCGACTGCCCCTTCCCCAACTGGGTCAGCGCATACACAATTTCATACGTCAGCGTTCCGCTCCGCGAAATTACCCCCACCTCGCCCGGCGCATGGATTTGCCCCGGCATGATCCCGATCTTACATTTCCCCGGCGAAATCACCCCCGGGCAGTTCGGCCCAATCAATCGCAGTCCCTTCTCCCGAACATGGTGGTACGCATCCATCATATCCAGCACCGGAATCCCCTCCGTGATCGTAATGATCAACGGAATCTCCGCCGCCGCCGCTTCATAGATCGCATCCTTCGCGAACTTCGCCGGCACATAAATCACCGTCGCATTTGCCCCCGTCGCATCCACCGCTTCCTGCACCGAGTTGAACACCGGAATCCCATGAACCTCCTGGCCGCCCTTCCCCGGCGTTACCCCTCCCACCACCTGCGTCCCATACGCCTTCATCTGGCCCGCATGAAACGAACCATCGCGCCCCGTGATCCCCTGCACCAACACCTTCGTCGACTCATCAATCAAAATACTCATCTTATGCATCCTCCCGGACCGTTCCGCCCGAAGCCTCGATCACCTTCTTTACCGCCTCCGCAAACGTCGACGCCGGAATCAGCGGTGAATCCTTCAACAACGCCAGCCCCTCCTCCGAATTCGTCCCCGTCAACCGCACCACCACCGGAACTGGAATCGTGATCCGCTGGTACGACTCCAGAATCCCCCGCGCAATATCATCGCACCGCGTAATGCCCCCGAAAATATTGATCAAAATCGCTTTGATCGACGGATTCGAAAGAATGATTTCAAACGCGCTCACCACCTTCTCCGGATTTGAGCTTCCGCCCACATCGAGAAAATTCGCCGGTTCCCCTCCGAACAGCTTGATCATATCCATCGTCGCCATCGCCAGGCCCGCCCCGTTCACCATGCATCCGATATCCCCATCGAGCTGAACAAAGCTCAACCCTTTTTCCTTCGCGAGGATCTCATTCGCATTCTCCTCGCTCAGGTCGCGCAGCTTCAGCAGCTCCGTCTGGCGGTACAGCGCGTTGTCATCCAGATTCACCTTGCCATCCAGGGCGATCACCTCGCCGCGACCCGTCAGCACCAGCGGGTTGATCTCCACCAGCGAGCTGTCCGTCTCCAGAAACATCGCGTGTAACTTCTCCAGAATCGCCAGCACCTGCCCTGCCGGTTCCGCCGACTCAAACACCGCCTCCGCCACCGGTCGCAGCGCCTCCGCCGGAAACACCCGGTCCGTCGACCGCACCTTCAGAATCTTCTCCGGCGTCGTTGCCGCCACCTCCTCGATATCCACTCCCCCCGCTGCGCTTGCGATAAACAGCAGCGACTTCGTACTCCGGTCCATCGTCACCCCGATGTACGCCTCCCTTGCGATATCCGACCCCTTCTCAATCAGCACCTTCTTCACGATCGATCCCTTGATATCCATCCCGAGGATCGCCGAGGCCGCCGCAGCCGCCTCCTCCGGGCTCCGGGCCAACTTCACTCCGCCCGCCTTCCCGCGCCCCCCCGCATGAACCTGGGCCTTCACCGCCACCAAGCCGCCAAGACGACCCGCCAGTTCCCCGGCTTGCTCCGGTGTCTCCGCCACATCTCCTTCCGGAACCGCGATCCCTCGCGCCCGGAACAACTGCTTCGCCTGATATTCGTGGATTTTCATCTCAAATCATGTCCTCATCGTTCTCGTATTCGTCCGGGTACTTTACCCCCAACCTTCCCGCTGACAATGTTTTTCAAATACCCATTTAGGGACACACCATATATCGACTTGACTACACGAATCACCGGACTCACGATTAACGGAACGTTCATAGGCATTCATAGGCAAACGGTTCATTGGCAGGGCGGGTTGGAGTTAATGTCACATCCTTCGAATAAGGAGACGGATCGAATGAGAACATCGCGGGTGAAAGCAGATGGGTCGGGGTATTACCACGGCATGAGCCGGGTGATTGAGCGGAGGTTTCTACTCGGGGACCACGAAAAGCATGTGTTTCGCAAGATCATGCGGGCGTGCGAGACGTTTTGCGGGGTACGCATTATTACCTATGCGTTGATGAGCAACCACTTCCACATTTTGGTGTATGTACCGGAGCAGGGGGAGATTTCCGATGCCGAGCTGGCCCGGCGGCTGGAGGCACTTTATACGAAAAGCAGGGCGGGGGAGATCATGGGGGAGCTGCGCAAGCTACGGACGGAAGGCTTCGCGCAGGAAGCCGAGCGCTTGAAGGGTTCGTTCACCTACCGGATGGGGGATGTGTCCGAGTTTTTCAAAACCCTCAAGCAGAGGTTTACCCAATGGTATAACCGCAAAAACAATCGCCGGGGCACACTGTGGGAAGAGCGTTTCAAGAGTGTGCTGGTAGAAGGCCGGGGCAATGTGCTGGCCACCATGGCGGCGTACATCGACCTCAACCCGGTAAGGGCGGGATTGGTCGAGGATCCGAAGGACTATCGGTTCTGCGGCTATGGCGAGGCGGTGGCGGGAATGACCGTGGCCAGGGAGGGTCTGGCGAAGGTGGCGCAAAGCCTTGGACAAGGTGCGCAATGGCGCGCGGCGGGGCCGGCCTACCGCTTGTATCTGCATGCCCGGGGCGAGGCGAACGCATCGAAGCCGGGAATGACCCGGGAGCGGGTCAAAGCCGTTCTCGCCGAGGGAGGCAAACTCACCCCAAGCGAGCTCCTCCGCTGCCGGGTGCGGTATTTCAGCGACGGGGTGGCTCTGGGCAGCCGGGAGTTCATTGAGAACGTCTTCCGGTCCCACCGGGGGAACTTCGGCCCCAAACGAAAAACCGGAGCCCGACCTATAAGGGGGGCGGAAACCGGGGGCATGTTCACGGCAAGAGATCTGCGGCTGGAGGCAATCGAGTTGTCAGACATCCCATCACAAACTCCCTGAGCATTCTCGTAAGACAACAAGCCGCTCAAGGCGGCTTGTCTCCATAATATGGTGGGCGATACTGGGCTCGAACCAGTGACCTCGTGCATGTGAGGCACGCGCT
>DAOLCW010000099.1:0-10677 GCA_035327665.1 Kiritimatiellia bacterium
GCAACTCGGATTTTAATCGCGACCGAACTCGATCTCGGGGTGCCCGATACGCTTTTACGGCCCGGTGGATATTGCTGCGGCTGCCCATCTCCAGTTTTGCGCTCACCCACTCGTCGCTCGCCACGCTTCGGCTTTTGACCCATCACGCCACGGTCTGCAACACCGGGTCCGTCTGTCTCCAACGCCACAACTCGCTCACTCTCACCCCAATCCGTGATGCCGCCGGTTGAAGCGTTGCGTATAGGTCCCCTGAAACCACTTCATCCCCACCAAAAGATTGGGCTCCGGCGTCTCCAGCAAGAGGTGATCGTGATTCCCCATCCACACATAGACATGAATCCGGAACCCCATCCGCCCGCACATCTCGGCCAGCGGATCAAGAAAGCAGGCAGAATCACCCCCGTCCGCGAAAGATCGCCTCTCGCCAATCCCCACGAGACATCACATGATATACGCCTCCCGCGTATTCAATGCGTATGCTCCTTGGCATTCCGACACGATTGACAGGCCAACCCGCCTCGTCAATCACTTCCTGAAACTATGTGCTGACCGGAACCTCTAATGGGTGACCCCTGATGCCTTTGCCGGACTCGACACCGCTCAAAACATCGTCGCTCCCGGCCCCGCTCACGATCCTGACCCCGCCCTCGTGATTTAATCATGCCGAGTCTCATGGGCTTATCCCGGAAGGCTTCGCCGCGGGACGCGTCACCCGAGAAAGACGAAAAACTTTCGCCCGACGAAGTTGATGAGCAGCGATGCAATCATCTTGCTCACGTAGGAGGTCGTGGTGCTTAAATGGAAAAACCGGATGAGCGACCACCCGATCGAGGTACCGAGGAAAATGCTGACCCCTGACACCGCATAAAACAATCCCACCTCGATATACCACGCATGGCGGCCCGGCTCGAACACCCACAGGATATTCGATACATAGGCGACCAGATTCGACACCATGAACGCGCATACCGTAATCACGATAAATCGCTGCGATCGCTGCAATTCAGTGATCGGCGTCACCGTAAACCCCAGACGGGTCACAATGGGATCATCCGGACGCAGGGCGGGAAGCACCTTCCACGCGATGAGATAAAACACCAAAATATCCGTCAGGGTCGCCACCCCGCCGGCAATCCCGTACTTGATGAACTGGATTAGCGGCGACGCTTCGCGCTGCAGAAATTGCTGGAGAATCTCCTCAAACATCCTCCCGCCCTACTCGCCTCGCACCCATCGCTTCATCTCATCGGACAACAGGGAAATCGATTCCATCGTGCAGGCGGCTTCTCCCACTTCGGTCGGCACCGCCAATTGATCCCCTTGCTTGTGTCCGGCCAGCGCCTTGAACATTTTGGAATTCGAAGAAAGAATTCCCCGCTCGGGATCGCCATCCCACTCCCCGAGCAAATGGTAGGTTTCCGACCGCCCGTCTTGATAGCGTACCACCACCGTGTTGCCTGGACCCGCAGTTTCCGTGGTCGCATCCACAAATTCGGTCGGAGTCACCATGGAAAGTTGTGCGGTAATCTCATCCCGGCGTTTGTACAACAACGCCTGAGCGTCCTTGGCCGCCTTGAATTCAAAATTTTCCCGCAAATCGCCGAGTTCGCGGGCCGCTCCAATCTCCTTGGCCACCCGGGGAATCTCAATCTCCACGATCTTCTGGAGCTGGGACTTCCGTTCCTCGTAACTCCGGATCGAGGTCACCGGTCCCCGCGAGGGCTTCTGATCCCCCGCCGCTTCCGCCGCACGCTCGGCGAGAACCGCCTCCAGCTCCGGGGCCCGCTTCACGATCATCGCCAGCAACGACTGGCGGTCCAGATGGCTCCATCCCCCGGAAATCCGTACCCGTGAAATTAAATTCACCCGCTGTTTGTGGTCCAGCCGGGCCAGCAAGGCTTCCATCCATTCCGGCTTCTCGAACCGCTCACGGAGCAGGTTACGGGCCTTCAACTGGTCCCCGCTGTATTCCTGATCCAGTTGATCGAGCATGAACTGAAGGGCGAGATGGATCGGCCCAAGATTCCATGATTCAATCTTGTCCATGTTCCGGGCCACCCACGACACCATTTCCACCCCGGGATTCCGGGTGTCGAACTCGGCGCGGAAACGGGCTGCGATTTTGTCTTCGCCCACCGCCCGGGAAAGGTAGGCAATCGCTTCGTTCAATGAACTCACATCAAGCCGGGGCAGAAGGTCCAAAAGCATCGCATGAAGCTCACCCGCATGGTTCACCGCCAGGTACTCTAGAAGGGGCTGGGTGCTCCGCACCGGTGTCTGTACAAGCACCTTGAGCATCATCTCCGGCTTGATCAACCGCGTGGAAATATCCAATTCAGGATACGTCGCATCATCCAATCCCAGACTCAATCCCGCCAGTCGGCCTCGGATCATCAATCCCGGTTGACGCGGCCAAGCGCCCTTCACAAGAAAAGAAAGGCGATCCTGAAGGATCGCCTTTTGTGCGTCGGTGGGGCCGGAAGCGCTCTTTTCCTCGACAAACTTTTCGAGCTGCCGGACCAACTCTTCAAGGTTGCGCTCCTTGGCGAATTGATCGAATAAATGATCCTCCCCGGATTCCCCCGCATCCAAAATCTGAATCGGGTCTTTCCGGTTCGAAGGCACCAAAACCGAGGGATCCTTCTTCATGGCCTTGCGTGCCGCATCCCAAAACTTCTTCCACGTTGCCTCATTCATCACATCCGGCACCAGCTTTTCCTGAAGCTGAAGCGCATTCACCGGACCGAAGCAAACAATCGCCTTCTTGATCACCGCGATCGGCTCCTCCTTGATCAACCGGTCCATTTCCCCCCGTTGCTGATGGGCAACACTGTAGATGTGGCCAGACTCAAGAAGCTGAAGCGTTTCCCCCGCATAGGCAAGGCTGAGTTGATGATTCGGCTTGCGGGTGAATTTCACGTCAACCCGCTTGTAAAAGAAGTCCATGGTCCCGATCACCCCGATCCCCCACGTCTTGTCGTAACAAAGGGTTCCCGGAACCAGCGCTTTGAGTGTTGCAAGGCGGCGCAAAGCCTTCGCCGGCGTTTGCGCCCCATTTAAACCTGCCTCTTCGAAAAGCGCCTTGGCTTCCCAGTCCGAACCGAGAAGTCCTTGCGCCTTCTCCAAAGCCGCTTTTGAATCCAGTGCACGTCCCTTTTCCGCACGGATCGCCAGTGCCTTCAAAGCATCGCCGATGGCACCTTTTTCCTGAAGACCCTTGATCAACACATCGGCCCGCTCATCCGATGCGGCCACATCCCCCTTCCCGTAATCCGCCTCCAAATAGGCCAGCAGCGCCGGGATCGGAGGCGCATCGGAAGAAAGGGCGGCAAGAAAAGAACTTTCGTCGGGGATCGTGTTCGTATCCATTATATTTCCGGTGAGGGCAGAGGTCCTTGTGGCTAAAATACTGAATCCAGACAATTGAATCGCCCGGATTTGTCGAGCCCCGTACCTACCCCAAATCCGCCCCCGGACACAACAGGAAAATCCCTACCCCACCCCCGGACCCCCGGCCTACATCCCGTAAAGCGCTCGCAAGGCCGCCTCCGCCCGGGGAACATCCTCCGGGGTATCTACTCCTAACCCGGAATGCCGGGTCTGAATGACCGCGATTCGCCCACCGATGTGCAGGGCCCGTAGCTGCTCAAGTTTCTCCGCCACCTCAAGCGGACACTGCGGAGTCCCCACCAACCGGTCCAGAAAAGTTTTCCTGTACGCATAGATTCCGATATGCCGCCAATGCAACTCGGTGGGGCCCGGCTCCTTTCGGTCCCGGATATGGGGAATCGGTTCCCGCGAAAAATACAGCGCCTGACCATCCCCTCCCCACACCACCTTAACCACAGCCGGAGAGCCATACTCCTCGGCCTGGGTAATCGGGGCCGCTGCCGTAGCCATATCCCACGCCGGCGATTCCAGCATCCTTGCCACCAACTGATCGATCAAGTCCGGCTCGATGAGGGGCTCATCCCCCTGAATGTTTACCACCACCTCAACCTCCCGGCCCGCCACCGCTTCGGCGATCCGGTCCGTTCCCGAGGGATGATCCTCCCGCGTCATCACCACCTCCGCGCCAAAACTCCGGGCCACCTCGGCGATCCGTTCGTCATCGGTGGCAATGCAAACCTCATCCAAACCACCTGCGTCCATCACCCGCTCATACACCCACTGCACCAACGGTTTGCCGCACAGGGAAAGCAGACTTTTCCCCGGCAACCGGGTGGAACCATAGCGGGCGGGAATCACCCCGAGAACCCTGGGCTTGCCCGTGCCCCCGCTCATGGCAGCGCCTTGAGAATTTCATCCGGGCTGCACGTCGCCGTGCCCAGTTTGCCAACCACCACGCCCGCCGCATAATTGGCAATCTCCGCCGCTTCGATAAAGCTCGCACCCGCCGCAATCGCAAGCAGGCAGGTCGCAATCACGGTATCCCCAGCGCCACTGACATCAAAGACCTCCCGCGCCCGGGTCGGCACATGCACCGGGGAACTGCCCGCACGTACCATCAACATCCCCTGCGCCCCCAGCGTGATCAGCAACATCGCCGGACTCATGTGCTCGAACAGCTTGTCCGCCACCTTGAGCAATCGCACATCTTGCAAGGGCGGATCCACCGGGCGCGACTCCGGCAGTCCCGCCGCGATAAACGCCTCCTTGCGGTTCGGCGTCGCCAACGTGATCCCCCGAAGCCCCAGCTCATGATTGTCCTTCGGATCCAAACCTACCGGTACACCTTTTTCGTTGGCTATGCTCAGCGTGGTTTGGGCCACCTGAGGGGTGATCACACCTTTTCCATAATCCTCAATCACCACACCATCCGCCGCCGCTATTTCTTTCCGCAACCCAGCTTGAAACCGCTCAAACGCCTCGCCGGAGTAGGTATAGGCATCCTCCCAATCCACCCGCACCACCTGCTGGCGCTCGGCGAGAATCCGCGTTTTCACCGTCGTCCGGTGCTCGGCATCACGAAGCACCGCGCCGGTCTCAATCCCTCGAAGCCTCAACTGCTCCAAAAGTTCATCCCCATCCCGGTCCGTCCCCACCATCCCTGCCACCGATCCCACGCCGCCCAGTGCCGTAACGTTCAACGCCACATTCGATGCCCCTCCTGGGACCGAACGCTCGGATTCCACATGCACCACCGGAACCGGGGCCTCCGGCGAAATCCGCGTCACCCCCCCCAGAATATAACGGTCCAACATCAGATCCCCCACCACGAGTATCCGACGTCCCTTCATCTTCTCTAGCAGCGCTTCCGCTCGTTCGCGCAACATCGTCATTCGTCCTTCCCGTCTGCTTAATCCTCTTCCAGCACTTGCCGGATCATCCGACCCAATCCGTCCTGCGCGTAGGGTTTTTGATAGGTCCGGCTCATTCCCAGCTTCCGCGCTTCCACGATACGGTTGATATCCGCAAACCCGCTGGCCAGAATGGCTTTCTGACCCGGCTCGATCTCCACAATCCGCTTGAAGGTCTCCACCCCGTCGAACGCATCCCCCAAAATAAGATCAATGATCATCAAATCGATCGACACCGACCCCTTCTCCGCTTTCCACGCCTCGACCATCTCTACCGCCCGGTGGCCACTCTCCGCCGTGTACACCTGATAACCGAGTCCGGTCAGGATCGCTTCCGCCTCCGACCGCTGGGCCGACGAATCATCCACCAGAAGAATCGTTTCTTTGCCGGTAAAGTCCGGGCGAAGCTCCAGGGAGGTATCCTCTTCGTTGGCGATTGCCGGAAGGTAGATCGTGTACTCGTTCCCTTTTTGCGGATCATTATCCAGATCGATGAATCCCTGATGATCCATCACCACCCGGTACACCAGCGCCATGCCGAGCCCGCTCACCAAATGCCGCCCCATGCAATTGCGCACATAAAACGGTTCGAACATCCTCTCCGCATCGTCGTTGGATACCGGATTGCCGGAATCCCGGATCGAGAGGATCACATAATCCCCCGGATGCCCCGTTCCGTAACGCCCCCCCGGTTGATCGAGATACTTCGACGATGTCTCAATCCGGATCACTCCCCCCGAAGGCATTCCTTCACACGCAAACAAATACAAATTGGTAATCGCCTCGGTCAGGTGGGTTTCCGATCCCGCAATTCGGGGCAGTGCGGGATCCAGTGAAATATCCAGCCGGATTTTTGCATGGGTCGCCGCAATCCTCCGGTATTCCGTGGTGGCCATAAACGCATCGATTAAATCGTTCAAGGTCAGCGGCTTTTTCTTGTACGCTCCGCTCCGCCCCAGCATGCGCAGATCGTGAATCACCGCATTGGCCCGGGCGACCGCCTCGCCCAGCCGTTGCACCGCCAACCGCTGGGGATGTTCGCTCCCCAACTGGTCGATCACTTGCTCCGGAAGGGAATGAATCGGCTCCATAATCGCAGCGAGGTCCGACGCCGCACCCTCGGCCAACAGCCCCAGCGACGCCATCCGTTCCGCCCTGCTTAATTGGTCGTGGTGGTGACGTTTGCGCGCTTCGGAACGCCGGCGCTCATCCTGCAAATGTTGCCGGATCTTCATCGTGTCCAACACCGTCCGGATTCGGTGAAGCACTTCCTCGGGAGTTGCCGGCTTTTGAATGTAGTCGCTCGCCCCCGACTGCAACGCCTCCAGCGCATTCCCTACGCTCCCATGACCGGTCAGCATCACCACCGCCATCTCCGGCGTCGACTCCCTCAAATGACGAAGCAAGTCGATCCCGTCCATGTCCCCCAACATCAAGTCGCAAATGGCCAGATCGAAACTTGCCTCCCCCACCTTCTCCCCCGCCTCACGGCCCGAGGCTGCTTGGATAACCTGATACCCCTCGCGGGAAAGATTGCCCGCAAGTCCGGTACGGACCAGCTCGTCATCGTCAATAATCAGAATGCGTTCATTCATGGCTTACGATCCCGCCAACGGCAGATGAAGGGTGAACGTTGTCCCTTTCCCCGGACGGCTGTCAACGTCGATTGTCCCCCCCGCGCTGCGCACCAAGCTGTCCGCCACACTCAGCCCCAATCCTGTCCCTTTGGTGTCCTTCGTCGTAAAGAAAGGTTGGAAAATATTGGGAAGACGATCCGCCGGGATACCCACCCCCTCATCGGCAATCGATAAATGCGCACGCGATTCCTCTCGCCACGCCTTGACCCGCACCGTGCCACCCTTCGGCATCGCATCCTTGGCGTTGATCAGCAGGTTCAACAACACTTGAATCAAATATCGCCTCGAAATTCCCAGACTCAACGGCTCCACCGGCAACGAGGTCACCAGCGTCACCCGGGACTTCCGGAACTGATTCGACAACAACTGAATCACAAACTCCAGGGCCTCCCGGCAATCCACCGTCTCCCCTGCATCATCCTTCGTCTTACCCAGAATCAATAGCTTTCGCACCAGCGCCGCAATCGTCTCAATACCCTTCGACACCATCTCCAGACTCGTCTGCACCGACTCCTCGTTCTCCAGATGCTTCCGCACCAGATGCAAATGACTCAACATCCCTTGCAAAGGATTGTTGATTTCATGCGCCATCCCCGCGGCGAGCACCCCCAACGACGTCAACCGGTCCGTGCGCTCCAACACATCCCGTTGCTTCTCCTCCACCCGCCGCTGCTCTTCTTCCGCTCGCTTCCGGGCGATGATGTTACCGAGAATCGTACAGAACACCGCCAAAAGCTCCTGCTTTACCTCGTCAATCGGCGACCCGCTGATCGCCGCATCGTTACAAAACACCCCGATCGCCCCTTCTTTTTGCGAATAAATCGGGGTAATCGCCACCCATCCTTCTCCAAATCCCACCATATCCCGGCCGTCCCATTCCCGGTACGCCTGTTGCTCCACAAACCATGGCTTCTCATTCGCTTCGGGTATCCGGAACCGTTGCCGCCACCGGTCATCCATCGGAAACACATGCTCGAATTCGTCCGTGGTTTGACCCTTTAAATTTGTCCCAAAGGTCGCGTGAACCTCTTCGCCCACTTTGATCATGACCGCCGCCCGTTCCAGCTTCAATTGCTCCCGACTCAACTCCACCGCCCGTCGGAAGATCTCCTCCGAACTCTCACAGGCCAGCAACGGATCCGTCATGCCGAAGATCGCCCGTAACCCCCGCAGCATCGCCTGTTCCCGGTCCCGGGCCAGACGGCTCTCCGTTACATCCATCAAAATTCCCTGGTAATGCGTAACCCGCCCGCTCGCATCGCGCCGCAACCACGTCCGGTCATCCAACCACCGCACATCCCCCCTTCGGGAAAACACCCGGTATTCCTGGGTAAACTTATTAATCCCTGCCTGGGTGTAACGGCCCACCTCGTGGGTCACCCGGGTCAAATCTTCCGGATGGATAATCTGTGAATAAGGCAGCCCCGCCTCCAGAAAATCGTCCGGTGAATACCCCAGTTGGCGTACGCTATCCGAAACATACTCCACCGGCCACCCCGGCTCCGCCCGCCACAAAAACACCATCGCCGGACTGTTGCTGATAATCGTTTCCAACTCTTCCCGCTTCTGGTGCTGCTCACGCAACTCCGCTCGCGCCTGATTCAGCTCGGTAAGATCGAAGATCGTCCCCACCAACCCGATCACCTCCCCGTGCGCATCCGTCAACGCCGCCTTATTGAACAAAACATGATGCAACGTCCCATCCGCGTGCAGCACCGACGCCTCGTAGACCTGATTCCCCCCTGACCTGAACAACTCCTCATCCCGCCGCTGATACTCCGATGCCAAAGGATAAGGAGCCAAGTCAAACACCGTATGTCCCAGAACCCGCTCTCGCGCCTTCCCGATAAACGCCTCGAAGGCCCGGTTACAATCCTGATAGGCCCCGGCCCGGTTTTTCTGAAACAACGGAATCGGAATCGCATCCATCAATTGCCGCTGAAATTCCAGCCGGTCACGCAACGCTTCCTCCGCGCGCTTCCGCGACGTGATGTCCTCCATCACCTCCAGGTAATGGGTGATCCGGCCCTCTCCATCCCGAATTGGAGAGATCGACGCCAACCCCCAATACTTTTCCCCGTTCTTTTTCCGGTTCAGAATCTCCCCGGTCCACGCCCGCCCCGCCGCGATGGTTTCCCACATGTCCTTGTAAATGCCCGGCGAAGCATCCTCCCCTTTCAGCAACCGGGGATTCTTGCCCAAGACCTCCTCCGCCCCGTACCCCGTTAAACTCGTGAACTTCGCATTCACATACGTGATGTCCCCCTGGATATCCGTAATCAACACCACGCTCGGACTCTGCTCCACCGCCTGCGACAACTCCCGCAACCGGGCATTCGTCCGCCGGATCTCCGAGATGTCCCGTGATACCCCAAAAGTCCCGATCACCTCATTCCGCACATTCCGAAGTGGAGCCCGCGTCACCGACACCCATGACTCCTCCCCCTGAACAAGGTGTCGAACCTCCTCGTGACCCGTGGTCGGCTCGCCCGACTCCAAGACCCGCCGGTCCTCCTCTGCCGCCGCCGACGCTTCATCCTCTGGCAAAAAGTCCGCCTCCGTCTTTCCCACCACGTCCCTCGGAGCTCCCACCCCAAACGCGCGAGCCATCGCCTCATTGACCCGGATAAATCGCCCTTGGCGATCCTTGAAATAAATCGGGTCCGGCGTCCCCTCAATCAGCGCTTGATTCAACTCCCGCTCGAACTCCAGCTCCCCCATCGCATGCCGCCGGCGTTCCGCCTCCTGCAACGTTTCCGCCGTCAACTGCCGCGAAATGCGAAGCACCACCAACGCCACCAAACCCGCCGCTAGGCCTGTCGCCGCCACCGGTATCGCCCGCGACCACACCCGCATCGCCTCCTTCGGCAAATATCCCGTCAACACCTCATAAAGGATTACCAGAACCATCGCCAGCAGCATCGCCCCCCCCACCGGAAGCAAATACCCCGAACCCTGGCTTCGTTTAATCCATGCCACCAGACGATTGATAATCCTGCCCATGGTCAACCGCAAAGCCTCCCTGCCCGTCCCGCAATCACCCCATCCGCGCAGGTTTTCATTCTGCTACAAATCCCGCAGCACATAAGCGAACAAAAAGCCGAGAAAAAACCAAAGCGGCATCGAGGCAATCAAGATCCACGTCAAGTAACGGTTGGTCAGCAAGCGGCCCTTCAACTCTCGGCTCTCCATCGCCCGCTCGATCCGCATCCGTATCTCCTCCATCCGGAACGGTTTCGTCAAATAGTCAAACGCCCCATTCTTGATCGCCGCCACCGCATCGGTAATCGACGGAAATCCCGTCAACAGCACCACCTTCAACGCCGGATCCTTGGCAATCAACTGGCGCGTCAGTTCCAATCCATCCATCCCCTCCATGCGAACGTCCGTAAACACCACATCCACCTCGCCCGGCCGGATTCTCGAAAGAAGCTCTACCGGGGAATCGAAGACCTCGCAGACATACCCCAACCGGCGCACCAGGGTGCTCAACACATCCCGGATCGCCTCCTCATCATCTAGTATCCAAATCGTCGGTGACTTCATTCCACGTCCATGATCCGATCATGCAAGGCATGTCAGTTCGGCGCAAGTGTCCTATGAACCGCCTCCCCGTGTCAATCCACCCCCTAGTAAAACTTGACCGGTCATCTGAATCCAGCTACAACACCCCCATTCATCCAAAGCGGGCGTAGCTTAGTGGTAAAGTTCTAGCCTTCCAAGCTAGCCAGGCGGGTTCG
>DAOLCW010000100.1:0-10661 GCA_035327665.1 Kiritimatiellia bacterium
GGGGGGGGGGGGGGTGGGGGGGGGTGGGGGGGATGTTTTCGGTGGTGGGGATCCGTTCGGCGACGCGGCTGAAGGAGGATACGGCACTGGGGATAGTGCTCAGCGTATATTTTGGCGTGGGGGTGGTGTTGCTGGGATTGGTGCAGGGGATGCGTACGGCGTCGTCGGCGGGATTGGAGTCGTTTATTTACGGGAAGACGGCGTCGATGCTGGCGGGGGATGCGTGGTTGCTGGCGATTGCGGCGGGGGGGGCGCTGTTGGTGTGCGGGTTGTTGTTCAAGGAGCTTCGGCTGTTGTGTTTCGATGCGGATTATGCGCGGGTGAGTGGCTGGCCGGTGCGGAGGATCGATTTGGGGTTGATGAGTCTGGTGATTGTGGTGATCACGGCGGGGTTGCAGGCGGTGGGGTTGATTTTGGTGATTGCCTTGCTGATTATTCCTCCGGCGTCGGCGCGTTTTTGGTCGGATGATTTACGGGTGATGGTGGGGTTGTCGGGGGTGCTGGGAGCGGTGGGATGCGGGGTGGGGGCGGGGATTAGCGCGGTGACTCCGGATGCGCCGGCCGGAGCGACGATCGTGATGGTGCAGGCGGGGTTTTTCGGGGTGAGTTTGTTGTTTGGTTCGCGGCGAGGCCTTGCGACGGGATGGTGGATTCGGAGGATGTATCAGCGTCGGGTGGATGTGCAGCATCTTCTCCGGATGTTGTATGAGGAGCTTGAAAGTGGATGGGGAGCGGGGGAGGCGGAACGGTTGTTGTCGCGCCGGGGGTGGGGGGAGAGGGATGTGGAGCGGGTGGTAAGGCGGGCGGAGAGGCGGGGGTGGATCAGCCGGGAGCGGGTCGGGGCGATCCGGTTGACGGCGACTGGTCTTGAAACGGCGAAGCGGCTGACCCGCAATCACCGGTTGTGGGAATTGTATTTGGTGCATTATGCGGATATTGCCCCTTCGCATGTGGACCGGGATGCGGATGAGATTGAGCATCTTCTGGGGGCGGACATGGTGAGCCGTTTGAAGGCGTTGGCGGGACTGGAGAAGCCGGATGCGATGCCGGAGAGTCCGCATCCGCTGGATGTTGCGGGGGGTGGGCGGTGATGTGGCTTCCGTTGGACAGTTGGATTGTGGTGACGGGGGTGTTGTGCGGGATGTCGTGCGCGTTGTTGGGAAATTTTTTGGTGTTGCGGCGCATGAGCATGATGGGGGATGCGATCAGTCATGCGGTGCTTCCGGGGTTGGCGCTGGGCTGGCTACTGACGGGGAGCCGGGCAAATCTTCCCATGCTGGTGGGCGCAATTTTGGCGGGGTTGCTGGCGGCAGTGATGACGCAGGCGATTCATCGTCAGGGCAAGGTGGATGAACATGCCTCGATGGGTGTGGTGTTTACGACGCTGTTTGCGTTGGGGTTGATTCTGGTAGTGAGGGCGGCGGATTCGATCGACCTCGATCCGGGGTGTGTGTTGTATGGAGCGATCGAACTGGCTCCGCTGGACATGGTGACGCTGGCGGGAATTACGTTGCCGCGGGCGGCATGGTTGAATGGGGCGGGGCTGGTGGTGAACGGTATGGTGGTGGTGCTGCTCTACAAGGAGTTCAAGATTACGTCGTTCGATCCCAGCCTGGCGGATGCGATGGGGATTTCGTCGAACCGGATGCACTACCTGTTGATGGTGATGGTGGCGGTGACGACGGTGTTGGCGTTCGAGACGGTGGGGAGCATTCTGGTGGTGGCGATGTTGATTGTGCCGGCGGCGACGGCGTATCAGTTGACGGACCGGTTGGGGGTGATGATCGGGTTGAGTTTGGTGGTGGCGGGGGTTTCGGCGGGGCTCGGGCATGTTGCGGCAATCACGGTGCCGACATGGTTCGGATTCGAGGATACGAGCACGGCGGGGAGTATGGCGACGGTGGGGGGACTGATGTTTTTGGGTTCGGTGTTGTTCGCGCCCCGGCACGGAGTGGTCAGCCGGGCTTGGATTCGTTTTGGGTTGTCCCTGCGGATCCTGCGGGAGGACATCCTTGGGCTGCTGTACCGGGGCGAAGAGGTGTGCGCTCCGGGTCAGGTGATCATGGACCGAAGGAGGTTGCGGGAGCTTTTGCATGCGGGTCCGGTGACCTTCGCGCTTGCGGTTCAGGGATTGCTGGGGCAGGGGAGGATCCGGATCGAGGAGAGCGGGTTCCGGTTGACGGAGTCGGGGATGGAGCAGGCCAAGGGATTGATTCGGGATCACCGGCTGTGGGAAAGTTATCTGCACGGGGTGGTGAATGTTCGCACCGATCATACCCACCGGACCTCGGAGGATCTTGAGCACATCACGGATGCGGCGATTCGCGAGGAGTTGCTGGAGGCGACCCGGCATCCCACGCGCGATCCGCAGGGGCGGGAGATTCCGTAGGGTGGATCGTCGTCGCATCTATCGATAGGGTTGATTTAGACGTACTTTATGGTTATATTATACGTATGAAAACAACGATTGATATTCCTGCTGATATTCTTTCGGATGCCATGAAATATTCCCGGGCCACGACAAAGCGCGAGGTTGTGATTACTGCATTGCAGGAGATGAATCGACGCTATGCGATGGCCAAATTAACGTCTTTCTTGGGCCGAAGTGATACGTTGATGTCTCCTGCCGACTTGGCTTCTTCGCGCAGAAAAGGGAATCGGGCGTGAAGCTTGTTGACACATCCAGCTGGGTTCATGCCCTACGAAGAAAGGGTTCTGCAGACGTTCGCCGAAGGGTTCAGGTTCTCCTGGAGTCTGGCGAAGCCGCCTGGTGTCCAATGGTTCGCTTGGAATTGTGGAATGGAGTTGGGAGTTCCCATGATCGCGAGGCATTGGAAGCACTGGGAAAGGCTCTGCCGGAATTGCCGATGACGCAGGATGTGTGGAAGGAGGCTTATGCGTTGGCCGATCAATGCCGAGTTTCGGGCTATACAGCACCGGTTCAAGATGTTCTTATTGCTGCCTGCGCAAGGGTGCACGGCGTTGATCTTGAACATGAAGATAAGCACTATGACTGGTTAATGAAAATCCAAGGCTTGCAATGAATGTTATTCTCTATCAGGCAATGGATTGGGTGAGGGCGGCGGCGCGGGTTTCGGAGGCGGCGTATGCCGGGCTGGGTCCGGGGGGGGCGTTGACCAAGTCCGATCTTTCGCCGGTGACGGTGGCGGATTTCGGGGTGCAGGCGTTGATTTTGGACCGGATCGGGAAGGCGTTTCCGGAGGACCGGATTGTGGCGGAGGAGGAGGCTTCGGATTTACGCGATCCGGAGAATGAGGCTTTGTGGAAAAGGGTCATGGGGGCGGTTCAGGTGGTGGACGATGCGCTGGACGGGGAGGCGATGTTGGGGGCACTGGACCGGGGGAAGGACGAGGGAGGCGCAGAGGGTGGGTTTTGGACGCTGGACCCGGTGGATGGGACGAAGGGATTTTTGCGGGGCGAGCAGTATGCGATTGCGCTGGCCCGGGTGGAGCGGGGGCGTCCGGTGCTGGGGGTACTGGGATGTCCGAGGCTGACGATACGGCTGAATGGGGCGGAGCTGGGTCCGGGGTTGTTGTTTTTTGCGACACGCGGGGATGGGGCATGGGTGGCCGAGCTGAGGGAGGGGGCGCAAGCGCATTTGATCCGGGCGTCAGGGCAGGTGACGGCGTCGGATCTGGTGTTTTGCGAGTCGGTGGAGTCGGGGCATTCGGCCCATGGTCATTCGGAACAGATTGCGCAGCGGCTGGGGGTGAAGGCGGAGCCGTTGCGGCTGGACAGCCAGGCGAAGTATGGGTGCGTGGCGTCGGGTCAGGCGGATGCGTATTTGCGGCTCCCGACGCGTGCGGATTACCGGGAGAAGATTTGGGATCATGCGGCGGGGGTGTTGATTGTGGAGGAGGCGGGAGGGGTGGTGACGGATGTGGAGGGCAAGGAGTTG
The DNA here is from genome assembly GCA_035327665.1 of Kiritimatiellia bacterium. Lineage (GTDB taxonomy): Bacteria > Verrucomicrobiota > Kiritimatiellia > CAIVKH01 > CAIVKH01 > DAOLCW01. Next base: position 3,920 of record DAOLCW010000100.1, read on the forward strand.
GATTTTTCGCTGGGGCGGACGCTTCGGGAGAACCGGGGGGTGGTGGCAGCGGCTCCGGGGGTTCATGCAACGTTGATGGCAGCGGTGGCGGAGGTGCTCGGGTCGTGATCCGGGCAGGTGTATGGCTGATACGTTGACCGTGCCGAAGCCGACGGGGCAGACCGAGGAAACGTTGGAGCATGCCCCGGTCTGGAATGTGATCGTGTGGAACGATCCGGTGAATCTGATGACCTATGTGGTGTTCGTGTTGCAGCAGATTTTCGGGTACAACCGGGAGCGGGCGACGCGATTGATGCTGGAGGTTCACCGGCAGGGCAAGTCGGTGGTGGCGACCGAGGATTTTGAGCATGCGGAGCTGCATGTAGCCCAGCTTCATGGGTACGGACTGCAAGCGACGCTGCAGAAGGTGGAGGGGTAGGATGATCCGGGTGGAGCGTGTGCAGGATGGAACGATGGTGCTGAGGTTTGCCCCGGGGGAGGGGAGGATCGTGGTGCAGACGGCCCGGCGGTTGCATGCACACTTGACGGCGGCGAGCCATGAAGGCGGGGAGGTCCCGGCGTGGCTGGCCTTGAAGGCGTGGAATCTTCCAGGTTTGAAACCGGAAGATCAGCAGGTGTTACGGGGGGCGATTCTTGAGCAGAAACGCAAGCAGATGGACGTTTTCATGGAGCGGTTGGGGACCCCTTTGACGGGAACGTCGGAGATACGGCTCCAGGGGGATGAAGTGGAGGCGTTTCTGGGGGCGGTGAACGATCTGCGTCTGATGTTGGCGGATATGATGGGGGTGGAGGAGGATTTGCACGAGCCCCCGCCGCGTCCAGAACATGCCGGACTGCACCAACTCCTGCTTTTTCTCGGGGCGTACCAGCAAATGATCCTCGAGGCGGGATACGGGCTGGGGCAGGAGGCGGATTGGTCGGATGGTGGAGACACATGAAGGTATATGCGATCGAGGATCGGGGTTCATAACATCAATACATCCAGGGCCCCACGAGACCACAAGGCCACCCCAAGACCGGTTCGGTCTTGATTCGATGGGTGATCATGCCTAGTGTTTGCCCGCATTACCTGAAATGGAATCTCCGATGAGTACAACAACCAATCCCAAGCCATTGAATACCTGGACGTGGCGCGTCCTCGGGGCCCCGCCTCCGCCGAAGAAAAAAATGCCCCGCCAAAAGAAGGCGCTGATCCAGGCTCCGATTATGGTGGGGATTGCGGGGTTGATCCATCTTTGGCTGGACCATGTGATCATGCCGGGAATCATCGTGTTTCTGGCGTTTTTGGTGCTGGTGGGCGGGTTGTTTTATGCCCCGCTGTTTAACGGTTTCGAACGGTTCGGGGTTAAACTGACCTATTGGGTGACGTTGATCCTGAACTGGGGATTGCTGACGCCGTTTTTCTATCTGGTGTTTCTGCCCGGGCGCATTGTGCTTAAATTGAAGGGCAAGGATCCGATGGATCGCAAGTTTCCCGATCCGCGGCCGTCGTTCTGGGTGGAGCGTAAACCGGTGACCGACTTGAACCAATACACGAAGCAACACTGATGAATATTCTTGGAATCAGCGCATTTTATCACGACTCGGCGGCCTGTTTGGTTCGTGACGGAGTCATCGTGGCGGCGGCTCAGGAGGAGCGCTTCTCCCGGAAGAAGCACGATGAGCGGTTTCCGATTCATGCGATTAACTACTGCCTGCGCGAAGGCGGGGTGAGTCCGGATGCCTTGGATATCGTGGCGTTTTATGACAAGCCGATCACGAAGTTCGTGCGGATTTTGGAAACCTACATGAGCGTGGCTCCGAAGGGGTTGCAGTCGTTCATGATGGCGATGCCGATCTGGATGCGGGAGAAGCTGTGGATTCCGCTGGAGATTGAAGTGGCGCTGGAGAAGGCGGGGATTCACAAGCCGAAGGAAATGCTGTTTCCGGAGCATCATGAGTCGCATGCGGCGAGCGCGTTTTATCCTTCGCCATTTCAGAGCGCGGCGGTGCTGACGGTGGACGGGGTGGGGGAGTGGGCGACTTCGACGATCGGGCATGGCTGGGGCAACAAGCTGGATGTCTTGCAGGATTTGAAGTTCCCGCACTCGCTGGGGCTGTTGTATTCGGCATTTACGTATTTTACGGGATTCCGGGTGAATTCGGGCGAATACAAATTAATGGGTTTGGCCCCGTACGGGCAGCCGACGTTCGTGAAGCAGATTTATGATCATTTGATCGATGTCCGGGAGGATGGGTCGTTCAAGATGAACATGGATTATTTCGCCTACCTGGACGGGTTGGTGATGACGAACGACAAGTTCGCGGAATTATTCGGGGGTCCGGCCCGGACGTCGGAGTCGGAGATTTCGACCCGGGAAATGGATTTGGCCCGTTCGATCCAGGTGGTGACAGAGGAAATCATTCTGAAGATGGCCAAGCATGCTCATGAGCTGACGGGTGAGAAGAATCTTTGTATGGCGGGCGGGGTAGCGCTGAACTGCGTGGCGAATGGCCGTTTGCTTCGGGAAGGACCGTTCGAGAATGTATGGATCCAGCCGGCGGCGGGGGATGCGGGGGGCGCCCTGGGCTCGGCTCTGCTTTCCTGGTACAAGTACAAGGATCAGCCTCGGCAGGCGGATGGGGTTCGCGATGCGATGCGGGGAGCGTACCTAGGGCCGAATTTCGATGAGGAGGTGGAGGACTTTCTGACCGCTCGGGGCTATCCGTATAAGAAGCTGGAGGGGCAGGCGTGGGCGAAGGAAGTGGCCCAGATCATGGCGGACGAAAGCGTGGTCGGTCTGGTCCAGGGCCGGATGGAGTTTGGTCCGCGGGCGCTGGGTGGGCGGTCGATCATCGGAGATGCGCGGTCAGCGAAGATGCAGTCGGTGATGAATTTGAAGATCAAGTACCGGGAGTCGTTCCGTCCGTTTGCCCCGTCGTGTCTGGCCGAGGATGTGAATACGTATTTTGAGTTGGAGAAAGAGTCTCCGTACATGCTGCTGGTGGCCCAAGTGCAGGCGGGCCGGTGCATTGGCCGGGAGGATGCGGACAAGTTGACGATCCGGGAGCGGATCAACCAGGTTCGTTCGGACATTCCGGCGATCACCCATGTGGATTATTCGGCCCGGGTGCAGACGGTGAGCCGGGAGACGAATCCACGCTATTACGATTTGATCAAGGCGTTCAAGGAGATCACGGGGTACGGGGTGATCATTAATACGTCGTTTAATGTGCGAGGCGAGCCGATCGTGTGTACGCCGGAGGATGCCTACCGATGCTTTATGCGGACGGAGATGGATTACCTCGTGTTGGGGAATTGCATCTTGAGCAAGGCGGATCAGCCGGAGTGGAAGGACAAGGCGGATTGGCGGCTGGATTACGTGCTGGATTGATTCGTTGATCGATCCCCGCGCTTCAAGAAGCGCAGGTCAAAGCGAGATCGAGATCTCGCACTCCATATAGCCCGATGATGTGCTGTGACTCTTCTAGAGCAGCATGCCGGCGATGCAGGCGGTGAGGAGGGTGGCGATGGTGCCCCCGAGCATGGCGCGGATACCGAGGGTGCAGAGGAGGGAACGTTTTTCGGGGGCGAGGACGCTGATGCCGCCGATCTGGATGCCGATGGAGGAGAAGTTGGCAAAACCGCAGAGGGCATAGGTGGCGATGATGATGGATTTTTCGTCGAGGAGGAGTCCGGCGTCGCGGGCCTGGGCGAGGGAGGTGTAGGCGACGAATTCGTTGATGACCATCTTTTCGCCGAGGAGGGAGCCGAAGACGAGGATGTCCTGGCCGGAGACGCCGATGACCCAGGCGATGGGGGCGAAGACGAAGCCCATGATGGATTGCATGGAGAGGACATCGAAGCGGCCATTGGTTGCGGAGGCGATCCATTCGTTGAGGCCTAAAGGCTTGCCGATGAGGCCGAGGATGGAGTTGAGCATGGCGATCATGGCGATGAAGACGAGGAGCATGGCCCCGACGTTGAGGGCGAGGGTGAGGCCCTGGGTGGTGCCGCCGGCGATGGCGTCGAGGGAGTTGCTGCCGATGTTTTCCTTGGGAATGAGGAGGTCGCGCTGCACCTCTTCGGTTTCGGGGATGATGATCTTGGCGATGACGAGGGCGGCGGGGGCGTTCATGATGGAGGCGACGAGGAGGTGAATGGCGAAGATTCGTTGTTGGTCCGGGTCGGGTCCGCCGAGGAGGCCGACGAAGGCGGCGAGAACGGCCCCGGCGATGGTGGCCATGCCGCCGGTCATCAGGGCCATGATTTCGGAGCGGGTCATTTTGGGGATGTAGGGTTTGATGACGAGAGGGGCCTCGGTTTGCCCGACGAAGACGTTGGCGGCGGCGGCGACGCTTTCGGCTCCGGAAAGTTTCATGGCTTTGCTCATGACCCAGGCGAAGGCGAACACGATGCGCTGGAGGATGCCGAGGTAATAGAGGAGGGAGGTGAGGGCGCTGAAGAAGACGATGGTGGGGAGGACTTGAAAGGCGAAGATGAAGCCGAAGGAGTCGACGTCGGTGACGATGCTGCTGAAGAGGAATTTGGAGCCTTCTTTGGTGAATCCGAGGACGGCGACGAAGAAGTCGGCGGCGTATTGGAAGAGGTTGCGGATTTGGTCGACCTTGAGAATGAGGAAGCCGAGGGAAAGCTGGAGGCCGATGCCTCCGATGACGAGGCGCCAGTTGATGGCCTTGCGGTTTACGCTGAGGAGCATGACCAGTCCGAGAAGAATGATGACGCCGAAGAGTCCGCGACCGATGTCCGTGGCAATGTTCATAATGTCCCTTTCCAGCCGGTTGCCGGCCTGTTCATGATCACGGATGGGCAGGAGTTCCTCGCTAACCAGCCGCTAACACTCGGGAGAGAATGGGTCGTAGGGTTGGTTTCCGTCAAGCAGGAACCTCGGGGAGCTGACCCCCCGCAAGTTGGTTTCCAAACCTTGGAAAACCGCCCTTCCTCCGTTTCCAAACCTTGGAACATGGGGGCGCAGGGGACCCAGAGCGGCTACGTATTGGAGCATGAGGGAGGCGGGGACCGCTTTGTTTCCCGGGCGTAGGAGGGAGAGGGTTTCCCTGGAAACGACGGGGACATTATTCAGGATTGCCCCATTGGGGCAGGAGGGTATAATTTAAGCCATGGCAGAGGCGCGCCGATTGATTTTTTGGGGTGGAGCCTTCTGCGGGAGGCTTATCAGGTATGACGACAAGCGTGTTTATGCTTACAGGAGGATGTTCTTTGATCCGGGGCCGGAGAAATTGCCGGGGGGGATTGATCCTTATCATACTCGCTCATCTGGGGTGGGCGGGGTTTGCGAACGGGACCGAGTATGTGTGGACCGGGGCGGGAAGCACGACGAATTGGTTTGAGGCGGAGAACTGGATGAACAATGAGGCTCCGCCGGTGGCGTCGCCGTTGACCCGGATCTCCCTGCCCGGGGGCACTCCATCACCCTATGTAAGCGAGGCGACCACGATTCATCAGCTTACCTTGACGGAGCCGAGTGGCACCCATGTGTTGCGGGGGGCGACGATCCGTTTTGAGGGCGAGGAACCGGGAATATGGAATGCCGGATCGGCCAATCAGTTCATTTTGTGCCAGCTCGAAACGACCGGGATGGTTTCGGTGGTTAGCCGGTCGGCCATCCACCTGTCTGGGGCGGTGTCGGGCGAGGGGGGGCTTGGGTTAACGGCCAACGAGTTTGCATCGATTTTTTTGAATCCATCGAGTGACAATCTCTATACGGGGCCGACCGAGGTTTCCGGACTGGTGACGGTAAATACAGGAAGTGGTTCGATTGCGATCCCCGGCGATTTGGTGTTCCACGGCGGGGCGGTCTATCTTTATGAGCATTCGATTTCCTCCAACAGCATCGTTCATTTTATGGATGCAGGCTGGCTGAATGTGCTGGGAGAAAACCGCGTGGGCAGCTTTCAAGGCAAGGGACTCCTGGCGGTGGGTTCGGACTTGCGAATCGTGGGAACGAATGAGATCGATTTCGCGGGAGACGTGATCGTGGGAGCTCGATTGATCAAGGAAACGCCTTCGATTATGCGGTTGTCGGGAAGTGTCCTGGGCTACGGTCGTTTGGCGGGGAACCTTGAATTGTCGGGTCGGGTTCATCGGGATGCTGCGTATCCGGGAACGCTTCACATTGAGGGGGATTGCGCGCTGGCGGAGGGGTTGAATCTGGATTTTGACCTCGGCATGTTTGTGACGGGGCCTTTGCTTGGATTTGAGGCGGGGGCGCTTCATGTGACGTCCCCGACCGGTGTGGTGATCAATGTCTACGATACCGGATTGTTCGACTCGGGCTCGTATGTGTTGATGGACTGGAGCGGGGCGGTGGAGTCGACGGTTGAACTTGGCGATTTCCAGTTAGGTGAGGTGGTGGATGGATATACCTATGATCTGCGGGTGGAGGATGCCCGGCTGATCCTGGATGTGATTGGACCGTCTCGGCGACATGTTCTCCAAAGCATGGAATGGAACGGGAGCGCTATGGAAATCCGGCTGGACGGGGATATGCCGGAGGGAGGATTTTATCTGGAAGGCAATACCACGCTGCTGGATCCTGAGGGGTGGGAGTCGCTTCTTTTCTTTGATTTTGAGGAGGGGGTTCAGGTGCCGGAGCCGTATTCGGACTATCGTTATTTCAGAGTGATTTATTTTCGCTAGAGAACCATCATGGAAGAGCGAGCAAAGCGACTTGGATCTTGCGGTGGAATTTCTGGAGAGCGACGCGCACCCGGCAAAATC
>DAOLCW010000101.1:0-10486 GCA_035327665.1 Kiritimatiellia bacterium
TTGGTGGGGCGGGGGCGGGGAGGGGACCGGGGGCTTCCGGTGGGCTCGCTGGCCGCGCCGGGGCGGACGGTGATGTTTGCGGATGCGGCGTTTTTGGAATTCCGGCGCGGTGTGGGGCGGTTGATTGAGTATTCGTTTGCGGAGCCGCGGTTTCACTTGGCGGATTTGACGCCGGAACCGGCGTACCCGGCGATTCCGAGCGTTCATTTCCGGCATCAGGGTCAGGCTCATGTGGGGTGGGCGGATGGGCGGGTGAGTTCGGAATCCCGGTGGGGGTCGTACTCGCCCCACCATGATGAGCAGGATTTGGGCTGGTTCGGCGATCCGGACGTGGATTTTTTCAAGCCGTTTTAAGTTGGGTCGAAATCTGGTCGGGATCGTATTGACAACGCGGGGAGGGCCGATACGTTGTGTCGCGAATGTTGGCAGTGCGTCATGAGCAACAACCTTTCCAGGAACGGCGACAAGCCGGTGGCCTCCTTCCGCGTGTGGATCACGCTGGGAGCGGGGATGTTTGCGCTCTGGTTTTTGCTGGTTGAGGGGGATTTGTCGGGGTGGTGGTTTGGGGTGCCGGTGGTTTTGGTGGCGTTGGGGTTCCGGTGGTTGATGCCGATTCCGGTGACGGTGGGTCACGTGAATCTCGGGGGGTTGTTGGGATTTCTTCCGTATTTTATCTGGCAGTCGATCCGGGGGGGAATTGATGTGGGATGGCGGGCGGTGCATCCGAAGCTGCCTCTGGAGCCGGATATGTTTGTGTATTCGTTCGGGGTGGAGGGGGAGGGTGCGCGGGTGTTTATGGCGCAGGTGATCAGTTTGATGCCGGGTACGCTGGCGTGCCGGGTGGGGGAGCGGCGGATGATTGTGCATGTGTTGAGCGGGACGCGGGAGCGGTTTGTGGAAGAGACGCGGGTGCTGGAGCGGCATACGGCGCGGATTTTCGGGGAGCGATGGGAGGAGCCGAGCGATGGATAGTGTGTATCCGTTGATGGCGGTGTTTCTGATGCTGAACCTTCTTGCGGGGTTGTTGCGGATTTATGCGGGACCGAGTCCGGCGGATCGTCTGTTGGCGGCGCAATTGCTGGGTACGACGGGCACGGGGGTGTTGATGGTGTTGTCGGCGTGGCAGAGTCTGCCTGCGCTGGTGGATGCGGCGTTGATTTTTGCGTTGCTGGCGGCGGTGACGTTGATTGCGTTTGTGTGCCGGTTGTGGGCGGGGCTGCCGGAGGAAACCGAGGAGGTGGACGATGTCGGTGCGTGATGTCGTCTCGCTGGTGTTGCTGATCCTCGGGGCGCTGTTTTTTCTGGCGGGGACAGTGGGGTTGTTGAGGTTTCCGGATGTGTACACGCGGCTGCATGCGCTGACCAAGGCGGATAACCTCGGGTTGGGGTTGCTGGGGGCGGCGTTGGCGCTTCAGTCCGATTCGGGGTTCACGGCGATCAAGTTCGGGTTGGTGTGGTTGTTGATCATGTTCAGCAGTTCGCTGGCGGCATATTTGGTGGCGAATGCGGCGCACCGGAACCGGACCAAGTTGTGGAGGGCCAAGCGATGATTCTGGCCTCGGTGTTCGATGTGTTGCTGATCGTGGCGATGCTGGGGTTGGCGGTGGCGGCGGTGGGGTCGCGGGATTTGTTTCGGTCGGTGATTTTGTTTATTGTGTTCGGGCTGCTGATGGCGCTGGCGTGGGCGAGGCTTCGGGCGCCGGATATCGCGTTGACGGAGGCGGCGCTGGGGGCGGGGTTGACGGGGGCGTTGCTGCTGCATGCGCTGCGGGTGCTGGGCAGCGGGAAGATTTCGTTGCCGGGCGCGGGGGATGGCGACAAGGAGAAGGGGTCATGAGCGGGCGGTCGCGGATGTCGTTCCGGGTGATCCAGCGGACGGCGCTGGGGGCGGGGATTGTGGCGCTGGGTCTGGCGCTGGGGAGTGCGGTGCTGTCGATTTCGCCGGAAGCGACGGGCTTGGCGCGGCAAGTGGACGGGGCGATGAATGTGAGCGGGGTGGCGCATCCTTTGACGGCGGTGTTGTTGAATTTCCGGGGGTACGACACGTTGCTGGAGATCGGGGTGTTGCTGGTGGCGGTGATTGCGGTGTGGTCGCTGGACTACCGGGAGGAGAAGCGGTTTCATCTTCAGGCGCCGATCCACCGCAGCCCGGTGTTGCGGGTGGGGATGGGGATTCTCCTGCCGGTGATTTTTATCACGGCGGGGTATATGGTGTGGGCGGGTTCGTACCGTCCGGGAGGGGCGTTTCAGTCGGGGGCGCTGCTGGGGGCGGCGGGGGTGACGTTGATTTCGAGCGGGATGTTGGTGGCGCCGTTTGCGCGGGGCCCACTGGTGAGGTTGTTTCTCGCGGCGGGGTTCCTGATGTTCATCGGGGTGGCGGCGGGAACGGTGTTGTTCAAGGGGCGGTTGCTTTGGTATCCGATCGAGTATGCGGGCTTGCTGATTTTGGCGATCGAGACGCTGCTCGCATTTTCGATCGGGGCGGCGTTGACGGTGTTGTTTGCGGGGGTTGCGGGATTTTTCGGGAAAGGGGAGGAGCGGCCATGACGGTGATGCATTTGTTCGGGTTGACCGGGGTGGCGTTGTTTTGCATCGGGTTGTTCGGGGTGATGACGAAGCCGCATCTGTTGAAGAAGCTGTTGAGTTTGAACATTGCGTCGGCGGGGGTGTTTCTGCTGATGGTGGCGTTGGCGTCGCGGGGGGATCGTCCGGACCCGGTTCCGCATGCGCTGGTGTTGACGGGGATTGTGATTTCGGTGAGTGCGACGGCGTATGCGGTGGGGTTGGCGGCGCGGCTTCACCGGGCGACGGGGATGGTGACGCTGGAAGTGAAGCCGGAGGATGATGCCTAATGTGGACGGGGCAACAACCGGAGGTCTGGCAGGTCGCGGGTCCGATGATCGCGGCGGCGATGACGTTTGCCCTCGGGTCGCGGGGGCGGAAGACGCTGGTGGGGGTGGTGATTGCCCTGATGGGGTGGTCCACGCTGGGGACGATTGTGAAGTTGATCGGGGAGGGGCCGTATTTGCATGTGATCGGGGGATGGGTCGCGCCGTTGGGGATTACATGGCGGATTGATGGGCTCTCGGCGGTGATGCTGGTGTTGACGACGTTGATCGGGGCGGGGATCAGCGTGTACAGCCTCGGGTATTTCGGGACAAGTTCGCGGGAACAACACAATGAGACGTACTTTTGGCCGCTTTGGTTGTTTTTGTGGGGGTCGCTGAATGCGGTCTTTTTGTCGGGGGACATTTTTAACTGGTATGTGACATTGGAGTTGTCGGGGTTGGCGGCGGTGGCGTTGATCACGTTGTCGAACAAGCCGGATGCCCTGACGGGAGGGATGAGGTACCTGATCATCGCGTTGGTGGCTTCGCTGTTCTACTTGCTGGGGGTGGCGCTGTTGTACGGGGAGTATGGGATTCTGGATTTGGGCGGGTTGTCGAAGGCGATTGAGCCGACGCATTTGACGATGGTGGCGATGTCGGTGATGACGATCGGGTTGATCGCGAAGGCGGCGTTGTTTCCGCTGCACTTTTGGCTGCCGCCGGCGCACTCGAATGCGCCGTCGCCGGTGAGCGCGGTGTTGTCGGCGCTGGTGGTGAAAAGCGGGTTTTACATTTTGTTGCGGTTGGTGATTGAGGTGTGGCCGGCGGAAATGACCCACGCTCTGGCCCAGGGTTTGGGGATTCTCGGGGGAGCGGCGATTTTGTGGGGTTCGTTTTTGGCGATCAAGCAACAGCGGCTGAAGCGACTGATTGCGTATTCCACGGTGGCCCAGCTCGGCTATGTGTTTTTGATGTTTCCGCTGATGACCATCGGGTGGGATACGGATACCAATTGGACGAGCCGGGCGTTTGCGGGGGGGATCTATCAGGTGGTGGCGCATGCCTTGGCCAAGGCCTCGTTGTTCCTTGCCGCGGGGGTGTTGATCCATGCGCGGGGGAGCGATGACCTTGAAGGGTTGCGGGGGCTGGGGGAGAAGCTTCCGCTTACCGTCACCGCGATGGCGTTGGCGGGAATCAGTCTGATGGGGATTCCTCCGGGGGCGGGCTTTTTCGCAAAGTGGATGCTGTTGACCACGGCGATTTATTCCCAGCACTGGAGCTGGGCGGCGATCATGTTGATCGGCGGGTTGATGGCGGTGGGGTATTTGTTCCGGATCTACCGGAGGTTGTTGACCCATGTCGATCATGGAACGTTCCACCAACCGTCGCGGATCATGGAATTTGCGGCGCTGGGCCTGGCAGGGTTGTCGTTGTTGTTTGGATTGTCCTCGATGCCGTTGCTGTATGTGTTGCGGATCGGGATGCCGGAGCAGTTAACCAATTATTTCTGGGGGATGATGTGAGTTTCGATTCCCTCGTTCCGTTTTTGGTGTTGATGACGTCGTTTGTGACGGGGATCGCGATTTTGATGATCGGCGAGGACCGGGTTACGGCGCGCCGGGTGTTGAACCTTTCCGGTGCGGTGATCAAGATTTTGTTGGTCGGGGTGATGTTCTGGGGGGTGTTCCACGGGCGCAATTACGAGACGCGGGTGCCGTTTCTTCCCAACATCGACCTGGTGTTGCGGGCGGATGCGATGACCATTCTGTTCTCGACGTTGTCGGCAGGGTTGTGGCTGCTGACCACGATTTATGCGATCGGCTACCTGGAGGGGTCGCCGAACCGGCGCCGGTTTTTCGGATTTTTCAGCTTCTGTGTGACGGCGACGATGGGAGTGTCGCTGGCGGGTAACCTGATCACGTTTTTCTTGTTTTATGAGATGTTGACCCTGACCACGTACCCGTTGGTGGTGCATCGCGGGAACGAGAAGTCGATGAAGGCAGGCACGAATTACCTCGCGTACACGCTGGGGGGAAGCGCGTTGATTCTGGCCGGGATGCTTTGGCTGTATTCGATCACCGGTCCGTTTGATTTTACGGAAACGGGGGTGCTGAACGCGCTGGCGGATGCGCCGAAGGGTCAGTTGACGGTGATATTCTTTTTGATGATGTTGGGGATGGGGGTGAAGGCGGCGCTGTTTCCGTTTCATGCGTGGCTGCCCCAGGCGATGGTGGCACCGGCCCCGGTGAGTGCGCTGCTGCATGCGGTGGCGGTGGTGAAGGCGGGGGCCTTCGGGATGGTGCGCATTGTGTATGACGTTTACGGCATCGCGTTTTGCCATGATCTCGGGTTGCTGAAACCGTTCCTGATTCTGGCTTCGATTACGATCGTGTATGGGTCGGTGCGGGCGCTGGCGCAGGACGACTTCAAGCGGCGGCTCGCGTTTTCCACGGTGAGCCAGGTTTCCTACATTTTACTCGGGGTGACGTTGTTTGGTCCGATGGGCAGCATCGGGGGGTTGGTGCATCTGGTGCATCAGGGCATCATGAAGATCACCATGTTCTTTTGCGCGGGGAACATTGCCGAGACGCTGCATTTGCACAAGATCAGCGAGTTGAAGGGGGTGGGGCGGCGAATGCCGCTGACCATGGGGGCGTTTACGGTGGCGGCGTTGGGGATGATCGGGGTGCCGCCGCTGGCGGGGTTCATTAGCAAGTGGCATCTTGGCCTGGGCGCGGTGGAGTCGGGGAATGCGTGGGTGCTGGGGGTGCTTGCGGCGAGCAGCTTGCTCAACGCGGCGTATTTCCTCCCGATCCTTCGGACGGCTTGGTTTGATGTGCCGGATCAGCCGTGGCAGGAAAGCCATCCGCGTGGCCGGTGGGAATGCACGTGGTGGCTGTTGGTTCCGCCGGTGGTTACGGCTTTGATGACGCTTTTGGTGGGTCTGATGGCGGGTTCGCCGTTGAGTCCAATCCGGTGGGCCTACCTGATCATCGGGAGGGAGTACGGATGATGCCGTGGCTGCCTGAATGGGTTGCGCCGTGGGACCGGCTGGTGGCGGGGGCGGCGGTGGGATTGCCGCTGGTGATGGCGCTGTTTGCCCTGGCGCCGGGGAAACTTCGGTTGCGGTTTGGGTTGGTTCCGCTGGCGGTGCTTCCGGCGTTGGGATTGGCGATGGCTCCGCCGGTTTCGGTGACGTGGCCCGAGTTGCTGCTGGGCACGACGTTCGAGACGGGCGGCGGCCGGTCGCTGTGGCTGGGGGTTACGGCGTTGCTGTGGTTGTGTGCGGGCTGGTTCGGCACGTATTACCTCGCTCACGACGAGCATCGCCACCGGTACGCCTTTTACTTTCTGGGAGCGATGGCGGGGAATTTCGGGGTGGCGCTTTCCCGCGATCCGGCGAGTTTTTTCACCGCGTTTGCGGTTATGAGTGTGCTTTCGTATGGGTTGGTCATTCACGATGGGACGCCGGCATCCCGTCAGGCAGGCCGGGTGTATTTGGGGATGGCGGTGCTGGGGGAGGTGTTGCAATTTGCGGCGTTGGCCAAGCTCCTGTTTCCAATGTTTGGAAAAGGGAACGGGATTGATTTCCAAGGTTTGGAAATGGCGAGCGCTTCCGATCCTCTGACGGTGGGTTTGTTTGTGGTTGGCTTCGGGATCAAGGCGGGTCTGCTCGGGTTGCATGTGTGGTTGCCGATGGCGCATCCGGTGGCTCCGACCCCGGCGAGTGCGGTGCTGAGTGGAAGCATGATCAAGGCGGGATTGATCGGATGGATGATGTTTCTTCCGCTGGGGACGATGGTGTTGCCGGGGGCCTCGAGCGCATTGATCGTGCTGGGACTGGCGGGAGCGTTGACGGCGGCAGTGTTCGGGGTGGTCCAGTCGCACCCGAAGGCGGTGCTGGCGTATTCGAGCGTGAGTCAAATGGGGTTGATCATCACGGCGATCGGGGTGGGACTGGGAGCGCCGACGGTGTGGGCGGAGATGAAGTGGGTGGTTTTGGTGTATGCGGCTCACCATGGGTTTGCGAAATGCCTGTTGTTCTTGAGTGTGGGGTTGCGCACGTCGCGTCCGCTCGCGGGGGTGGAGAACACATTGTTTTGGGCGGGAACGTTGTTCGCGGGCTTGGCGTTGATCGGGGCGCCGTTCACCAGCGGGGCGATCGCAAAAAGTTTGCTTAAGGATACGGTGGCCTATGCGGGTCTGGCCCATGGGGATGTGGTGCTGGCTCTGTTGACGGTGGGGGCGATCGGCACGACGCTATTGATGACGCGGTTCGCGCTAACGCTGCGCGGGCTCGACAGCCATGGTCACGAACCGGCGGGCAAGGGAATTTGGGCTCCGTGGCTTGTTTTGCTGATTCTGGTGATGGGCTTCACGCTCGGAGTGGCCCATGAACTGGCCAAGCCGGAAACCTATTTGATGGTCAAGACGACTCCGTGGTGGAAGGCATTGTGGCCGATGGCGGCAGGGTTGGGGTTGTATGCGCTTGGTGGCCGGGCGCTTCAAGCAGGTTGGGGGCGAGGCATCACGATCCCGCCGGGAGATCTTTATATCGGACTCGTCGCGGCGCTGAGACGGACGGCCCGGGCGACTCAGCCGTTCCGGTTGCGTCTGGCAAGGACATGGGACGCGCTGAGTGAACATCATGACCGGAAAGCGCGGGCATGGGGAGCGGAAGCGATTCGTAGCCTGATCCGGCTGGAGAATGGTCTGGTTGCGTGGAGCATGGGTAGCCTTGCCGCCTTGGTTGCGGCGGTGGTGATCTTCGCGCTCGCCTCGCGGTAGAGGCTGAGGGCTAGTCGGCTTCGGCCCATGCGAAGTCGCGCCGCAACAACCGGTAGAGATCGTGGTTGTAGCGTTCGAAATACTTTTCGACCTGGCGGCGGGTCAAGCCGGTCAAGGTGGCGTAGGGATTGATGTAGGGCGGGTCCATGTTGGTTGCTTCAAACGGTTCGAGGCCGAGGAACCGGTAGGCTTCATGGACGATGGGAAGGGGATCGGCGAAATAGTCCTCGCTCTTGATGATCTGGAAGCGATCGGGGGGAAAGACCTGAAACCAACGGCGAAGTTGTTCGGCATAGAGGCCGAGGGCGGTGTAGGCGTAATCGCGTGCGCTTTGCCATTCGTGAAAGGGATCGACTTCGAGGGTGTGGCGTCCGCGTTCGAGGCGTTTGGCTTCGATTTTGACCGCGTTGTTGAAGGATAAGTGCTCCTTGCGTTTGTCGACCGAGTCGCGGAAGTGAAGGTAGGTGCGCTCGGTGGGGTCGCGGAGAAGCACGAAGAATTTTGCGTTGGGAGCGGTCTCTTTGACCCGTTGGGGGACCATGGGATGGAAGAGGTAGAAGGAGGTTGCTTCGCCGGTGAGGGGGGCGTCTTCGGCGGGAGCAGGGGGGCGGGCGGGGAAATGACGGGCATACCATTCCCGGCCTTCACGGTAATGGGCATCGAAATAATGGAGGGTTTCCTTGACCGCAGGTTCGATGCGGGGGTGTTGGGCCAGGTAGCGGTAAAAGCTTTTGGTTCCGCACTTGGGAGCACCGATGACAAGAAAATCGATCATGTAGAGGGATGCCGTCCCCGGCCCGCCGGGAGAATTCCCGAATGCCGGTTTAGGTTGAGAAAAACACTACCGCAAAACCACGGCGCTTGAAAAGCGAGGAATAACCCGCCATGCTTTGAAAGTCGTCATGGCTGAATCGATCGATGAACTAACAGACTTGCCCCCGCCGGTGATTTTAACCGCGGACGAGCATCCACTCCGGGAGGAACATATCCCCCGTGAGATCCAACGGGTGCTCGATCAGCTTTGTTCGTCCGGTTACAAGGGGTACATCGCGGGAGGAGGGATCCGGGACTTGCTGATCGGCAGGCGCCCGAAGGATTTCGATGTGGTGACGGATGCCCGGCCGGAACAGGTTCGCCGCTTGTTCCGCAACAGCCGTCTGGTGGGGCGGCGGTTCCGGTTGGCCCATGTAATGACGCCGGCGGGGTTCATCGAGGTGTCGACCTTCCGGGCGGGGGTGGAGGAGACGCCTCAAGGCAACCGGTTTGTGGCTCGTTCGGATTCGGGGGTGATCCTGCGGGATAACAAGTATGGCTCCCCGGTCGAGGATGCATTCCGGCGGGACTTCACGATCAATGCGTTGTTTCTGGATTCCCGAACGTATGAGTTGATCGACTATGTGGGGGGGCTGAAGGATATCGAGGCACGGATGGTTCGGAGCATTGGCGAGCCGGTGCAGCGGATTCGCGAAGATCCGGTGCGGATGATCCGGGCGGTGCGGTTTGCGGCGTCGTGCGGTTTTTCCCTTGAGCCGGGGTTGCGGAGGGCGGTGGTTCAGGAGAAGGATCACCTTGGGGAGGCCTCGGCGGCCCGGATGTACGAAGAGGTGAAGAAACTGTTTCTTTGCGGCAATGCGACCCGGGTGTTTGCGTTGCTGATTGAGACGGGTTTGCTGACCCCGATGTTTCCCGAGCTGGCGGAGGCGCTGGAGTCGGACAGTGTGCAGCACCGGTGGCTTGAGCGGGTGATGAAGCAGCTCGATCGCTGGCGGGAGCACGGGGTGGAGGTGTCGGCGGATCTGCTGGTTTCACTGTTGTTCGCGAAGGTCCATGAGCGGCTGGCTGCGTATCACATGGAGCATGGCCTCGCCGCGTATCCGGCGATGGAGATGGCGGTGACCGAGCATTTGGTGAGGTTGGGCAAGCATGTGTTTGTGCCCCGGGCGGTCATTCACCATGTCGCCCAGTTGATGGCGATGCAGACCCGGTTTCACTCCTTTAAGTCCAAGAACATCAAAGCGATGACCCGGAGGCCATGTTTCCGCGACGCATTTATCTATTTCAAGTTGAATGCCCGCTTCGAAGGGATCAACGAGGAGGCAGTCGCCTGGTGGGAGCAGAACCTGGGGTCATGAGCACGTCTTCAGGTCCGGAGCGGCCGGAGGGGCGGCACCGGTTGTGGGTTGATGCGCTTGGGCGGGGGATGCCGGAAGCGGGATGGTTGCTTGTGGTGGACGTTGACGCTCAACGGATGGATGCGCTGCGAGGGGGGGAGGTTCGGGCGAGTTATGCCGTTTCCACGAGCGCACACGGGCTGGGAGATGTTCCGGGATCGTTCAAGACGCCGCCGGGCTGGATGCGGGTGGTGGAGCGGTATGGTCAAGGCTTGCCGCCGGGAACGGAGTTTTCGAGTCGCCAGGTTACCGGGAGGATATGGCCGGAGTCGGCTTGGCGGGGAGGGGAGGACAAGGACCGGATCCTCTCGCGGATCTTGTGGCTGGACGCGGTGGGAGGGGATGGCAGGGACAGTTTTAAGGATCGTACCATCTACCTTCACGGCACGAATCATGAAGAGCTGCTGGGGACTCCGGCATCCCATGGTTGCATCCGTATGGCCAATCGCGACATCGTGGAATTGGACGGGGAGATTGGGGATGATCCGGTGTGGTGCTGGGTGGGATGTTTGGCCGATTTATGCCGGGAGGGTTAGAGTCATCCAAAACTCGCGACAACGATGCGTGATTCAAGCGCATCTCAACCCATGCCGGAACGTTTTTTGTGCTGGTATCATACCATTACCTATAACTTTTCGGTATGGAGGGTCGAGCTCCGCGAGACCGGGCTTGGCCAATAGAGACTTCGGTCTCGCGGAG
>DAOLCW010000102.1:0-10479 GCA_035327665.1 Kiritimatiellia bacterium
GGGGGGGGAGGTTTGGAGGGGGGGGGGGGGGGTGTGGCCGTGGGGGTGTCGGGATGTGGAGTTGAAGGGGGGTGGGGGGTGTTGGGGGGGGGGGTGGGGCGGGGGATGGTTCCATCCGACGACAGGCTATTCGTTTCCATGCGCGGTTCGATTTGCGGATGAAGTGAGCCGACGGGTGGTGGAGAAAGCGAGTCCGGAGGGGCTACGGCGGTTGGAGCGGGAGCATCGCCGGCAATTTCGATTCGGGGTGCTTTTGAACCGGTTGTTTTTTGAAGGGTACCGTCCGGAGTTGCGGTGGAAGGTGATGGCGCGGTTTTACCGGCTTCCTCAATCGACGATTGAACGGTTTTATGCGTTGCAGATGAAGTGGATTGACCGTTGCAGGATTCTCGGGGGAGTGCCTCCTCCGGGGTTTTCTTTGCGCGGTGTTTTGTCGGGGGTGAGATGAGCGGATCGGACCAGGTCTTATCACCGGTCGCGGGACTGGATTTGGGGGATTGCTTTTCGGAGATGACGCGGGAGTGGCTTGTCTCGACGTTCTCGGCGGAAGGATTGGCCCGGTTGCACGGGGAGCAGGCGGAGGAACTTTCACCGCGAAGATGGGAGGAAGCGATTCAGGGGATGGTTCGGTATTTTCTGAGCCGGCCGGGGAAATGCTTCCGGGCCCGGATGGTGGCAATGAGTTGGGAGAGTATGGCGAATGGCAAGCCGATGCCAAAGATGCTGCCTGCGCTGGTGGAGCTTTTGCATGCGGGTTCGTTGATCGTGGATGACATTCAGGATGATGCGGTGAGTCGGCGGGGGGCGCCGTCGTTGCATCGGGTGTATGGAACGCCCTTGGCGCTGAACTCGGGGAACTGGCTTTATTTTTGGCCGTCGGTGTTGATCCGGGAGCTTCCGGTGGATGAGGCCTGTCAGTTGAGGCTGCACCGGGAGCTTGCGGAAACGATGTTGAGTTGTCATCACGGTCAGGCGTTGGACTTGTCGCAGAAGGTGTCTTCTCTGGCTCAAGGGGAGTTGGGGAAGGTGGCGCGGTTGACGGCGCAGTTGAAGACGGGGCGTTTGATTGGTTTTGGTGCGGCGATGGGGGCGATTGCGGCGGGTGGGGATGAGGCGTCGATCGGGGCGTTCCGGAGGTTTGGCTGCGAGGTGGGGGTGGGCTTGCAGATGCTGGATGATTTGGGGGCGCTGCGGGCGGAAAGCCGCCGGGAAAAGGCGCGGGAGGATTTGCTGCATGGGCGGTTGACGTGGCCGTGGATTCTGTTGTCGGAGTCGATGTCGGTTTATGAGTACAGCGATCTGGTGCATTTGTCCCGGCAGGTGGTGAGTCAGCAGGTGTCGTTTGAGGTGCTTCGGGTAAAGATGCTGGAGGGTCTTCCGGAGGATGCTCCGTCGAGGATCCGGAATCATTTTCAGGAGGCGTTCGACAGGTTGCGGGGGGTGGTTCCGGGGTCGCAGGCGGTGGAGCGTTTTGAGTCGGAATTACGAGCTTTGGAGAAAAGTTATGGTTAATGACGTGAACATGGCGTGCCGGAAAGAAGGGGTGCGGGTTGCGGTGGTCGGGAGTGGTTTTGGGGGCTTGGCGGCGGCGGTGCGCCTGCAGGCGATGGGGGTTTCAACGGTCTTGTACGAGGCGCGGGACAAGCCGGGGGGGAGGGCGTATGTGTATGAGAAGGACGGCTTCGTGTTCGACGGGGGGCCAACGGTGATCACGGCTCCGGATTGCATTGAGGAATTGTTCACGGTGTCGGGGCGACGGATGGACCAGTATGTGGAGATGTTGCCGGTGAATCCCTTTTACCGGTTGGTGTGGGAGGATGGGGACACGTTCGATTACGTGGGGGATTCGGAGGAGATGCACCGGCAGATGCGGCAACGCAGCCAGGGGGATGCGGATGGCTATTTGAAGTTTCTGGACTACACGCGGGACGTTTTCATGAAGGGCTACGAGGAGTTGGCGGCGACGCCGTTTCTGCGGTTTGCGGACATGGTGCGGGTGGCTCCGGATTTGATGCGGCTACGGGCGGACCGGAATGTGTACCAGACGGTGTCGCGCTATGTGGAGAACGAGCATTTGCGTCAGGTGTTGAGTTTTCACTCGTTGTTGGTGGGAGGGAATCCGTTTGAGACGAGTTCGATCTACACGCTGATCCACTATCTCGAAAGGGAGTGGGGGGTGTTCTTTCCGAGGGGAGGCACGGGGGCGCTGGTGAGGGCGTTGGTCAAGGTGTACGAGGAGACGGGCGGGGAGCTTCGGCTATCCTCTCCGGTGGACCGGATTGATGTGGTCGAGGAGGGAGGGAGGACGATTCACCGGGTGACGGTGAAGGGTGGGGAGCCGGAGGATTTCGACGGGGTGGTTTCAAATGCGGATGTGCACCATACGTATGCGAACTTGTACCGGGAGGTGAAGGATGCAGCTCCGATGAAGCGGAAGCTGGAGCGGTCGGATTGGTCGATGTCGCTGTTTGTGCTGTATTTCGGTACGGACCGGAACTACGAGAATCTGGCTCATCACACGGTGATTTTCGGGCCTCGCTACAAGGGGTTGTTGAGAGACATTTTTCATGGATCGACCTTGCCGGAGGATTTCAGTTTGTACCTGCATGCGCCGGTGGCGACGGATGGGTCGATGGCCCCGGCGGGATGCGGGTCGTACTATGTGTTGAGCCCGGTGCCACACCTTGGGAATGCGGACATCGACTGGGACCGGGTGGGGCCGGAGTATGCGGAGCGGATTTTGGCGTATCTGGAAAAATGGATGCCGGACTTGCGCCAGCATGTGGTGACGAAGTTGTGGCTGACTCCAGCGGGGTTCCGGGACGAGTTGCGCTCGTATCACGGAACGGCGTTTAGTGTGGCTCCGAAGCTGACGCAGAGCGCGTGGTTCCGTCCGCATAACCGGGACGACCGGATTCGGGGGCTGTACATTGCGGGTGCGGGGACGCATCCGGGAGCGGGTTTGCCGGGGGTGATCAATTCGGCGAAGGCGACGGTGTCGGTGTTGGCGGAGGATCTTGCGGCGGGGAGGCTTGGTTGAGCGAGGCGGCGGTCAGGGAATGTTGGGAGACGATTTCCCATCACAGCAAAAGCTTTTCGTTTGCGGCGCGGCTGCTTCCGGGGGATGTGCGGGACGATGTGGCGGTGCTGTATACATGGTGCCGCCGGGCGGACGATGCGGTGGACCGCGCGGGTCCGGGGGAGGCTCCGGCGGCCTTGGCGGTTTTGCGGGAGGAGCTGGCGGGGCTGTATGACGGGCGAAGGTTTGATGAGGTCACGCTGGCGGCAATGCAGTGGGTTGTGACCAAGTATGGGATTCCCCGCAGGTATCCCGAGGAGCTTTTGGCGGGGATGGAGATGGATGTGAGGGGCACGCGCTACCGGACGGTGGAGGATCTGGATTTGTATGCGTACCGGGTGGCCGGGGTGGTGGGGTTGATGATGAGTCATGTGTTGGGGGTGCGGGAGGAGAAGGCGCTTCGTCCGGCGGCGCATCTGGGGATGGCGATGCAGTTGACGAACATCGCCCGCGATGTGGCGGAGGATTGGGAGCGGGGACGATTGTACCTTCCGGATGAGATGCTGGCGGAGGCGGGGATGACGGCGGATCTTGCGGAGGAGCTGGGCAAGCCACTGGCGGTGGAGCATGGGGAGGGGTTGAGCCGGGCGTTGAAGGGTTTGCTGGAGCGGGCGGATCGATTTTATGGGTCGGCTGACCGGGGGATCCCGATGTTGTCGGCCCGGGCGGGGTGGGGGGTGCGGACGGCAAGGCTGGTGTACAGCCGGATTGGGTCGGTGGTGGCGCGGAAGGGATATGATGTGTTCGCGGGTCGAGCGTATGTGACGGGTGCGATGAAGGGGTGGCTGGCGGTGGTCGCGCTGGTGGGTGGAGCGAGGGGGATGGTGTCGCGGGGGCGGTTTGAGCGGGTTGGGTTGGAGCGGGTGGTTGAGTTTCCGGGGGATGTGTTGCCGATATGATCGCCGGGTGGAGCATGAAGGTATTGATCGATGCGTCGGTGGGGAGGATGGTCGGGGGAGGGAATGATGCCGGATTTTGATGCAGTGATCATAGGGGCAGGGCACAATGCTTTGGTATGTGGGGGGTATTTGGCGAAGGCGGGTTACCGGGTGTGTGTGGTGGAGCGGCGCGCGGTGGCGGGGGGGGCGGTGGTAACGGAGGAGGTGGTGCCGGGGTTCCGGTTTGATCTCGGGGGATCGGCCCACATCCTTATCCATCACACGCCGATTGTCGCGGATCTGGAGTTGGGGGCGTATGGATTGGATTACATCGATTTGGATCCGTTGTTTTATGCACCCTATCCGGATGGGTCGTCGCTAACCGTTTACAAGGATGTGGAGCGGACGTGTGAGGCGATTGCCCGAATCAGTCCGGTGGACGGGGAGCGGTACCGGCAGTTTATTGATGAGTGGGGGCCGATTGCCGAGGTCATGGTGGACGCGTTTCTTCATCCGCCGAGTCCGCTAAATCTGGGACGCTATCTCGGGTACCGGATGTACAAGCGCAGCAAGGTTCTTTGGGATGTGGTGAATACGGCGTTCCGGGGCTATGGGCAGGTGGTTCGGCAGTCGTTTAGCGATGTCCGGGTTCAGTCGCTGGTGGCGTGGATGGCGGCGCAGTCGGGTCCGCCGCCGGGAGAGCCGCTTTCGGCGCCGTTTGCGTTGTGGCATCCGATGTATCATGTGAGCGGGATGAAGCGTCCGCGGGGCGGGTCCGGGATGTTGACCCAGGCGCTGGCCCGGATGATCGAAGGGCATGGCGGGATGGTGCGGACGGATGCGGAGGTGGGAAAGATTCTGGTTGAGCAGGGGCGGGCGACGGGGGTGAGGCTGGTGAGCGGGGACATCGTCACGGGGCGGGTGGTGGTTTCTGGTGCGCATATTCATACGACGTTCAAGTTGCTTCCGGAAGATGCGGTGCCCCCGGCGTTCAAGGCCCGGGTGGAGCAGTCGCGGATCGGCAATGGCTTCGGGATGGTGGTGCGGCATGCGATGGAGGAGTTGCCGGATTATGTGGCTTCGCCGAGTCGCGACCGCAAGAAGCCGGAGGCGCATCATCAGGCGTTGCAGATGATTTGCCCGGATCTGGGGTATTTGGAGAGGGCGTATGGGGATTATCTGGGTGGGCGACCGTCGCGCGACCCGGCGTTGGTGGCGATGACGTTTTCGGCGGCGGATCCAAGCCTGGCCCCGCCGGACAAGCACACGCTGTTTCTGTGGGGGCAGTATTATCCGTATGAACTTGCGGGGGGTGAGGCGTGGGAGTCGATTGCGGAGCGAGAAGCGGACCGGATGTTGGCGACGTTGGCGGCGTATGCGCCGAATGTTTCGGGGGCGGTGATCGATCGTTTGGTGCAGACGCCAGTGTACCTGGAGAAGACGTTGGGGTTGTTGCGGGGGAATGTGATGCATCTGGAGATGTCGATCGACCAGATGTTCGCGTTTCGTCCGGCGGTGGGGATGAGCATGTATCGGGCTCCAGTGCGCGGGTTGTATTTGACGGGGGCGAGTACGCATCCGGGGGGGGGCATCATGGGGGCGGCGGGGATGAATGCGGCGGCGGTGGTGTTGAAGGATCTGGGGCGGAGGGGGGGGAGGGGGCGTAGATAGCTGGTCGGCTTTTTTTGCGGGGAAGGGGTTGGGAAGAGGGTGATGCGTCAGCCAGAAGTCTTGGGAGCTTCGACGCGGCAGGCCTTCGCTTCAAGAAGCGAAGGAGAAAGCGGGATCAAGATCCCGCACTCCAAATGATTGGGGGGTTCTTCGTACCTGTTTTTTCCCGGGGGGTGGCGTATAGTGTGGCTCGATTCATGAAACGACTTTCTTTTTGTCTGATGTTGATGTTTGCGACCTGTGCTTCCCTGGGGGCGGAGGGGCTTTTGTCGTTGGAGGATGCGGTGGGGATGGCGCTGGAGAGGAATCCGCGATTGATCGAGGCGGAATTGGCGTGGAGGCAGGCGCAGGCGGAACGGTTGCTGGCGGACAGTGTGGAGGATTCGGTGTTGCGGTTGGGGGTGGGGTATGAGGATTCGGGATTGCCGCCCGCGTCGTTTCCGGGGGCGCGAGGAATTCAGACGGGCCTGGCGGAGGCGAGTTTTTTGCGGCGGGTGGGTACGGGAGCGGATGTGGGGGTGGTGGGAGATTCGCAGCGGAACTTTTTCGACACGGGCCGGGAAGGGGAGACGCCGGTCTATCGAAGCAGCGTGGGGGTGAGGTTGTCACAACCGTTGATGCAGAACCGTGGAGGTCGAACGGACCGGTTGCGGCGGGCGGTGGCGGACCGGGGAGTGGAGTCGGCGTTTCTGATGTTGCAGCGGGAACGTGAGCGGGTGTCGGCGGAGGTTCAGGATGCGTGGTGGGTTGCGGTGGCGGAGCGAGGGTATGCGGACACGCTGGTGAGAGCAGAGCAACGCCGGCAGGAGTTGGTGGAGGATTTGCGGGGGAAGGTGGAGGACGGGTTGGTGGATGTGACGGAGCTTTATGCGGCGGAAGCGGCGTTGGCGAGCTACCGGCTGGAGGTGTTGCGGGTGAGTCGGCTGGCGGACCGGGCGGAGGATGAGGTGAGGCGGTTGGCGTTTGTGGACCGCCGGGGGTGGGGGCAGGTCACGTTCCGGGTGGAGGTTCCGGAGGCACCAGGGGAAGCATGGGGTGCGGTTTCGGATTGGGATTTATTTGCGCATGCGGAGACGTCGCGGTGGGATGTGAGGGCGATCCAACGGCTGATTGATCAGGCGGAGGCGACGATGCTGCTGGCCGAGGACGAGGGGCGGATGGATGTACGGGTGGAGGGGGAATACCGGCGGGGGGATTCGGGGGAAGGTTGGTCGGATTCGCTGGGGTTGGACCGGGAGGTGTGGGCGGCGGGACTCCGGGCGGAGATTCCGCTGGGGAACCGGCGGACGGAGGCACGGGTGATACAGGCGCGGTTGGAGCGGGAGTTCTACATGAGCGAGGCGGAATCGCTTTTGCAGGTGGTGTTTTGGGAGTGCCGGAATGCGTTGGGGGATTTTCGGGCGGCGCAAGAGGCGGTGGGAATGGCGGAGCGGGCGTTGATGCTCCAGAAGCGGAAGCGAGACGGGGAGCGGGTGCGGTTTGACCGGGGGCAGTCGTCGGCGCGATTTTTGATCGAGGATGAGGATGCGGTGGATTTCGCGGAGCGGCAACTTTTGGCGGCGCGGCTGGAGGCGCGGCGGGCGTGGATTCAGGTGAAGCTGGCGTCGGGGCGGTTGCTGGCGGCGCGGGAGGAGGGGATGTGAGTCTACCGGGGTTTTCGGTGCGTCATTCGGTGGTGGCGAACATGATCACGTTGTTTGTGATCGTGGTGGGGATTTATGTGACGCTGTTCACGCTGCGGCGGGATGTGTTTCCGGAGACGGAACTGAATTTGGTGTTCATCACGACGGTGTATGCGGATGCGTCGCCGACGGAGGTGGAGGATTTGATCACGGTGCCGATCGAGGATGCGTTGCGGGAGATCGACGATTTGGAGTTTTATCGTTCGATCACGTCGGAGGGGTTGTCGCGGGTGTTTGTACAGATCGTGTATGACGTGGACAATGTGGACCGGGTGATCAACGAGATTCAGCGGGCGGTGGACGGGGTGGATGACTTGCCGGAGGGGGCGGAGCGTCCGAGGATTCGCTCGCTGACTACGGCGCAGCCGGTGATCAATGTGGGGGTTTTCGGGGGGACGGATGAGCGGGCGCTTCGGCGGGAGGCGGAGCGGATCAAGCGGCGACTGGAGCAACTTCCGGGGGTGGGCGCGGTGAGCCGTTCGGGATGGCGGGATGAGGAGTTTTTCGTGGAGGCGGACTTGGAGCGGCTGCTGGAGCTGGAGGTGTCGCTGGAGGAAATTGCGGGTGCGATTGCGCGTCGAAATGTGAATCTGCCGGGAGGGCGGTTGACGGACGGGGTGCGGGACCATCTGGTGCGAACGATCGGGAAGGTGGAGGACGAGGAGGGGTTGTCGGAGATTGTGGTTCGGTCGAATCCGGACGGTTCGCGGATGCTGGTGCGGGATGTGGCGGAGGCGCGGCGGGGGTTTGCGGAGGATGCGGCGTTTGCGCGGGCGGGGGGGGAGCGGATGATCGTGCTGGGGGTGAAGAAGCGGGAGCGGGCGGATGTTCTGGCGGTGGCGCGGGCGGTGAAGGGGGTGGTGGAAGAGGAGCGGGAGCGGGGGATTGAGGGTCTTGATTTTGTTTTTCTGGATGATGCGTCGTTTTATGTGGAACGGCGATTGAGGGTATTGATCAACAATGCGTGGGTGGGGATGTCGCTGGTGTTGTTGTTTTTGTATGTGTTCGTTCCGGGGCGGGCGGCGTTTATCACCGCGTTGGGGATTCCGTTTTCGTTTTTGGCGGCATTTCTAGCGATGGCGTTTTTCGGGATTACCCTGAATCTGATGACGATGTTCGGGTTGATCATCGTGTTGGGGATGGTGGTGGATGACGCGATCATTGTGGGGGAGAATGTGAGCCGCCACCTCGAGATGGGTAAATCGCCGCGGGAGGCGGCGGTGGTGGGGACGAACGAGGTGATGTATCCGGTGGTTTCGACGGTGCTGACGTCGGTGGCGGCGTTTTTGCCGTTGATCTTTGCCCCTGATCTTTACGGGGAGTATTTGCAGTGGTTGGTGTACATTGTGATTATCGCGCTGGGGGCTTCGCTGTTGGAGTGTCTGGTGGTGATGCCGGCGCATTTTGCGGACTGGATGCCGAGGCAGGACAAGGTGAGGCATCCGCGGGAGCACCGGATCATGCACGGGCTTCAACGGTTGTACCTGTGGTCGATGCGGCCGGTGCTGCGTTGGCGGTATGCGTTTCTTGTGGTGACGGCGGTGGTGTTCGCGGGGTTGGTGACGGTGTCGGTGCGGCATTTGCGGATTGAGATTTTCCCGGACGATTTGATCGATGTGTTTTTTGTGCAGGCACAGATGCCGGTGGGGACGGCTCTGGAGGAAACGGACCGGATTGTGCAGGAGTTGTATGAGCGGGTGGCGCGGTTGGAGGGGGCTGAGCTGGATGCGGTGGTGGCGTATGTGGGGATGCACCGGGAGGCGTCGTTGCAGATTCCCACCTACGGTGCGAATCTGGCCCAGCTTATGGTGTATTTGACCCCGCAGGACCGCCGGGCGCGGAGAACGCACACGATTATGGACGAGGTGCGGGAATGGCTTCAGGAGGTGGAGGGTGTGGAGCAGTTGGTGCTGGATACATTGAAGGCGGGACCGCCGACAGGTCGACCGGTGGAGATGTTGATTGTGGGGCCGGACTTCGCGGTGGCGCAGCAGATCGCAGAGGAGATTGAAGCTGCGCTTGCGGAGATCCCGGGGGTGACGGATATCCAGAATGATTTGGATGGAGGGTTGGAGGAGATCCGGATTCGCATTCGAGAGGCGGAGGCGCGGCGGTTAGGGGTGCATGTAGATCAGGCGGCGCGGACGATTTTTGCGGGGTTGCGGGGGGTGGAGGCGACGAAGCTCTACGACGGGCGGGATGAGCTGGTGGTGAGGGTGCGGTTGAATGCGGAGAACCGTGCGGAACCGGAGACACTGTTGCGGATGCGCACGCCGAACGAGGCGGGGAGGTTGATCGAGTTGGGGCGGATTGTGGAGGTGGAAAGGGCGGAGTCGATGCCGGTGATCCGGCATTACAACGGGGAGCGGGTGGTGACGGTGGGGGCGTCGGTGAATACGGAGATTGCCTCGGCGACGGAGGTGAGCCTGGCGATGGAACGGCGGTTCGCGGATGTACCTTCGCGGTTTCCGGGGTATTCGATCGAGCCGAGCGGGGAGTGGAAGGAGACACGGAAGATTGTTGACTTCATGAAGGTGGCCTTTGTGGTGGCGGTGTTCCTGATTTATTCGATTATGGTGATTCAGTTCAACTCGTTCTTTCAGCCGCTGGTGGTGTTGACGTCGATCCCTTTGGGGTTAATCGGGGTGGCGGTGGCGTTGGCATTGCACGGTAAGCCGGTAAGCATGATGGCGCTGATGGGGGGCGTGGGGTTGGGCGGGGTGGTGGTGAATGACGCGATCGTGCTGGTGTCGTTCATCAACCGGCGGCGACAGGAGGGGATTCCGGTGGTGGAGGCGGTGCTGGACGCGGGGGTGACACGGTTGCGGCCGATTCTGATGACATCGGTAACTACCATTGCGGGGCTGATGCCGACGATCTATGGATGGGGTGGCTATGAGCCGTTTATTGTTCCGGCGGCAATCACGCTGGCTTATGGGTTGCTGTTCGCGACGTTCCTGACCTTGGCGGTGGTGCCGGTGATCTATCTGGTGGGGATGGATGTGAAGGGAGTGTTCAGGGGAAGAATGAAGGAGGAAGGTTGAAAAAGAATGCGGGGTGCGGGGTGCGGGATACGGGATACGGGATACGGGATACGGGATACGGGATACGGGGTGCGGGGTGCGGGATACGGGATGCGGGATGCGGGGTGCGGGATGCGGGATGCGGG
>DAOLCW010000103.1:0-10356 GCA_035327665.1 Kiritimatiellia bacterium
GGACGATCAGCCTCAATGGCGACTTGTCTGCCGGCAACTTGGTGCCCGACCCGCCTTTCACGCTCAAAGGCACTGGCCGCTTGGGGTTTAATGCCGGAGAACACCTGATCGTCCAAACCAACATCTACTCGGCCATCATGATGGATTTAACCGTTACCGGGCCGGGCAATATGACCAAGACCGGAACCAATGTGCTCTTCCTTGTTCACTCCAACAACTTCAGCGGCACGTTCACAATTCTTGACGGCCCGGTCGTGATCAGCAATGCATGGTCGCTGGGCGCCACGTCCGGAAGCACGGTGGTCGGACCGGGCGGAAGTTTGGTGATGGGCGCGTGGTTTACGTTTCTCACCGTCAGCAACGAACCCCTGGTCCTGCAGCCCGGCGGCTCGTTGACGCGGCGCGGGAATTTCAGCACGACCTTCGCCGGCCCGGTCTCCCTCCCCGGCCCCGGAAGTTCCGCTGTCTTCACCAACCCGTCCATTTTTGCCACTTATGTGAACCTGGCCCGTGAGATCACCGGTCCCGGCGGCGTGACCATCGCCGGCAACATCGGATACACCGGGACGGGAAACAATACCTACGCCGGTCCGACCCTAGTGCAGCGTGGCGAGCTGGTGCTCAACAAGCCGGGCTTTCAGGCCATCGCAGGCACCCTGGTCATTGGCGATGACAATCCGCTCGATGATGAGGAGTATGTAACCTCATTGGCCTCTGAACAAATCGCCAACTCGGCCGAAGTGATCATTCACAACGGCTCGCGCTGGAACTTGGGCGACCAGGTCGAAACCATCGCCCGCCTGTCCGGCGGAACCGTCACCAATGGCGGCATCATGCAGCTACCCACCCTGGCCAGCGCCCTCATCGTCGGCGCAGGCGACAGCGATTTCCACTTCGCCGGCCAGTTTGCCGGGGAGGGCTACCTCGAAAAAATCGGCGCTGGCACCGGCATTCTCTCCGGCAACAGCAGTGGATACACCGGCCAAACCTCCATCAATGAAGGCGCCCTGGATGTTCGCGGCTACCTCGCCGGGAGCGAGGTATCGATCATTCCCGGCGCTCGCCTGACCGGAAGCGGTGCGATTGGCGATCTGTTCGCGCAAAATGGCGGCATCTACGAGCCGGGCCGGACCGGTTTCGACGGCCTCAACATCTTGACCTCATCGAACCTCAACCTCGCCCCCGGCGCCGTCCTCCGCATCCCCATCTGGGGCAGTACGACCGGGCAGCACGGCAAGGCATCGGTCAAGGGTATCGTCAATCTCACCAACGCGGTCCTGGACATCGTCATGATGACCCCGCCCGTGGTCGGCGTGTCCTACCGCATCATCGAAAACGATGGAGTTGATCTGGTCAACGGAACCTTCGCCGGTCTGCCTGGCGGCGACTTCACCGGCCCCGGCGGACTGCTCTGGAGCATCGAGTACGACAACGACGTCACCATCACCCTGTTGTCTCAGGGCCAAGCCATTCTGCCGCCCTCTCTTGAAGGCGAGGACTTCCTCGACCTCGTCATCGGAGGCGGCAACGGCGACGGCTATGCCGACCCCAACGAATGCATCGACCTCTTTATTCCGTTGCACAATGATTCGATGCAGACCAATCCGGTCATTGCCGCCATGTTGTCCAGCCCCCACCCGGAACTGATCGTGCTCCAGTCCTTTTCCGAATACCCCGAAACCGGTCCCGGAGAGGCCAACTACAACCTGACCCCGTTCAAGGTATCCGTCCCCACAAACTTCCTCTGCGGCACCAACCTCCCCCTGGTCCTGACCGTCAAGAACGGTACCAACGCATTGTACGCCCTGCCGGTCGGCTTGCCCACCGGCAAACCCGCCGATACGCCCGTGCGCTTCGACTCGGATGGCCCCTTTGCCATCCCTGACGAGGACACCCTGATCGACCTCGTGTTCGTGCAGAACTTCACCGGCCACCTCGCCAAGGTGGAGGTGTCGCTCCACATCTCCCATCCCAACCTCGAAACCTTGAATGTCACCCTCGTCGGGCCCGGCGAGAACATCATGATGCCGTTGGCCCTGAGCCAACCCGGCACATCCTACGGCAGCGGTTGCGCCGACCCGTCGCGCACGGAATTCGCCGCCGATGCCGCCACCTTCATCGGCGCCGCCGCCGCTCCCTATGTCGGCACGTTCCGTCCCGTGGGCATCCTGCCGCTGGTTCGCGGCATGGCGGATGACGAAGTAAATAACCGGTGGTACCTGTGGGTGGAGGACACCGTTGCCGGCGACGTCGGCACCCTGGAATGCTGGAGCCTGTTCCTTTATCCCGCCGAATGCGGCGACGGCGGCGGGATCTGCCCCCGTTGCCCCGAACCGATCGAGGACACCATCGAAACCGATGGTCCCATGGCCTTCGCCCGTCTGATCGACCTCGACCCCGAATCGCCCCCCACCTCCTGTTTTGAAGGACCGGGTACCTACATCGAAGCCCCCGGCTCATTTCATTACCAGTCCTATTCCTATTACAACCTCTCGACCAATGACGTGTGCGCAGTGGTGACGCTTGAAACAGGATGCCTTGGTGTCGACTCGATCATCAGCATGGCCTACCTCGGCAACATCGACCCGTTCAATGTTTCCGCCAACCTCCTCGGCTTCATCGGCCAGCCTCCGACCTCGAACACGCCGCAAAGGACGTATTCCTTCATCGCTCCGCCCGAATCGCACGTCACCGTGGTCGTCATGGCCATGAACAGCAACGAGGGCTGCAAGGGATTCACCCTTCAGGTGGATCATGAGTTTTTGTGCACCCCCGAATTATTCATCGGCCCGCTTGAGGCGGACAAGGTGCGATTGCACTGGAGCACCAATCATGTCGGATACCTGCTCCATAAAAATACCAGCATGCTCGCCCCGACCAACTGGGTGTTTGTGCCAGACACCCCCGCCCTGCTCGGAAACCGCTTCGTCGTAACCAACCAACCCATCGATCCCGAAGCCTTCTACCGACTCATGAAACCTTAAGGGATACAAACATCAAAAATTTTTCTACACACCTTTGCGCGACTGTTGTAATTTACGCCTGAGGATAGTCAAGGAGTGTAAACCGTTCTGATGTTTTCCCGTAAAGAAAGCAGAGTCGCTAAGGAGGATTCCGGCCCGCCGGGATGGATGGAGGCGCCATACCGGCAATCATCCAATCATCGCCATCGCGTTTCGATCCTCGCCCTTTCCATGTCTTTATTCGTCGCGGCGGGCCAACACACCCTTGCCGGCGGTGGGCATGTCCTCCTCCACCAGGGCGATGTTCCGTATACCATCACCACTGCGGGTGCTTATACGCTGGTCGAGAACATGATCCGCACGAATGGCGCCGCCATCGTCGTGGAGGCGAGTGATGTGGTGATCGATCTCAACGGGTTTCGGATTGCCGGTGGCGGAACCAGCGGGGCTATCGTCCAGCAATCTGGCCAGCATCGCCTGACCGTGCGCAACGGGCAGGTAGGGGGCGACATAAGTGCATGGTACGGAATCCTTTCTGCCGGAATGGGCAATCGCTTAGAAGACCTAAACCTTCAATCCTGTTCGGTCTCGGCTATATTTTCCGGCCCAGGCGCCATGGTGCGGCGTTGCGTTTTCCGGGGCAATGCCCCGTTCGATCCCGAATTCGCCGTTCTCAATCTGGGCCCGGGTTCCATCGCCGAGGATGTCCGGTTTGATGGCAGCGGCTCTACGGCCGGCGCCTCGCTGGTGCGCACCGGGCCGGGCGTGATCGTCCGGAAGATGACCGCTTCCTCCACCATCGCCGGCGCTAACCCGACCCGCCTTGTCCTCGCGGGTGGTGGTAGTGTCATGTCCGAGCTTCGAACCGGGGGACAATCCAGCACCAATACCTTAATTACAGCGAGCGGACCGGTTGTCTTGGCCGATGCCAATCTCAACGACCGTGTGTTCTTACCGACTGGTGGAGTGATCGTGGATAGTGTCCTTTCCGGGTTTAATCATTTCGGACCCGGTACGATGATCGATGCCTCGTTCCTTTCCGGGAGTGCCACCAATACGGGCCCTATGCTGGTCCATGACACCCGCTGGCCTGCCTCCGTGCAATTCGGTGACCGGTCCCTGGTGCGGCGATCCATGATCCGGTTTCCCCTCGTGGCTGGATCCGGCTCCTATTACCTCGACAATACAGGCCAGGGATTGAGTTTTACCGGGGCCGCCCACCGGATCGAACACAACGACGTCGGAACCTTCCGCGCGTCAAATTCCGGCGCCGAGCCCAACTACCTTTTTATCCGTAACCGGTTGAACCGCGATGATATTTTTATTCAGATCCTCGACAATACCAACGGACATTGGGGGGCGTGGGCGCCCGACCAGACCCTGCTGTCCACCGATCGCACCTGGTCCAACGTGAAGAAATGAAGACACCGGCTTCCATCGTTCTTTCGTTCGCCTTGGCCACCGGTGCGCTCGCGGCAGGTGTCCGGGATATTGCCACCACGCCTTTTTTCATTACCGCTCCCGGCCATTACGCGGTGGTGCAACACATCGTAGCGGCGCCTATGCAAGCGCAACCGATCATCACGGTGAGCTCCCCGGATGTGGTGCTGGATCTCAACGGGTTTACCCTGGACGGCAACGGGTCAACCCATAGCGCCATCCTGATTCAGAGCGGAAGCCCCCGGGTTACCATCCGCAACGGGTTTATTGCGAATTGCAGTGATGCCCCCGCTATTCGGGCCCTCACGGCGGATATACACATTGAAGACATTTCGTTTCGCGCCTGTGTGCGACCAATCTTTGCCTTGGCGCGCGCACGAATCGAGGGGTGCATGGCTTGGGGTGGCGGGGCCGCACCCTCCTCCGGCGACCTGATTGTCGTGGGCAACGATGCCTCGGTTCGCGACACCGTCATCCACGGCTATACCTTTGGCGCGATCAGCAGCAACAACGCGGCGATCCGCATCGGCGAGGATGCGACAGTGCAGGGTTGCGTGATCCATGATCTGGTGTCACCGGTCGCCGGCACCGGGGTGTTGCACGGCGTGTACGGGGAGCGGAACGCCTCGCTGTCGGATGCGGCGTTCTTTCATTGGGTGCGCACCAATGCCACGGGTTCGGTGCGCGCCTCGCGCCTGGCCGAGGATGGTGCTATGCGCCGGGTGGCGATTTCTGCGCCAGCCATCACACCCGGCTGGTCGCCCACCGAAGTCACCCGCGTATCCGAATCCACCAGCGCATTTACGCATGGCTACCGGGGGGCGTCGTTGATCATGGACTCTGTAGCCGGAGCCATTGCGGGCTTCGGTCGCGCTTTTTCCGACGTGGATTCTGTAAATGGCAGTGTGGCGGCACACGCGTACTACGGTTATACGACGCGTGAGAACACGACGAACCACGCCTCGTATGTTCGTTCCGTCGCCCGCAACATCACGCTCTATGGTTTTTATGCGCAGGGGCGATTCACCCAAATCGTGGAATGCCTGGCCGACCGGGTGACCGGCGATGTTGACAGCTATGCCTTTAATCATGCGGAAGTGTCCGGGTTGATGGAGGATGTGATTCACTGCCACGCCTCCAACTCCGAACAGGGGTTTCGGCATGTGCGATCCGGGTATTTCGCCGGCAACAGCGCTTCCATGAATGTGACCAATCAGTTCAATGTCGGCGGCCCCACCGGCGCACGCGGAGTCAAGTTCCCCCCGCTGGGAAACAATTTCATTCAGCAATATCCGAGGTTGAATTTTGAATTTTAACCGGAACATGTTCGCACTCTTGGTGGCCGGGGTCAGCGCGGTGACCGCGTGGGCCGATGGAGGTCGTATCCCCATCGCCGCCCACCAGCTTCCGTATGTCATCACGAATTCCGGCAGTTATGTCGTTACCGATCACCTCGTCGGAACCAGCGGGGTATCCGCCATCGTGGTCGGTGCGGATTTTGTCACGCTGGACCTCAACGGCTATTCGGTAACCGGGCCAATCGACGCCATTACCCAGAGCCCCGGTCGCCATGGATTGACCATCAAGAACGGCACCCTGCGCGCACCCAATGGCGGGATCGGCTTGCTGGCCACCGGGCATTTGACCCGGGTCACCGGCGTGCGCATCATGGACTATGGAACGGCTGGTGTCCGGTTGGGCAAAGGCGCCTTGGTGCGCGATGTGTATATCGGCGCCAATGCCTTGACGAATTTATCTTCGGTGATCGGCGTGGATGCCCGCGAAGGACTGCTGGCCCGCAACGTGACCGTGACCGGACTGCGCGCCGCCGGGGGCACAAGCTCCGGGGTGAACGCGGGTGCCGGTTCTGTAATCCGTGATACGCGGGTGCACGGCAATCAAGTTTTCGGGAGTTTTATCGGCACACGGGGCGGGCGTGGCAGCGTCCTGCACGGCGTAACTGCCGGCGCGAATCCGGCCGGCTCTATTTCCACCGGATTGTGGGTGGACGATGTCGGCGTGATCGCGGGAGGGCAGGTCGGCCCCAGTCCGGCCAGCGGTTCCTCCCGGGCGGTTTTCGCGGGGAGTTACAGCGTGTTGGCCGACATGAACCTCGGCGGAACCTCGGTGGGTGCGCTCCTGGTCAGTAACAGTGTCGTCGTTCGCTCCTCCTTCAACCATCCAGGCGGATCCGCCATCACCGCCGACAGCGGCAATGTCATCCGCGAAAACACGATACGCGGAGGCAACATCACCGTGGAGCGGGCCAATCTGGTGGCCGGAAATATGTTTCGCGATGCGCCGGTGAACTTTTTTGCCGACAACTACGTGTTGGACAATCACTTCACCGGTGTAACCACCCCCTTGCGCGCGGGCGGCGGATTTAACCGCATTGACCGGAACACCTCGGCCATCGGCGCCGCCATGGTGGATGCCGGAGGCGAGCGCAATCTCGTGGTACGTAACCGCGGACCGGGTTTAACCGTGTTGAACGGAGGCAACGACCAAGTTGCGGCAACCCTCAACGGATCCGCTTCCATGACCGCACAACAACCCTGGGCCAATATCAACACCGCGCCATGAATCGAAAGATGGGTATGTTATCTAGTTTGCATTGTGCCGCTCTCAGCTCGGTGGGACGCCTCTGCCTGCTTTGGGTCGTGTTTGCCGGCAGTCTCGCCCACGCCCAAACCGGCATCCGTGAAATTCACGCCCCCATCACCATCACCAACCCCGGCAGTTACAAACTCGTCCGCAACCTTTCCCACGGGGTCACCCCGATTGTGGTGGCGGCAAGCGATGTCACCCTTGACTTAAACGGATTCCGGGTGGTGTCCTCGGGATTCTTCCCTCCTTATGGTCCCGCCATCGAGCAACAGCCCGGCTATCGAAACCTCACCGTGCGCAA
Source organism: Kiritimatiellia bacterium (assembly GCA_035327665.1). Taxonomy (GTDB): domain Bacteria; phylum Verrucomicrobiota; class Kiritimatiellia; order CAIVKH01; family CAIVKH01; genus DAOLCW01. The sequence continues at coordinate 7,312 of DAOLCW010000103.1, forward strand.
CGGTAGTCTTTTGAGCGCCGACTCGCATGGCCTGCTGGCCTTGGGGCCGGGCACCGTGGTGGAGTCGGTCTCCATTTACGGATGCCAGCGATCTGCGATGACTCTCGGGGATGGCGCACGGGTCATCGGGTGTATCGTGATGAGCAACACCCTTTCCCAATCCTCGGCGGTGATCCGCCTTGGCGAGGGCGGTCGCCTGGAAAATACCGTGGCGATGGGCAATCAGATGACAACCGGGTCCGTGGTATCCGTAGGGTCGTACTCACACGTGGATGGTGTGGTCGTCCATGACAATCACTTCAGTGGCGTCGATGGGGTCGGCCTGACCGTGGGGCCGGGGTCAAGGGTGGAGCGAGTCGCCATTCACGGTCAAACTGCCGTGGCCGGAAGTTTTCGTGGCCTTTCCACTCAAGGTGGCACCGGACAACCCGGCACCATGCTGGCTGCCGTGTCCGTTTACAGTAACAGCGCCCAGCAGACCTGCGTGGGAATCGATGCGGCGGGGCCGGCCACTCTGCGCGGGGTGCTCTCTTCGTACCAGACATCAACCAGCGCCAATCCCGCCACCGGCATCATCGTGCGTGACAACGCGATCGTCTCGGCCGCACTGACGACTCACAACACCGGCAATGAAGGAACAGGCCTGCGAGTGGAACAGGGTGCCCGCGTGACCGCATCGCTGGCCACCCACAATTCGCACTACGGGTTCTCTGGAATCAACGGAGCATGGTTTGAGACCTGCCTCGCCGTCACCAACGGTTGGCGGGGCTTTACGTTGGCAAACAACAACCGCGTTCAACATTCGCTCGCTGCCGGAAACGGCTTTCCCGCGCCGGGAGGACAGGAGGGTGGCTTCCGCACCACCGGAAACGGCAACGTGATCGAATACAATCACAGTTGGAACAACTGGCGCGGCGTGGTCGTCAACGGCGCCAACAACCTGGTCACCGGAAACAGCGCCCTCCAAAATGCATCCGGCAACTACATCCTTTCCGGTGGCAATCATGTCGGCGAAGTTCTCGTTCAACCCGGCCCCTCGTTCTCCACCTTCAACCCCTGGATCAACTTCGACTTATGATCTTGCGATGTAATCCAGGCCCAAAACGTACCCGCTTTCGTGAGAAAGCGGATCCTTGGCCACGGTCTTGCGGCCGCAGCACCATCACGGCTCTCGTTGTGATAGGCATGCTGCTGTCGGTCTATCCCGCCCGCGCCCAAATCGCCACCAACTTCATTCAATTCGTCCCCGATGTCGCCGCCACAGTGTTCGGGCAAAACGTCCCCAACCACGCCCTCACCAGTGCCGGGCAATTTGCCGGCGGCATTTTCATCACCCCGCCCATCCCCGACCCCCATCGAGTCAAGGTCAACGCCTTCAGTATGCTCAACATGACCCAGTATGTTTTTTCCGTAGATGTCCCCACCCGCATCCAAGGTATCCATGTCCACCCCGCCGACCTGATGGCCTGCACTGTCGGACAAACCAATGTTTGGAAATTCTTCGACGGTCGGGCCCAAATTGGCCTTGCCGAAGCGGCCAACATCAATGCCCTCGCCATGTTGGCCTCCACCGGATTCTGGTTCTCCGTGGACAGCAATGCCGGCAACCTCAACAAAGGCGCCCTTTACTTTTGGGCCTTCTCGTCGAATGCCATCACCAAAATCAAAACCCCCGCCGAATTGGGCATCCCTGCCAACGCCAACGTCAACGCAGCCTATGAGCAAAATGGAATCCTCTACTTTTCCATCGACCGCCCTGTCACTGCGTCCGGCAACCAAAGCGGCCGCGCCGCCGATATTTGGCGGCTCGATGCCCCAGCGACCCCTACCCTCCTCCCCACCACCCTGCTTCCCACCATCGATCTCTCCGCCCTCCATGCCCCGATGGATTCCGACGGCGACGGTCTCACCGACATCGAGGAACTGCTGGTGATCGATGATCCCGCCACCACCTTCCCCGGCGGAGGACCAGCCCCCCTCGCTCCGCAATTTGCCACCAATCCGAACAATCCCGACACCGACGGCGATGGCATCAGCGACGGCCATGAAGCCGCCGCCCAAACCGACCCCCTAAACGATCTCGACTTCCTTCGCATTTCCACCCTCAACGACATCGGTACCAACCGATTTGTCCAATGGACCTCAAAAATCGGGGTCAAGTACCGTGTCGAAACCGCCACCAACATCTTCGGCCCCTATACCCTCGCCCTCACCAACCTCACCGCCGGGGACCTCGTTTCCGGCTACCTCCACCCCATCCCCTCCCCCGACATCCGCCACTACCGCATCGGCGTCAACCCACCCTAGACTGTCCCGTAATTCGATACCTTTATCATTCTGGAGGTACATTCTTTGGACGCCAGACCGGACGATTGTGACCCTATAATTCCATTCCCCAACTTTCTCCATTGACGGAAAAATGAGTCTTGGGTAATGATCCAGACATAAGGGAATCCCCCAGGCGATAGTCATCCCCCGCCGTTGGCGTATTCCCTATCTGGAGGTCATTTGAATACCAGGGTTTTGCGACTTTTTCCGTCCTCGTTGCACGCTTCCAAGCCGAACCGAGCCTCACGAAATCCCTCTCTTTGTCCCCATCAAACCCACGAGAGGAAATGATCATGAAGAGCGCCGCAAGATGTATCGCGAGTGTTTTGACCCTGCCTTTAATCACCCTGGCCCAAGGCCCGCTCACCCCGACCGGAGCGCCCGCGCCTTCGATGAGGACCCTGCACCAAATCGAACCGGGTACACCGGTCGATGCTGTTCCATTTACAATGGACCAACCTGGCCGCTATTTTCTCACCGGCAACCTGCATCATGGTGGTACCGGAAGCGCCATTGTGATCACCGCGTCGGATGTGACCCTTGACGGACGGGGGTTTGTGCTGACCGGCAATCTGTCCAGCGGGACACTGATCGATGCAAGCGTCTCGGGAACCAACCGCAAGATCAGATCGCTTACCCTCGGCTCCTCGGGACAAGACGGCATTGACCTGCGCAACACCAAGCATGCCGTGATCGAAGACGTCCATGTCTTCAACA
>DAOLCW010000104.1:0-10334 GCA_035327665.1 Kiritimatiellia bacterium
GTTGGCGGGGTTGGTGATGGCGAGGCCGGTGGGCGGAGGATCGCCTTCGTCGCAGCCCGCGATCGCCACATGCCAGTCGAGGCCACCATTGTTGTCCCAGGTTGCGCCGCCATTATTGAACACAAAGTTGAGGTTCGTCGTCCCCGGAGCAGGCGTGTAGACATACGACCAGATCCCCGTGCTCAACGTCATCGCCGGATTGGGAAGAATCACGTCCTGCCAACCGTTGCGGCCGATGTGGATGTTCACCGGATTCGCCCCGACCAGATTCCGGCCAGCGGGATTGTAGTAGACGGTGACCGGGCCGCAGCCGACCGGCGATGCCGGATCCGTCCACACCACCGGCAAGGGGTCAGGTGGCTCGTTGGTCGAACAATTCGCGAGCGTCAACCGCCAGTCATTCCCGGAATTGTTGTCCCACGCTCCCGAACCGTTGTTGAACACCACGTTGATTTCCGCCGTTTCGGGTGGCGTCATGTAGGTGTACACCCAGAAGTCGCCATCGTCGGTCATCATGGGGTTCGGCTGGATCACATCCTGCCAACCGTTTCGACCGACATGGATGTAGACCGGGCCCGCTCCCAGCGGGCTTCCCGCCTTGCGGTATTTGATGGTTACCGGTTCACATGCCACCGGAACCGCAGGATCAAACTCCACCCGCGGCTCCTGGCCACCGCCCGTCGCATCGCCCACCCACACATGGAAGATCTCGCTGCGATTGGTATTGCCGACATTGTCCACCGCCTCCACGAAATAACTGACCATCACTTCGCTTTGGTCCATCACATATCCCGAATAACGCATCGCCCGGTTGAGCGGATCAGGAACCAGCGGGCCTTTAACCGGAGGATACCACTCGCCGGTCATCGGTACGATCGTCCACGAACTGTGAAGACCCGGAGTATGAGCATACAGCTCATGCCGGAACTCGTTGAGGTTGTTGTAGGTGCTGACGTCGTTCACCGTCCGCCAGTACAGCCGCACCGACGACACCCCGCTCACGTCATCGACAAACGTCCACACCTCAAAGTTCGAGGGCTGGTTGCCCGGCTCGTTCCAGTGCTTGCCCCCGGGATTCCAAATCGGGCGCTGGGGATGGAAAATGCTCGGTCCCACCGTATCCACACCGGGATGCCGGGCGATCACCTTGTTCGCCTCGGTGATGGAAAGATTCGCTGCCCGGGTCACATTGGCATCCCACGGATTGGCCCGGTCGAAATCCCAGTACCAGTAATCGGAGGCTTCCGCGTTGAGGTAATGGAACCACGCCTTGGCGGTGTCCGGACCAATCCCCCATCGCACATCATTCATGCTGTAGGTGTTCTCAAGGCTTTCTGCATGAAGCACCCGGTTCATCGCCGCGATCAGTACCGACCAATTCCAATGGTCAGGATGTTCCCCGTCCACCGGGTTGTTCTCCACCCACTTCTCGAAGTAGGGCGTTCCCCCATCGATTCCGATCCACGAACCCGGCTCGACATGGATGTAAGGATCGTTGGCCGGAACCGGATACAATTCCAGATAGTCCTGGACCGTCGTGTGAGCGAACCCGGGGTTGGATTGGATCATGTTCAGGAACAACCCGTGTTGACCATGGTACACATCGGCGTTGAGCATCCCGAAATTGTCGCCGTCGCTGTGGGCAACCATCAACATCGGACGGTTCGAGTCGTTGTTTCGGTCGAGGCTGGAGCCCCACACATTTTCCGGCTTGAACGCCCCGTAGCCACCGCGGGCATTTTCATTGCCTTCATACCGCGCCGCCGGTACGGCAAGCATACTGTGCACGGTGGGGTTGTTCGGATCGCTGGTCGGCTCGACATACCGCATGCGGCGCGGCTGGTAGCTGAACGGAGCGGCGACCGGGGTCGGAGCCCACACGTTCTGCAACTGGGTCCATTGGCTGTTCCAATTCGCGGCCGTGCCGTTGCGCTGATCCGCCCGGTTCGGGCGGATCGAACTTGCCGGCGACCAGGGAAGATCCTCGAGGGTACGATCAATGTGTCCACTGTCCACCAGCACCCACTCAATCCCTTCCGCGACCAGCGCGGGAATCATGTGGATGGCAAACGAGGACTCCGGCGGAAAAAAGCCCTTGGAATACGAACCGCCGGTGTTCCAATTGTCGATGTAGGCTTCGCGGTGAAGGCGGATTTGCATCTTCATCGACTCGCGATGGGTCAAGGGCATCAAGGAATGATGATAAGCAAAGCCCACCAGATCCAACCGGGGATTGTCCAGCGTGGTTCGAAGGCCGTTGCGGCCCCAGCGCCAATGATCCCGCCAGCCCAATCCCCAGATCCCGTTGAGGTTTTCCATCAACGAACCGGAGAAACTGACTTGAACTCCTGCATGCGGCATGTTCCGGTCCGCCCCCTGCTGAACCGCATTCTTTGGCCAGTCCGTGTAAGGTCCCGTGCGCGAATCGTGAACCCCTCGCACGCTGAAGTTAAAAACCCCCGAGTTGTCGGTATCGGTCACGCTCAACCGGGGATAATAAATAGGCTGATGCATGTGCCACAAATACGTGACATGAATCGGATTCTGACCTTGTACGGCTCCGGCAAACACCAGAAACCCCCAACTCATCAACCCCGTGATCCTCTGCAACCATCGACATGTTTTCATTCTCATTCTCCGCGTTCCGTGCATATTCATCTTGGGTTGACCCATCCAGTAAACCGCATGAATAAACTATTTAAAACGCTTAACCCATACCCCCTGAGCAACCCGGTGTAAAGAAGATTCAACACAATCCACACATTTTATGGATGGGCGCGAAAGGCTTTATTCTGGAGCACAATCCAGATCAGGATCAGCGGGACCAAGGGTAGATGATGCCGGTCTCCCCCCTCATAAATCACGTAAACCACCGCGTTGGACAGCAAGAGCACCCCGAACAGCCACTCATAGGCGCTCCCCGCCTCTTTGCGCCGGATCCGGTGGATTGCCGCAACAACCCACAAGACCACCAGCGTCGACCATCCCGACAAGGTCGCCACACTCAGCCCATCTTTAAGCCACGGATAAAATGTCCCTCGAACATTGATCAATTCCGTAAACGTCGCCTCCACCCCCCAGGTATGGAGAAACTTGCGCCACACGAGGTCGAGAAAGGCTATGGGATGCTCCCGCATGAACGCTTTGGCCTGTTCGGAGCACCACCTCGAATGCGTAAGCATCTCCGCCGGGGTCTGGAGATTCACTTGATCCGGGGTCGGACTAAACAACCCATTCGACTCCGGATTGTTCGCGCTGAGCAGCACCAATCCGCCCGATGTGCAAACCGGAACAAAGGCATCAAAGACCTTGTAGTTGCGAATCACCCATGGAGCCAAAACCACCGCCAAACCGGCGGTGACCAAACCGGCCCGCAGGAGTACGCTCCTCGCCACGACTCCAAACGCCCGCTCTTGCGACCGAAGGGAACGCTCCATCTCCCACATCACCAAAAACGTCAGCACTTGCAACGGGGCGATAAGCTGCACCGCCTTGGTCAATGCCCCGATGCCCGCCCACACCCCCGCCACCAGCCACACCCACCCCCTCGCCCGGTCAGGTCCATCTCCCCGGAAAAGCACATGCACCAGAGCCAGCGTGGCCAGAGTGTATAGATAATGATAATACGGAGTGGTAAGCACATAGAGGAGAAACGACGGATACCATGCCACCGCAAGGCCTGCCACCCGCCCGACCCCCTCCCCGCCAAGATCGCGGCCGATGCGATAGGTCAACCAGATCACGCCCAGGCTGAGCGGAATCTGCGAAAGCTGAGCCACCACAAACGAACTGCCGAACAAGGTGAACCAAAGGCCATACCACCACGTCTGGGCCGGCGGATAGTAGGTGAACGGATCCATCCGGCCGGTTTCCACCAAAACCTCAGCATGACGATAGACAAACCACCCGTCGAATCGCGGGTGGGGCTGAACGCCAAACACAAGGGCGATCTGCAGCAACGCCGGAATCCCCAGCATGACCACGATCAACCACCGAAAGGACTTCCCGCCCAGGCCCTCGATCAATGGCTCCCGCCATCGCAACCACACCAGCGCCGCCACCCCGCCGATCATCACCGGAACATATCCCTCATACCGTCCTTTGAATGCCGGAATCACCAGCACACACAACAACACCAGAAACGGAAACATCCGGATCGCCAACAAGCCCGTCTGAACCAAAAATCGCGTCATGGCACCTCGACCAGATCCCCCCAGCGCAGCGTCAACGCATGCAGTTCGGCGGGCGCAGCCTCGACCTCCGCCTCATCCCACCCCGAAAACCGCGCCGCACGGTAAAGGTTCCATCGCGCCGATGTGTTTCCCCCCGACAACCGAAGCGAAGTCTCCCATGCAACCCTCGCCGCTTCGATCCGGTTTAGCCGGAAAAATAACGCCCCCAGATTGTTCGCCGACTTACTGAGCGAATCATGCAACCACCGCGAGTGCCGAAGCCGGAACGGTCCTTTCTGCCGGTCGGACTCAATCCGGTCCGCCCATTGCTTATAATAGCCAAGCGAAGCATCGAGCTCTCGTGCATACCGCGACGCCTCCTCGCTCGAGACAATCCCCCGGTACACCGGCCCCAAAGGAAAGGCGCTCCGCCGTAAATCCCGCAAAAATTCCGGCCACTGCACCACGACCATCCGGTCCGCCAGCCGATCCACCCCCCGCAACCATCCCAAAAACATCGCGTCCGCCGAACCCTTCCCGGTTGCCGGATCAGGACGAACCTCCACACCCTCGCGCTCCATCAAATACGTCATGTAGGCAGGATGAACCGACGCCGTCAGGTTGATCGTTCGAGGTCCTTTCCCGCTTTCCCGGTTTGACATCAAGGTGATCAAACTGTCGGTCATTCCATCCGCCACAATCCACTCCGCATGGGGGGTGGCAACAATATCCTGCAGGAAATCCCCGATCGCGTCCAACTCGCGGCGCTCCGCTGAGGGCTGATTCTTCCATCCCGAATGCAACAGCACCACCACGAGAAAGGGAAGACCCATGCGCACAAGAAGCCGCTGCACCTTCCCCTTGGGAATTGGCGAAGGCAACTTCGAGACCGGATGCGCATGAAACCCCACCAGCCTGCCCATCCACAAACAGGTGAACAAATACGGAAATGCCACCGTGGTAAACCGCGGATTCAACATCCAGGGCGAACCCGGAAGGTTCATGATCTGAATCGCCGCCACCACCAACAAAGCCGGATACAAAAACTGCCAGTTCCACCGATTCGACGCGAGGTTGGCCTTGGACGCCGTCCGGCTGTAAACCAGAAGAAAAGGCACCAGGGTAAACAGAACCAAAAGAATAAATTCCGTGCGCTGCGCGAACAGGGCCGCCTGCTCACGGTGCAGCGACCACAACGCGGCAAACAGACCAAAACCGGTCTCCGCCTCCATACCCGCGGCAAGTTGTCGCTCGGCGATCAGAATCGCCCGGAAGGCCAACAAGCCCCCCCCCGTGGCAAACGCAACCACCCCCCGACCGCACTCCATCCAACCCAGCCGTCTCAAACGAAAACTTTGGTAAAGTGCCCACCCACCCACCCATGGGGTCAACCATAACGTTGGAGCAAATTCGGCATTGGCCAACCCGAGAAAAAGCCAACCCAGCATCCACGATAACGCACTGCCCTCCTGCCCCTGCCGGTACGACAAAAAAGCATGAAACGAACCGAGAATCAAGATCAGTGCGAGAGGCTCCGGGCCGGCATGAATTCCCGCGTCCAAAAATGGAACCCCCACCCAGGCCACCCCCACCGCAACCCGCGCTCCCAACCGCCTCGCATCCTCCTCCAAATCCTCGAATTCCTGATCGGGATCAAACGGCAGGCGACGCATCAGCAAATAAAGCAACCCGATCGCCGCAGCCATCATCCATCCTGACCACCGGTTGGCCACCCCGCCAAATGGACCCTGTGTCCACGGGCCCAACATCGCCATAAGCGAGGACCACATCGGATAGTCCACCCCCACAAACGCGTTGTTTTGCAACGCTCCCGCCAGATGGTCCACGTACCCCCCCGGCAACGGGTACGGCAACGCCAGCCACCCGAACCAAAATCCTCCGACCAGAAAAACCAGCGCCGCCTCCGCCGCAGCGGATCGACGCCAGATGGGATCAGAAGACAATCCGCACCGCCGCGCCAAGGGTCACCACGTCGGTATCGATGTCTTCATCCACCGATTTAATCTTATTAAACTGCTCGAACCGGTAATTCGCATGGATGTCCAGGTAGATGCTGGGAAGCAATTCGATATCCACCCCTGCCCGCAAAATATAAAACGGACGCTCCGCCCAACCGTCCTCCAAATAATTAATTCCGATACCCAGCCCGCCATACAAGCCCCCGCCAAGCAGCAGAAAACCCTGAGGCGCCCAACTCGTCCCCGACGTCCCCGCGTAGTTGCTCGGAAAGATTTCCACATCCCCTTGAAACTTCAGCAACGCAGAACTTTTATGCTGAAGGGAAACCACATAGGCAAACCCGTCCCGGTCAAAATTCTTCAACGAAACCTTGTCCAACGTCCGCCAGTAATGAATTCCCCCGCCCACCCGGGTTTCCGCTCCCGCCTCGACCGGAATAAATCCAAGCCACCACACCATCAGCGCCGCAAGAAATAGCCAACTTCTACACATCGGATGAATTCCTTTCACATGCAGGGAGAGTATACGCATGTCTGCCCCCCCCCATCAACCTTGGAATAACCAGCCCGGCCTACTTCACTTCGATCACCAGAAAGCTGTAATCGCTTCGCACCAACGAACCGCCCCGGTGCATCGCCACCTCCGACTTCACCACCTCGGTCAATCGCGTCACCGATTCCCCCGCATGCATCGACAAGAGCTTCACCAGGCGGTCCAATCCAAAAACCCCGCCCATGACATCCTGGCTGTCCAACAATCCTCTGGAGACAAAGACCAGTCGATCCCCCAGCCCCACCTCCACCTGCCCCGATAAAAAGGTCTGGTCCGCCTCGATCCCCAACGCCGGATGATGCGCATCCTTCAGCACCTTCACCTCCCCGGAATGCCGCCGCACCAACAGCGGATAAGGATGCCCGCACGTAATGTACGTCAATTGATTTTCCACCAAATCCAGCACCCCGTACACCATCGTCACAAAATCGCACTCCGGCATCTCCGCCCTCAAAAAATGGTTCAGCGAATGCATCAGCGACTCCGGGCGATGCAGGTTCGCATAGAACGTGCCCCCCGCATGCCTTGGCACATCCCCCTTCACCAGCTTCATGCACAACTTCAACGTCCCCGCCATCAGCGCCGCACTTACCCCCATGCCCGTCACATGGGCCAGATAGACGCCGATCCGGTCATCGTCCAAATCAAACACATCGCAGAAATCCCCCCCCGGATGCGCGCTCGCCATATAATACTGATCCACAATCACCCGCTCCGTCAGCTCCTCTGCGGGACGGATCAATCCTCGCCGCGACACATCTTGAAACGACGGCGGCATCGCTCCCGTCTCTTGAATCCGGGCCAGCTCCTCATTGGCCGCCCGTAGCATCTCGTTCCGCCGCGACAGCTCCAGACTCATCAGCCGGTTCTGTTGAAACGCCTCCCGTTGCCGATACGACATTCCCGTCAAAAGCACCGCCAACACCAGCAGCAATCCCCACACCCCGAACAGCGTCACATGCATGACCCGCATTTTCGCCTGAATCGTCGCCGCGCTGATATCCGCACCCACCAATCCGATCACCTCCCCGCTACCGCTCAGGATCGGCGCATAACCCGAAAGCGAATCCGGATACGGTGGATCCGGACGAATCGCCAAATCCGCCGTCGGCCCCTCAAACCCCATCACCAGCTCCGGCGACAAACGCGCATCGTACGTCGCCCCCGGCAGCTCCGACATCTCATGACGGTCGATCACCCCGTTCCCGTCCAGATCCCGCGCCGACTGGTCCACCACAAACACCGTCTCATACTTCGGCACAAACGGCGCATCCGGCTTGCGCATCGTATACACGAACAACACATCCGGATTCAGCACCGAAACCCGGTCCAGGTGCCGTTGAATCGTCCGGTACGCCTCCGTCTCCATATCCGCTTCCGTGCGGATCAATTCAAACTGCTCGGGATCAATCCCCGCGGCCACCGCGATCGCCACCCCTTTGGCGTGATGGCGGATTTCATTGATCAGCGATTGATGGCTCGCCTTGAACAAAAAGGCAAATGGCAACGAGACCCCCAAGATCACCAGCAGATAACCCGTCCACCATCGCCGGGTCATCCCTACCGTCAATTCCTCCAACGCTTCGCTTTGTTTCATCGGCCGGATACGTCCCGCGCAACGCCCCGGTCGACCCACCGATCAAGGCTTGCGCAACGTGGCGAGAATAGCCTCAATCTCCTCCAATGTAAACGGATTGTATGCCTCCTCCTTCGCCCGCAACGCCCGCTCCAAATGCGACACAAACACCGGCGAACGGCACACCGACGAACCCCTCAAGCACTGCAACAACCTCTCCAACCCATGCACTTTCCTCCGTTCATGCAGGACATGCACCACCACTGCCGCCGTGTGCGGCTGCCGCAACCCCTTCGCCAACACCGGCAACGACCTCCCAAAATCGATCGCCGCCAAACATTGCAGCGCATCCATCTCCTGGTCCGAATCCAAAAATCGCTCCACCGCCACATACGCTCCGTCCCCCGAGCAGGTACGCATTGCCGTCAACAACGCCCGCGACCGCTGCGACGTCACCCGCTCCCCCGTCAACGCCTCCACCAGAACCATCTCCGAACGCGCCGACGGAACCAGCCCGCACAAAAGAACATCCACCAACGACCCCGACCGCGACAAACGCTCCGCCGCCACCTCCGCAAGAAGTTCCCGCTCCCCATCGCTCAACCCCGCCAAAAGCGCCCGGAACGACCCCGCAAGCTCAAAATCCTCCCCGTAATAATTCTTCGCAACAATCTCATCGATCGCTTGGGTTAGCGTGTCCGTCGTGTGCATAAGCTCGAAAATCCTTCCGCCGCGTCCTTGGCTTGTCAACTGTACCTCAACAATCTACGGTGCCCTTGTCGAACGTCAATCCCCCATGGACGCATTACTCCAATCCATTCGCACCATGCTCAAGCGCGACCGCGCTCCCGACCTCCTCATCCGGTCCTTCTGCAGCCAGGTCAAGCGCGTCCGCGACGGCCAATCCGCCTCCATCCCCGTCGCCGCCCTCGAACCCCTCGACCACATCACCGCCCTCGCCGACCTCCACGCCGCCGAAGCCGCCGGACGCCGCGCCCTTCCCCACACCCTCCTCATCAAACTCAACGGTGGCCTCGGCACCAGCATGGGACTCGACCGCGCCAAGTCCCTCCTCCCCGTCAAAGACGGCCTCACCTTCCTCGACCTCATCTGCCGCCAGGTCCTCCACCTCCGCCGCGAACACCACGCCACCCTCCCCCTGCTGTTCATGAACAGCTTCTCCACCGCCGATGACACCGCCGCCGTCCTCCACCGATACCCCGAACTTGCCCGGGGTCAAGACGGCATCCCCCCCGGCTTCCTCCAAAACCGCGTCCCCCGCCTCCGCGCCGACACCCTCGTCCCCGCTCAATGGCCCGGCCAACCCGCCAAAACCTGGTGCCCCCCCGGCCACGGCGATCTTTATGTCGCCCTCGCCACCTCCGGCCTCCTCGACCAACTCCTCCACCGCGGCTTCCGCTACGCCTTCATCTCCAATGCCGACAACCTCGGCGCCGTCCTCAACCTCTCCCTCCTCGGCCATCTCGCCGACCAAAACCTTCCCTTCATCATGGAAGTCACCCGCCGCACCCCCGCCGACCGCAAAGGCGGACACCTCGCCAAAGCCATCGGCGGCCCCCTCCTCCTCCGCGAAATCGCCCAATGCCCCCAAGACGAACTCGACGACTTCCAAAACATCCAGCGCCATCGCTACTTCAACACCAACAACCTCTGGCTCGACCTCGCCGCCCTCCAAGACATCCTCCACCGCACCCGCGAACCCCCGCCCCTCCCCGTCATCTGCAACCTCAAAAAACTCGACCCCCAAGGCCCCGAAATCCTACAGCTCGAAACCGCCATGGGCGCCGCCATCCAAGCCTTCCCCGGAGCCCAAGCCATCGACGTCCCCCGCACCCGCTTCTCCCCCGTCAAAACCACCGACGACCTCCTCGGCCTCATGTCCGACGCCTTCACCCTCACCCCCGACCACCGCATCGTCCTCAACCCCCAACGCCCCGACCTCACCCCTCCCCCCCCACGATTCCACCCCCGCCACCTCAAAACCATCTACGCCTTTTAATCCCGCTTCCCCAACATCCCCCCCCTTCTCCCCT
>DAOLCW010000105.1:0-10269 GCA_035327665.1 Kiritimatiellia bacterium
CCCGAACAGGAACCCGCTCTCGTCCTCGAACTGCTCCAAACCTTCCGCCGCACCACCGGCCACTTCCCCACCGCCGAAGACAACCCCGGCCTCATCCGCCAACTGCAACACCCCCGCGGCACCACCCCGCCCCTCCTTCCCCTCCACCATCCCCGCATCGATCACCACGGCGCCCTCCTCGACCCTTGGGGCACCCCCTACTTCTTCCATCACCTCTCCCGCAACCGCCTCGAAATCCGCTCCGCCGGCCCCGACCGCGAATTCCACACCGACGACGACCTCCTCCTCCCCTCCCAACCCTGATCATTCCCTACCACGGCGAGCGGTATTCCGCCCACGACGTCTCCGTCTCCCACACCCTCACCTTCACCAACGTCACCTCCCGCGACAACGGATACGCCTTCCCCTCCTCCATCGCATACGTCGCAAGCCGGCTGTGCGCCGCATCGAACAACGTCTTCGCCATCACCTCCGTCGTCGGATCCTGATTCTCGAACCCGATGATGTGATCCCCATACGCCGCCTTCATCTCCCCATAACGAGGATCCGACGTATTCATGCACATCGCATGATCGAACGACTGCACAAACTCCTTCACCGCCTCCTGGATCACCTTAAAGTCGCAGACCATATCCCGGTCATCCAGCGTTTCCGCCTCCAGCACGAACTCCACCCGCCGCGTATGCCCATGCGGATAGCGGCACGCCGCCGGATGCTTCGACAGCATGTGCCCGTTCTCCACCACGATCTGCTTGCAAATACGGTACGGCATAAAAGCTTACTCCATCGCCGCGCGAATCCGCCCCGCCAGCTCCGCCAGTTCCTCCGCATCCCCGGGCTTCGCCCGCGAAAACGCCAACTCCGGAATCGCGCTGAACGGAATCAAATGCACATGCGCATGCCGGACCTCCAACCCCGCCACCATCACCCCCACCCGCTCACACGCAACCACCTTCTTCAACGCCCGCGCCACCGGCTTCGCAAACGGCAGGATCCCCCCCAAAAGATCATCCTCCAACTCAAACAGATAATCCACCTCCTTCTTCGGAATCACCAGCGTGTGACCCGGATTCACCGGGCGAACATCCAAAAACGCCAAAAAACGATCATCCTCGGCAATCCGGTGACACGGCAGCTCCCCCGACAAAATCTTGCTGAAAATCGTACTCATCAAACCCCTTTCAATTCCGTCATCGTAAACAACGCCGACAAGCAAAGTCCTTCCTTCCCCAGATTCTCCCTCCCCCCCGACTCCCGGTCAATCACGCAAACCACATTTTCCACCACCGCCCCCCGCGCCCGCAAATCCGCCACCGAAAGCAAAATCTGCCCCCCCGACGTCACCACATCCTCCACCACCAGCAGCTTCTTCCCCTCAATCTCCCCGCCCTCCGCGAGGTTGCACGTTCCATACCCCTTCGCCTCCTTGCGCACAAAACGCGTCGGCAACCCCGTATGCTGGGAAAGCAACGTCGCCACCGGAATCCCCCCCATTTCCAGCCCGGCCAGCGCATCCACCCCCTCCGGCACCAGCGGAACCATCAGCCGCGCCACCTCATTCAACAGCCGGGGATCCCCCTCAAAGCGGTATTTATCAAAATAAATCGACGAAACCGCCCCCGACCGGAGAAGAAATTCCCCGTGCAGGGTGGAGCGGGCCGCCAGTTCAGTCAGCAAGTCGTTTCGGGTCATCATCTCGGGTCTCCCATCGCCCCGCACTATACCTCCCCGCCCCCCCCCTGAAAATCCTCAATTCAAAGCTTTACAACCCCAGCCGGTTCGTGCATCTTTGCCCGCTCAATTTACGAAGTGCCGATTACCAAGGTTCGACCATGAAAGACGGAATCCATCCCAAGCTGAACAATGTCTGCTTTATCGATGCCCCCACCGGGCAGCGGATCCTCAGCCGTTCCACCCTCACCTCCCGTGAAAAAGAAATGATTGACGGCGAGGAGTATAATGTGATTCATTTATCCACGAGCGGCGCGTCCCATCCAGCCTTCACCGGGGTGAAACAGATTCTGGATACCGCGGGCCGCATTGACAAATTTAAACGTCGCTATCAGAAGAAATAATCCCCCCCCCCCTTTTCTTCTGTAGCGCGTTTAGGGCCGGCTTTTGCCGGCCTTTTTTTTATTCCGGTTTCGGCTTGGGGGAGGCATCCAGCCTCCCCTCCCGGTACCTCACCCGGATCCCCGATGCGAGAAAGATCGCATACGGAATTGCCGGAGCCACCACCTCCAAACACTCCCGGATCGCCCGCGGCTTCCCCGGAAGGTTGATAATTAAACATCCTCCACGAAGCCCCGCCATCTGACGCGACAAGATCGCCGTCGGCACAAATTTCCGCGACTCCGCCCGCATCGCCTCCCCGAACCCCGGCAAAATCCGGTCGCAAACCTTCGCCGTCGCCTCCGGCGTCACATCCCGGGGCGAGGGTCCCGTCCCTCCCGTGGTCAGAATCAGGCAACACCCCCGCCGGTCGACAAAATCAATGAGATGATCGGAAATCGTCTCTTCATCATCCGGCAACACCGCGTAGTCCCTCTCCCAAGGCGAAACCACCGCCTCCTCCAACCACGCCAACGCCTCCTTCCCCGGCACATCCTCATACACCCCCGCGCTCGCCCGGTCGGAAATGTTGATCACCCCGAATCGGGGTGGCGAAGCGGGACCATTCATCGCGGTGTCCGGGGGTTGCAGCACGCACATGAATCATTGTGGCGAACCACCGGGGCCTTTCGCGGATCCGCCGGAGCCCTCGGTATCTCCAGCCCCCCGCTGATCACCCGGCGAATCGGACGGCCGGAATCAGGGTGCACATCCAAAGCAGCCTCGTGAATGCTCTGGTAGATTTCAAATCGCTCGCAAGGCTCGTCCCGCGCCTCATACACATACGTGGGCACGCTTCAACCCTCACCCGCGATACGCTTGCACGACCAGCGTTGCATTCGTACCACCGAACCCAAAACTGTTCGACATCACCCGGTTCAGCGTCACCCCGTCACGGCGCTCCCGGACCAGATTCGCCCCCTCCGCCTCCGGATCCAGGTTCTCGATATTCGCCGACGCGGAAAGGAACCCGTGCTTCATCATCAGCAGGCAATAAATCAATTCGTGAACTCCCGCCGCCCCCAGCGAATGGCCGGAAAGCGACTTCGTCGAGCTGACCGGCGGCATCTTGTCCCCGAACAACTCCCGGATCGCCCGCAATTCCGCAATGTCCCCGGCTGGCGTCGACGTCCCGTGGGCATTGATGTAGTCCACCGGACCCTCCACCCCTTCCAGAGCCAACGCCATGCACCGCCGCGCCCCCTCACCCGACGGAGCCACCATATTCTCCCCGTCCGAGGTCGCACCGTACCCCACGATTTCCGCAAGAATCGGAGCCCCCCGGGCCAACGCATGGTCCAGCGACTCCACCACCACCACCCCGCCACCCCCGGCAATCACAAACCCGTCCCGGGCCGCATCGTATGGCCGCGAGGCCGTAGCCGGCGTCGCGTTGTACTTCGACGACAACGCCCCCATCGCATCGAACATCATCGACGAGGTCCAGTGCAATTCCTCACCCCCGCCCGCAAACATCACATCCTGCTTGCCCCACTGAATCAATTCCATCGCGTTCCCAATACAATGCAGACTCGTCGCACACGCCGACGTAATCGAATAGTTCACCCCTTTGATCTTAAACGGCGTAGCCAAACAGGCCGACACCGTGCTGCTCATGCACCGCGTCACCATGTACGGACCCACCCGCTTCACCCCTTTTTCCCGCAGCACATCCGCCCCCGAAACCACATTCTGCGCCGAAGCCCCGCCCGAACCCACAATCAGTCCCGCCCGCTCGCTCGATACCTGCTCCGGGGTCAGTCCCGACGCGGCAATCGCCTGGTTCATCGCCACATACGTGTACGCCGCCGCACTTCCCATAAACCGCAAATCCTTGCGGTCCACCAGCGCCTCGAGGTCGATATCCACCACCCCCGCCACCTGACTGCGCATCCCCATCTCCGCAAACGAAGGTTCCGCCCGGATCCCCGAACGACCCTCCCGCAACGACGCTGTCACATCCTCCGCATTGTTCCCCAGACACGACACAATGCCCATACCGGTAATTACCACTCGTTTCATCACATTACCTCGCTCGCCAACCTTTAAAAATCATCCGTACTCTCAAACATCCCCACCTTCAAACCGCTCGCCGTGTACACTTGCCGGCCATCCACCGACACCGTGCCATCCGCGATCGCCAGCACCAGCTTCCGCACCAGCACCCGCTTGATCTGAACGTGGTACGTCACTTCCTTGCTCGTGGGAAGAATCTGCCCCGTGAACTTCACTTCCCCCACCCCCAGCGCCCGCCCCTTCCCGGGATGACCCGACCACGCAAGAAAAAATCCCGTCAATTGCCACACCGCATCCAACCCCAGGCACCCCGGCATCACCGGATCCGTCTCAAAATGCGACTCGAAAAACCACAACGAAGGATCAATCTCCAAGACCGCCTTCGCCTCACCGTTCCCGTACGCCCCCCCCTCCTTGTTAATCTCCACGATCCGGTCGAACATCAACATCGGAGGCAGCGGCAAACGGGCAAACGACTCCCCGAACAACATCCCATGACCCGACTGGATCAATTCTTCCCGCTGATAAGCATTTTTTCGCATCATAAACTGAAGTTCCCGATTCGACCGGACCGGTGGATCGATCCGCACACAGCCCATTCACATCCGGATGAACCCGGCGCATCATTGACGACGAAAGAATAGCGGAAACCCCATGAGGGTCAACAAACAATGACATTCACCTCGCTCAAACGTTTTTTTCCTTGTCCGGGTCCGGGGACAAGGCACCATGCCCATCGAAACCCAAGGTCCACCTTCTCCAACGTCACGCTCCATGCCCCGCTATAAACGCCCCCGTCACCCCGCCCACGCATGAAGGTCACCCCCGACACCCTCGCCCCCGCCCTCCAGGCGGACATCGAAATCCTCGCCCAACCCGCGCCCGGATTCCCCGACCGACACCTCCTAAACGACCCCCTTCACGACACCGTCTTCGAAATCACCGCCAAGGAAGCCTTCATTTGCCGCCTCCTCACCCCCGGCACCACCTACGGCCATATCCAACAGCAATTCGAGGACACATTCCACATCCGCATGTCCACGGAAAACCTTTCCGCCTTTCTCGGCCAGCTCCGCAACCAGGGACTCCTCGAAGGCTCCTCCGCCCACCGCGAACGCCGCGAATGGGAAGACATGAAACCCCTCCCCCTCGACATCAACCGCCTCACCGGCTGGCTCGCCCGCCGCGCCGAACCCTGGAGGGGCTGGCCCGCCCGCATCCTCTTCGGCCTTCTCTACCTCCTCGGCATCATCCTCTTCCTCGAAACCGCCCCCACCCTCCTCGATTTTCTCCGCCACTACCCTACCCACCTCGCCCACGCCGGAGCCCTCGGCTTCTCCGCCATCCTCTCCACCCAAGCCCTCCTCCAAATCGCCATCTTCTTCACCCTGCTCCCCTTCCTCCGAGAAATCGCCAAAGCCACCGCCTGCCGCATCGAAGGCATCCGCGTCCCCGAAATCCGCTACGCATGGTTCCTCCGCTTCATTCCCCGCGCCATCGCCGGCATCCACGGCATGGCCCGCCTCGACAAACCCGCCCAACTCCGCATCCTTACCGCCGGGCTCCATGTCGAACTCGCCGCCCTCGCCCTCGGCCTCCTCGGCGCCGCCATCCTCTCCCCCCGAAACCCCCTCTACACCACCTTTCAAAGCCTCGCCATCGGCGCCGGACTCCGCTTCCTCTTCACCGCCAATCCCTTCGGAAAACTCGACGGCAACGCCATCCTCGGCCTCCTCGTCAACCAACCCGACCTCCGGCGCCGCGCCGTCGCCATGTTCCGGGCCGCCCTCCTCCGCCAACCCCTTCCCGAACCCGCATCCCCCGCCCGGCGGCGCTCCCTCATTCTATGGGGCTTCGCCTGCGACCTCATCCTCAATGCCTTGACCATTGCATTTATGGCCTCCCTCGGCTATCTACTCATCCAGTGGATGGGCGGTCTCGGTGCCCTGCTGACCCTGGCCCTCATCCTCCTCTACTACGAACGAAACCTGCGCGGCTGGATCGCGCGACCAAAAGAAACGACTCACATGGGGCGCACCTCTTCCACATCAACACGGCAATTCTGGATCCGGTTCGGCATCGGAACCCTCCTCCTTATCCTCCTCGCCTTCATCCCCTACCCCTTTGAAGTCAGCGGGGAGTTCCGCCTCCAACCCATCTCACAACGCGAAATCCGAACCGAAATCTCCGGCCTCATCGACGCCATCCTCGTCCAGGAAGGCAGCACCGTCGAAGCGGGCGACATCGTCGCCCGCCTCTCCACCCGCTCCCTCGAAAAAGACATCGAAATCACCCGCTCCTCCCTCCGCCGCGAACGCGAACACCTTCGCGCCATGGAAGCCGGAGCCCGTCCCGAGGACATCGCCAAACTCCAACAAGCCGTCCGCGCCGCCGAAGTCAAGCTCGGCCACAGCGAAGAAACCCTCCGCCGCAGCGCCGACCTTCACACCAAAAACCACATCTCCGACCAGGACTATCAGAACGTCCTCATGGTCCGCGACCTCGACCGGGAAAACCTCGAACTCGCCCGCTTGACCCTCATCTCCGCCGAAGCAGGCATCCGCGAAGAGGAACTCGAAGCCCAGCGCGCCGTCGTCGATTCCATCGAAATCACCCTCCGCCACCTCGAAGACGACGTCGAGCGAAGCGTCTTCCGAAGCCCCATCAGCGGGCGCATCTCCACCCTCTACCTCCAGGGCCGGATCGGCCAGCAAGTCACCCCCGGCGACGTCATCGCCGTCGTTGAAGACCTCAGCCTCTCCACCGTCCGCATCGCCCTTCCTGAAGCCTACATCGGCTATGTCGAACTCGGCGCCCGCGTCCGCGTCCGGCCCTGGTCCCACGCCAACCGTATCTTCGAGGGCGAAGTCACCTCCATCCTTCCCGTCGTCATCGAACGCAGCCAGGACGCCATCCAAAAAGCCGCCATCGAGCAGGAGCGCGGCATGGTCCGCAACGTCAGCATGCCCGAAGACCGTATCGTCCCCGTCATCGCCGAAATCGAAATCACCAACGACCTCTTCCGCTCCGAAATGACCGGCTTTGCCAAAATCTCTGCCGGCTGGAAACCCGTCGGCTACGCCTTCTTCCACCCCGTAATCCGCTTCTTCACCGTCCGGGTCTGGTCGTGGATTCCTTAACCGGCTTTCCTTCCCCGCCCAGCATTGCCCCCCGCACCAGCTTCCCCCGCCCGTAACGCTCTCGCACCCGGTCCACCGCCTCGTCCAGTTTCCGCTCGTGGTTCGTCGCCTGCCTCGCCTCCCCATCAAACAACTCAAGCTGCGGCGGTTCGTCATCCGGATCCAACAACCCCGAAACCCCAAACCCCACCAACCGGATCGGTTGCCCGTCGGGAAGAAAACGCTGAAACAACTCCAGCGCCGCCCGCAGGCACGCCCGGTCCGACTGCGTCGGAGGAGTGAGCGCCGTCTGCCGCGTCCGCGTCTGAAAATCCCCCGTCCGCAACTTCACGTGCGCCGTCGACGCCAGCTTCCCCGACCGCCGCAACCGCCACCCCACTTGCTCCGCAAGCTCCATCAACATCCGCCGCACCTCCGCACCCTCCACCACATCCCGGTCAAACGTATGCTCATTCGAAAGGCTCTTTGCCTCCCCTTCCGTCACCACCGGCCGGTCATCCCGACCGTGGGCCAGAGCCAGTAGATGCTCCGCCAGTACCGGCCCCACCATCGCCGCCAAATGACCCCGCTCAAGTGATTGCACATCCCCGATCGTCTTGATCCCCGCCTCCCCCAAATGTCTCTCCGTCACCGAACCCACCCCCCAAATCCGGGACACCGGCAGCGGAGCTAAAAACGCCAACACCTCCCCGTCCTCCTCCGGAACCACCCTCAACCCATCCGGCTTGTCCAAATCACTCGCCAACTTCGCCAGAAACTTGTTCCGGGCCACCCCCACCGAAGCCGTCAACCCCAGCAACCGCTTGATGTCCTCCTTCAACCGCCTCGCCATCTCCTCCGGCCTCCCCCCCTTCCCCATCACCCCCCTAATATCCAAAAACGCCTCATCCACCGACACCTGCTCCAACACCGGCGTGTACGACCGCAACACCTCCATCACCTTCTCCGACATCTCCAAATAACGCTCCATCCGAACCGGCAAAAACACCGCCTGCGGACAAAGCTTCCCCGCCGTCTGCGAAGGCATCGCCGAACGAACCCCGAACACCCGCGCCTCATACGACGCCGTCGACACCACCCCCCGACGCGTCGGCGGCGAACCCACCACCACCGGACGCCCCCGCAACTCCGGACGGTCCAGCAGCTCCACCGCCACAAAAAACGCGTCCATGTCCACATGCAAAATCCCATTCACACCATCACGTTATCACGGGTCTTTTCGCTTGTCTGTCCTTTCGTCCTTCGCCATCCTTTCCCCGCGTTGCTGTTCACCATGACCCATCTTCTCTACCGCTTTTCACACCACCTGCGCCGTACCGGGCTCGCCCTCCTCCTCGCCGCCACCCCCGCCCTCGCCGAACCCCCGCCCCCCCTCCTCCTTACCCTCCCCGACACCCTTCGCCTCGCCGCCGAACAAAACCTCAACGTCGTCCTCGCCGCCGAGCGCAACCGTGAATCCCTCAGCATGGTCACCATCAGCCGCGCCAACCTCCTCCCCGAAATCTCCGCCATCGCCTCCCAGGTCCGCCAGGAACGAAGCATCGCCGCCTTCGGACTCCCCGAAGATGGCCAAGTCACCATCGACGACCCCATCCCCTTCGACATCGAATACCCCGGCCTCTCCCGCGACCTTATCCGCCGCTTCAACCTCCCCACCCAGGGCCAAACCTCCGTCCCCGATCCCATCCCCCTCAACTTCGACTTCGCCGACTCCACCGGCGCCTTCAACTTCTTCAACGCCCAGGTCCGCATCTCCATCCCCCTTATCGACCTCTCCAACCTCGACGAATACCGCGCCGCCAAACAAAACCTCTCCATCAGCGAAACCGAACTCGCCCTCGTTCGCGAGCAGGCCATGAACCACGCCGCCGCCCTCTTCTACGCCGTCATCGTCCAACGCGTCCAACTCCACGCCCTCACCGAAAAAGCCAGCCTCCACGCCGACAAACTCTCCGAAATCCGCGACCTCGCCACCACCGGAAACGCCACCCCCCTCGATGTCCGCCGCGAAGAACTCATCTACGCCAACGCCAACAACGAAGTGTCCAAAGTCCGCAAAAACCTCGACCTCGCCCAGCGCGAACTCGGACGCTTCCTCAACCTCGACCCCTCCCTCCCCCTCGATATCCAGGGCGACCTCGAACCCCTCGACCTCCCCCAAAACGACCCCGAGACCCTCACCGAACGCGCCTTCACCCAGCGCCTCGACTACCTCCGTCAGAAACAATCCGAACAAGCCGCCCTCTTCCGCCGTGACGCCGCCCGCAAAGACCGCTACCCCACCCTCAGCGCCACCGGTTCCTTCGGCTACCAGGGCAACACCCCTGACGACACCATCGAAGCCTGGCTGATTGGCGCCGTCGCCACCCTCCCCATCTGGGATTTCAATCGGCGCCGCGGCGTCATTGAAGTCCGCCAGAGCGAAGTCGAACAAACCCGCATCAATCTCCACGGCCTCGAAGCCGCCATCCACAACGAAATCGCCGCCAGTTCCGCCCAAATCGCTTTCCAGCGGGAATTTCTCGACCTCATGGATACCACCGTCGCCTACATGCAGGACTACCGCGATCTCTACGAAGACCGCCTGAATTCCGGTGTCGCCAAACGCCTCGACCTCATCTCCGCCGAAGTCGACCTCGCCCAAGCCGAATACAAAAAAGTCGAGGCCATGTATCAGCTCCTCCTCGCCCAGCTCAGCCTCCTCTACGCCACCGGCGACATCACCCAACTCCTCGAACTCGAGTAGTTCCCCCCCCTCTTTAATCGTAATCGAAAAGTGTTCAGGCTTTCAGGGGTACAGCGTTCAGTTTCGCCTCCGAACAGATTTCGGCGCTACCGTAAGTTGTCCCCATTTCGTAGCGCCCATATCCGATGGGCGCCATTTATGTCAGGATGTTTTGGGTAATGGTATGACGTCGACCTGACCCCCCGCCCCCACCCTCAGCTTTCAGCTTTCATCCCTCACCCCTCCTTCTTCCCCCGCCCCCACCCTCAGCTTTCA
>DAOLCW010000106.1:0-10246 GCA_035327665.1 Kiritimatiellia bacterium
GGGGGGGGGGTGGGGGGGGGGGGGGGGGGGGGGGAAGAAGGGGGCGGAGAAGGTGTTCGCGTTGGTCGGGTTCCATGATGAAGACGACATCGCTGCCCCGAATTTTCGAGTAGATGATTTGGGGGTCATGGGGATCCTGGCCGAAGAGGAGGGTGCGGCTGATGCCGGCGTCGCGGGCGAGTCCGATGATGAGGGTGGCGAGGGGTTGGTCGAGGCCGTAGAGGCTGAGGTCGCGAGGATCTTCGGTGATGTAGGCGCGGGCTTGGAGGGAGGAGAGGATGTCGAGGGTGATGAGCCAGGCTTGGGGATCGACGGTGTAGCCGTTGGCGGGGGGAAGGGGGACGGGTTGACCCCCGGCAAGTTCGACGGCGAGTTCGCGGTGGGGGAAGATTTGGCGGATGGAGCGGATGGCGTGGGGGGCCAGGGCGAGGATTTCGGAGGGGCGGTAGTCGGAGACGTTGAGGGAGAAGCTGTCGAGGAGGGGGTCGACCCAGAGGATGCCGGGTTCGCCGTTTTTCTTGACGGGAAGGCCGCGGTCGGGCTGGGGGGCGCCGATGATGAAGCTTAAGGAGTGGGGGGCGGTGTCGGGGAGGGCGGAGGTGGTTTCGCGGGTGGCAGGGGGTGCGAGGTGGAAGGTGATGTGTTTACGGGGGGGATCGAGTTGGTAGGCGGCGAGGGTGGCGGGGTCGGTGGTGTCGGTGATGTCGAAGGCGCGGGCATGTTCCCATGTGGCGAGGGCTTGGTCGATGAAGGGGCTGTGGATGTTGAGGGGTTTGGGTTGGAGCATGGCCCATGTGGCTTGGTCGCGGGCGAATTCGAGGGAGGTTTCGCCGGATTGGAGTTTGATGGCGCGGATGGTATGGGCGGAGGGGTGGAGGAGTCGCCGGTCGCGAAAGGAGGTGGAGGTGAGGTCGAGCATTCCGAGGATGGAGTCGGGGAGGGCGATGACGCCGGGAGCGCCGCGGAGCATGGCGTAGACGAGGTTGCGGGCGGGGTCGGTTACGCTGCCGATGAGGAGGGTTTGTTCGACGGGGCTTTGGGTGGTGAGGAGGGAGATGTGGAGGGCGGGGTCGTCGAGGCCGTAGAGGGAGGCGGCGGCGGAGGTTTCGGTGGTGAATTCTTCGATGCGGAGGGCGAAGAGGCGTTCGATGAGGTCATGTACGGCAAGGGTGGAGGCGCGAATGGGCGGGTCGCCGGGAAGGGTCCATGATCCGGCTTCGGCGCGGGTGAGGCGAAGGGTTTGTTCGCGGCGCTGGATGACGAGGCGGCGGACGTCGGAGGGGTTGCCGGAAAAGAGGCTGCGTTCACGCCAGCCGATGAGGGTGGAGGGGATGTCGTCGAGGAGGTTGCGGGGAAGGACGAGGATGTCGGGGTGGTCGTCGCGTTTGATGTAAATGCCGTCGCCAAGGGGGGGGGTGCGTCCGAGATGGAGGGTGAGGGATTGGGTGGGGAGTTGAAGGGTGATGCGGAGGCGGGGTTCGTCGAGGCCATAGTGTGCGAGGTCGAGGCCGAGGGTTTTTTGTTGGGCGGCGGTGATGACGACACCGCGCCGGGCGTCGGCAAGGGTTTCGAGGATGCGTTCGACGCGGGGGGTATTGGCGCGGGCTTCGACGGGGCTGGTGATGCGCCATCCGCCGGGGGTGCGCTCGATCTGGATGTGGCTGTCGAGGCCGGCGATGCGCAGGTGGTGGACGAGTTCGGGTTGGAAGGTAAAGGTGCGGGAGGCGCGTTCGCGGGCTTGGTCGGTGGAGTCGAGGCGGTGGTCGAGGAGGAAGAGGTAGGCGGCGAGGGCAAGGGTGAGGATGAGGAGGGTCCAGGTGGTGCGGGGGGACATGTCAGCGCCTCCTTAACCAAGCCATGAGGAATCCGGCAAGGGCGACGGCGCCGGGAATGCCGAGGACAACGATGCCAAAGAGGGTGCGGAGCTGGGCGCGGTTGAGGGTGAGGGCGGAGGCGCTGAAGGGGCGGGGGGCAATGGAGAGAAGGGTTTCGCGGTCGAGGAGCCAGTTGAGGGAGTTGAGGAAGAAGTCGAGGTTGGCGCCACCGAGGCCGCCGTTGGTGATGAAGTCGGAGTCGCCGATGACGACGAGGCGTGAGGGGCGGATTTCCACGCCGAGGGCGGCGGGGCCTCCGCGTTCGGCGGCGACGGCGATGGAAATGGGGCCGGAGCGGTCGCGCAAGGGGTCGAAGCGGGGGGGGGAGAGTTCGGGTTCGATTTCGGCCCATCCGTTGGTGGTGGTCATGGCGAGGGGGATGACGCGTGGTTCGTCAGCCATGAGGGGGCGTCCGGGGGGCCGGGAGAGGGGCTCGACGGAGCGGGGCAGGTAGAAGACGGTGTTCATGCCGATGAGTTTTTCGGTGATGGGGTGGCGGGCGTAGCGGTTGATGAAGAGATCGAGGCCGGAGAGGGTGCGGCCGGGATCGATGACGATGTCGGGGGCGATGGCGATGCCCCAGCGTTCGAGGAGTGCGGTGAGTCCGGCGTCGTGGGCGGCGTCGAGGAGGAGGAGGAGGCGACCGGAGCGGTTGAGGTAGGTTTCGAGGACCTGGCGTTCGGAGGGGGAGAAGAGGCGGGAGGGTCCGGCGATGATGACGGCGTCGGCATCGGCGGGGATGGCGGCGGTTTCGGCGAGGTCGAGGGTGCGGCGATCGATATGGTCGCGGGCGATGGCGCGGGCGACGCGGGAGAGTCCGTTGTGTTCGTCGCGGTTGTCGAAGTCGCGTTCGCCATGGCCGGTGAGGGCGTAGACGCGGGGGGCCCGGGCCTGGGTGAGGCTGAGGATGGCGGAGGAGAGGGCTTGTTCGCCGCGAAAGGCGAGTCGGTCGGGGAATCCACCGCGCAGCATGGGTGCGAAGTCGAGTTCGACGAAGTCGGCTGCGGTGATGACGCGGCTGGCTTCGCCCTGCTGGAGGACGATGAGGTTGGGTTCGTCGATCCCGAACTGGGCGGCGAGGGCTTCGGTGCGGGAGATGTTGCGGTCGGGGTCGATGCGTTCGACGCGGATGCGGCCCCGGGAGGCGTATTCGTATTCTTTGAGGAGGTTGACGATGTCGCGGTAGCTTTCGTGGCCGGGTTGGAAGAAGACGAGGACATCGATGCGGTTGGTCAGGCCGTCGAGGAGGTCACGGGTTCGTTGGGAGAGTTCGTAGAAGCGCTGGCCGCTGATGTCGGTGCGGAGATAGTGGCGCTGGGCGAGGTGGTTGACCATGAGGGCGAGGAGGGCGGCGAGGAGAAGGGAGGCGAGGCCGTGGAGGCGGTAGGACCATCTTCGTTTGCGGCCAAGCCGCATGCTGTGGCGTGAGGGGTCCATGTCAGGTTTTCCAATGGCGTGATTGGAGGGCGCGAAGGGTGGCGAAGAGGAGGAGGGCGGTGCCGCTGAGGTGGAAGAGGATGGGCCGGGTGTCGATGACGCCACGGGAAAATTCGAACATGTGTTCGTGGGAGGAGAGGATGGCGGCGAGGGTCTGGAGTCCGGGGCGGTGGGTGATGACATCGAGGAAGCCGCCGAAGAAGAGGAGAAGGATGAGGGCGAAGCTGCTGATCGCGGCGATGATCTGGTTGGAGGTGAGGGCGGAGCAGAAGAGGCCGATGGCGAGGTAGAACATGCCGATGAGGAGGGCGCCGATGTAGCCGCCGGCCATGGCGCCGAGGTCGACGGGAGCTTCGAGGGCGCTGAATTCGCGAAGGACGTAAACATAAGCGACGGTGGGGGTCCAGATGAGGATGTAGATGGTGAGGACGGCCATGTATTTGGCGAGGACGACGGCGGCATCGCTGATGGGGGCGGTGAGCAGGGTTTCGAAGGTTCCGGTTCGCCGTTCTTCGGCGAAGGAGCGCATGGTGAGGATGGGGGCGATGACGAGTTGGGTCATCCAGAAGAAGGGGGAACCGAAAAGGAGGTTCATGACGGAGACGCCGGGAATGGCCCCGGTGGCGAGGAGGCTGGCGAGAAACCAGAAGATGAAGCCCATGACGACAAGAAAGAACACGCCGGCGACATACGCCACGGGGGACACGACAAAACTCGTGACTTCCTTTCGCCATAAAACAAGAAATCCGTTCATGGCTTGACTCCGGCCCGGGTGGCCCCGGAAGCGGTTAGGGCGACGAAGACATCTTCGAGGGAGGGTTCGCGGCGATGAAGTTCGCGGATGGCCCATTGTTGTTCGAGAGCGAGGCCAAAGAGGGTGTCGCGGAGGTCGGGTTCATGGGCGCAGATCAGTTCGCCGCGGAACCATCCGTCTTGGCGGGGGTCGAGGTGGACCTCCTTGACGCCGGGGAGGGCGGCGAGGCGGGAGGGGAGGTCGGGGGAGCCTTTGATTTCAAGGGCGAGGCGCTGGTGGGCGGTTTTTCGTTTGAGGGCGGAGGTTGGGTCGGCGGCGATCATCCGGCCTTCATGGAGGATGAGGACGCGGTTGCAGATGGCATCGACTTCGGAAAGGAGGTGGGTGGAGAGGAGGATGGTGTGGCGCGCGGAGAGGGACTCGATGAGGGTGCGGACCTGGCGCATCTGGTTGGGATCGAGTCCGATGGTGGGTTCGTCGAGGATGAGGACATCGGGATCGTGGACGAGGGCCTCGGCGAGGCCGACGCGCTGGCGGTAGCCCTTGGAGAGTTGGCCGATGAGGCGTGATCCCACATCTTTCAATCCGCAGCGTTCCTTGCATTCGGCGATGCGGGCGCGGCGTCGGCGCCAGGGAACGCCTTTGAGGGCAGCGCGGAAGCGGAGGTATTCATCGACGCGCAGTTCGGGGTAGAGGGGGCAGTTTTCGGGGAGGTAGCCGATGCGTTTGCGCACGTTGGCGGGATCGCGGTGGACGTCGAAGCCGTCGATTTCGATGCGGCCACCGGTGGGGGGGAGAAAGCCGGTGAGCATGCGCATGGTGGTGGTTTTACCGGCGCCGTTGGGGCCGAGGAAGCCGACGATTTCGCGGGGGGCGACATCGAAGGAGATGTCGTTTACGGCGATGTGGCCGGCGAATCGTTTGGTAAGGTGGGAGACGTGGATCATGGACCGGCGATCAGTTGGCCCGGATTTGGAGGCTGGTGGTTTGGGCGATGAGGAAGGCCTCGCGTTCGAGGATGGAGACGAGCTGGAGGTTGACGAGGTCGCCGGGTTTGACGTGTTCAAGGGCGATGCCGACCTCGTCGAGGGAGGTGACTTCACGGTCGTTGATGGTGGTGACGAGCATGGAGGGTTTGAGTCCGGCGAGTTCGGCGGGTCCGCCGGGGAGGATTTCCTTGATGACCATACAGCGTTTGAATCGGTCGAGGGGCATGGGTCCTTCCTCGGTGGGACAGGAGAAGACGAGGCCAAGCCGGGTGCGGGAGAGCAGGTCGCCGGAGGGCTTGGGAAGGGGGTGGAAGCGGGAGGGAACCTCAAAGAGGTCATCCTCGCGTTGGACGGTGAGGGTGATGGGGGCTTCGGGGGGAATGCGGATGAGTTCGCGGTTGAGGGCGAACAGGTCGGATACCTGTTCACCATTGACGGCGAGGATGCGGTCGGCGGGTTGAAGGCGGGAGGGAGCGACGTCGGGATCGAGCGCGGATACGAAGACGCCGTGGGAGGCGTCGGAGAATTCGAGGCCGAGCCATTGTTTGTTGATGATGTTGGGGGTCAGCCAGCGGTTGAGGAGGTCGCGGGCGCGACGGACGGGCACGGCGAAGCCGATGTTTTGGGCGTCTTGATAGATGGCGACGTTGAGTCCGATCATCTCGCCGTGAATGTTGAGGAGGGGCCCTCCGGAGTTGCCGGGATTGACGGCGGCATCGGTTTGGAGGATGTCGCGGTAGAGGATCTGGCCGTTGTGGCGGGCTTCGCGGTTTTTGGCGGAAAGAACCCCGACGGTGACGGTGTGGGCGAGGCCGAAGGGATTGCCGAGGACGATCACGGTTTCGCCGAGGTAAAGGTCGTCGTTGGCGGCGAAGGGAATGGCGGGGAGGGGGTTGGCGCTGTCGATTTTAATGAGGGCGAGGTCGTTGATTTCGTCGCCGGCGAGTACGGTGCCTTCGTAGACGGTTTCGTCGGAGAGCATGACGCGGATGCGGGAGGCGCGCTCGATGACATGGAAGTTGGTGAGGATGTAGCCGTCGGGATGGACGATGACGCCGGAGCCGAGGGAGTGCTTGATTTGATAGCCGGGGGTGGGTGGGGAACCGAGGAAGTCCCGGAGGAACATGTCGAAGAGATCGCCGCGGAACCGAAGGCGGGGATCGGAGTGGACCCGGCGGACCATGCGTTCGGTTCCGATGTTGACCACGGAGGGCATAGCGGTTTCCACCGCCTGGACAATGGGGGAGCGGCGGTCCGGTAGGGCGTGAGCCTGGGCGACAAGGCCCACAGTGACAAGGAGTTGGAGAATGAGATGTTTCATGGGGATCGGGTTACTGGAGATTGGAGCCAGCGTATGTGAACTGGCTATTATTTCCATCCCGGCAAGGGGAGTCAAGGTTCGTCCAAGGAACAGTTGTTTGGGGGTCGGGATGGGTTCCACCTTGCCAACGGGGGGATGGATTCGTAGGGTGTCGGACTTACGTGGCATGCCGCGCGAGGCGGACAGGGCCGGGCCCTATGCGACGGAGGCAGGTGAACCCCGCCAGGACCGGAAGGTAGCAACGGTAACCGACGCTTTCCGGGCGCCGTAGGTCAACCTGGTCCTGTTCGCTCTCGCGGCATGGCGCGGCTCATGGTAAAAGGAAACGATGGCTTACGAAGTATTGGCAAGAAAATGGCGTCCTCAGCAGTTTGAGGAGGTGGTGGGTCAGGATCATGTGGTTCAGACCCTGAAGAACGCGATTGAAAGCGACCGGATCGCTCACGCGTACCTGTTTGTGGGGCCGCGGGGGGTGGGAAAGACGTCGATCGCCCGGATTTTTGCGAAGGCGCTGAACTGCCGGAGCCGGAAGGGGGCGTGTCCGTGTGATGCGTGCGATTCGTGCCGGGAGATCATGGCGGGGAATTCGCTGGATGTTCTGGAGATCGACGGGGCGTCGAACAACGGGGTGGAGCAGGTTCGGGACCTGCGGGACAGTGTGAAGTACGCCCCGGCGCGGGGACCGTACAAGATCTACATGATCGACGAAGTGCACATGCTTTCGGTGTCGGCGTTCAATGCGCTGCTGAAGACGCTGGAGGAGCCGCCGGCCCATGTGAAGTTCATCTTTGCGACCACGGAACCGCAGAAGGTTCTGACCACGATTTTGTCGCGTTGCCAGCGGTATGATTTGCGGCGGATTTCGATTGCGGACATTGCGACGCAGTTGGGGATGATCGCGAAGGCGGAGGATGTGGTGATTGAGGAGGAGGCGCTGCTGGCGATTGCCCGGGGGGCGGAAGGGGGGCTGCGGGATGCGGAGTCGGCGCTGGACCAGTTGATTTCGTTCCGGGGCAAGCAGATTGCCGAGCCGGACGTGTTGTCGGTCTTCGGGTTGGTTTCGCGCCGCTCGCTGGAGGAACTGGCGTGGGCGATCCTGGGGGGGGACTATGCCGGGTTGTTCGAACGGGTGGCGGACTTGGACGCGGCGGGGAAGGATTTGCAGCGGCTTTCCCTGGATTTGCTGGAGCACTTCCGGAATGTTCTGCTGGTGAAGGTGCTGGAGCGCAAGGCGTTGGATCTGGATATTCCGGAGGCGCAGTTCGAGGCGCTGGCCAAGCAGGCGGCGGAGGTGGATCTGGGGCGGTTGCACCGGGTGGTGGATGTGTTGATCGGGGCGCAGGGGCAGTTGAAGTTTTCGCTTTCGCGGCGGACCTTGCTGGAAATGGCCTTGATCCGGGCGGCGAGGATTTCGGCGTCGGCTTCGCTGGACGAGGTGATGTCGACCTTGGCGGATGCGAAGGAGGCAGGGGGCGGTTTTGCGGCCGTGCGGGAGGCGCGTCCGGACCGGAGCACGGAACCCGGCGCGTCGGGGGGGATGGCTCAAAAAAAAACGGCTGAGTTCGAGCGGCGAGGGGAAGTAGAAGCAGAACCGGAACCGGATTCGGAGGGATTCGAGGCTCCGATGTCCGGAGGTGATGCGGAGGATGCCTTGGGGTTTGCGGCTTTGCTTCAACAGTGGAAGGGGATTGTGGAGCGGGTGGCGAGGTTGTCCCCGCTGACCAAGGGGTATTTGAAGGATGCGTTGCCGGTGGGGATGGAGGGGAAGACGGTGGTGATCGGTTTGGATCCGGAATTTGCGAGCCACGAGGAACGGCTGACCATCCCCCGCAACTTGCAGGCGATTCAAAAAGTTCTGGGGGAGCATTTCCACCATCCGGTGGCGGTGGTGTTCCGGGCCGCTGCGGATCTGGCCACGCGGATGCCGGAAACGACCGAGGAGCCTGCGGGTCCGGTGAGCGATTCGGGAGGTCCGCCGGAGGGGACCCCCCAGGCGGCGAAGCAGAAGTGGGCGGAGGACGAGGCGGTCAAGAAGACCCTGGAGCATTTCGGGGGCGTGATTTTGAATGTGCGTGAAGAATAAGTCGAACCTAGGAGAGAACCGATGGTCAACATGATGAAATTGATGAAGCAGGCGCAGTCGATGCAGCAGAACATGCAGAAACTGCAAGCGGAACTGGCGGAGCGGGAATACGAATTTTCC
This sequence comes from Kiritimatiellia bacterium, assembly GCA_035327665.1. Lineage (GTDB taxonomy): Bacteria > Verrucomicrobiota > Kiritimatiellia > CAIVKH01 > CAIVKH01 > DAOLCW01. Next base: position 8,579 of record DAOLCW010000106.1, read on the forward strand.
AGCGGGGGGGGCGTGGTCACGGCGGTGGTGAAGGGGGATATGACGCTGCAACAGATCACGGTGAATCCTTCGGCGGTGGACCCGTCGGATGTGGAGATGCTTCAGGATTTGATCCTCGCGGCGGTGAACGGCGCGCTGGGAACCGCCCGGGAAGCGTCGGCGGCGGAGATGGCGAAGTTGACGGGCGGGCTGGGCATCCCCGGGCTGTAAAGTTGGCGGAAGTGTGATCAAACGCCCGGAAAGCGTGGACCGGCTGATCGGCTTGTTGAGCAAGTTGCCGGGGGTGGGGCGACGCTCGGCGGAACGGATGGCGATGGCCGCCCTCCGGGACCGGGAAGGGCTGGCGGCGTCCCTGGCCCATGCCTTTTCGGAGGCTTCATCGTCAGTGGCGTTTTGCCGGACGTGCGGAAACCTCACTGCGAAGACCGAAGATCCGTGCGGACTTTGCACCGATTCACGCCGGGATGGAACCTTGCTGTGCGTGGTCGAGGAGCCTACGGATTTGCTGTTGATCGAGCGGTCAGGAGCGTTCCGGGGACGCTATCATGCGTTGATGGGCAAGTTGTCGCCGATGAAGGGGGAAGGCCCGGATCAGATCCGGGTGAAGGGACTGCTGGACCGGGTGAAAGCGGAAGGAATCCGTGAGGTGCTTCTCGCCCTGAATACGGATGTGGAAAGCGATGCGACCGCGAGTTATTTGACCGAACTTCTGGAGCCGTTGGGGGTGTCGGTTTCGCGTTTGGCCCGGGGGATTCCCACGGGAAGCGGGATCGCTTATTCGGATGCGGTGACACTTTCCCAGGCGATCCGGCACCGGACGAGGCTGTCATGAACGGAACGATGAGATTGTCGAAGCGGATGGCGGAACTGGGGCTCTGCTCGCGCCGGGAGGCGGATGAGTACATCGCACGGGGATGGGTGCGGGTGGACGGGGAGGTGGTGTCGGAACTGGGGAGCAAAGTTGCGGGGGGTGAACGGATCGAGCTGGATGCGGCAGCCCGGCGACAGCAGGCGGACCGGGTGACAATCTTGATCCATAAGCCGGTAGGATTCGTTTCGGGGCAGGCCGAGGGTTCGTACAAACCGGCGGTCCGGTTGTTTGTTCCGGAAAACCACTGGCGAGAGGATCGCACGGGACTTAGGTTTCATCGCCGGCAATGGGAGGGGCTGGCCCCGGCGGGGCGGTTGGATATCGACTCGACGGGACTGCTGGTGCTGACCCAGGACGGGGTGATCGCCCGGCAGTTGATCGGGGAGGACTCGGGGGTGGATAAGGAATATCTGGTCCGGGTGGAAGGCATGGTGAATGAAGGAGTGCTGGCCCGATTGCGCCATGGCTTAAAGCTGGATGGAAAACCGTTGCGTCCGGCCGGCGTGGACAGGCTGAATGAGGATCAGTTGCGGTTTGTGTTGAAGGAAGGAAAGAAACGTCAGATCCGGCGAATGTGCGAGGCGGTCGGGCTGGCCGTGACGGGACTGAAACGGGTGCGGATCGGACAGGTCCGGCTGGGCAAGCTTCCGGAAGGACAATGGCGCTATCTCGGGCCGGGGGAGAGGTTTGGGTAGGGGGGAGGAGGAGGGGGGGTGAGGGCTGAGGGGTGAAAGCTGAAAGCTGAAAGCTGCCGCCTTCGTCCGGCGGTTGCCGGACTACGGCGTGCCATGGAAGGA
>DAOLCW010000107.1:0-10236 GCA_035327665.1 Kiritimatiellia bacterium
CCGCGACCTTCTCCACCGAAAGTTCACCCCCCGCAACTCGCACCCGGAACCCCTCGCCAAGATCAAACGACGATCGCCCCCCCCGCCCGGCAAGCCCTCGTGTCGCCTCCACCCCCTCAAATCCGATCACCCCCGGAGGAACCCCCGACTCAAACAACCACCCCTGAATCACCCTCCGCTGATCCGCCACCGGAAGCCGCAGCAACGCCCCCGCCTTCACCCTCATCCCCGAACGCACCCCCGCCAGCAACCGCTTGGTCCGTTGTTCCAGCAAACCTCCCTCCTCCCGAAAAACCTCCGCCATCCGGACCAGCGTCGCCTCCACCGCAGGATTCAAGTTCCGCTCCAGCCACGGCAACAGCTCGTGCCTCACCCGGTTTCGCGTCGCCTCCCTCTCCGCGTTCGACGAATCCTCCCGCCACCCCAAACCGTGCGCGGCCAGGAACCCCCGCAACTCGCAACTTCTTTCGTTTAACAACGGCCGGATCGCCACCCATCCCTGAAACACCTGCCGTGGGGCCATCCCGCTCAACCCTTCCACCCCCGCCCCCCGGGCCATCCGCAGCAACACCGTTTCCGCCTGATCCCCCCGGTGATGAGCCAGCGCCACCGACGCCGCGCCTTGCCGCTCGCTCTCCATCGCAAACACCTCATGCCGGGCCCGCCGCGCCGCCATCTCCACCGACTCCCCAAGCTCCTTCGCCCGCGCCCGGACATCCACACCATGAACCACACACGCCAACCCCAGCCGCCACGACGTCATCTTTACCCACTCCGCGTCCGCGTCTGCTTCACGCCCTCGCAAGCCATGATGAACATGCACCACCCCGAGCCGGAATCCCCCCCGAGTGGAAAGACCATGCAACACATGAAGCAGCGCAATCGAATCCCCTCCCCCGGAAACCGCAACCAACACCAAATCCCCCCGGCGAATCAGCTTCCGCTCCCCGATTCCCGCCTCAACTCGATCCATCAACCCCATGGGAACCCCGCGTCTCCCCTCCGGCTCAGGACGTCGGAGCCGCAATGCGGGTCACCCCGCCCAGGTAAGGCGCGAGGGCATCCGGCAACACCACCGAACCATCCGCTTGCTGCCCGTTCTCCAACAACGCCACCACCAGCCGGGGGAACGCAACCCCCGACCCGTTCAACGTGTGCACAAACGCCGGTTTCCCGTTCGCGTCCCGGTACCGGATGTTCGCCCGGCGGGCCTGAAAATCCTCGAAATTGCTGCACGACGAAACCTCCAGCCACCCCTTGTGACCCGGAGCCCACAACTCAATGTCGTAGCACTTCGCCGCCGCGAAACTCAAATCCCCGCTGCAAAGTTGAAGCACCCGATACCGCAGACCCAGCCGCTGCAAGACCGTCTCCGCGTTCCCCAGCAACGACTCCAGCTCGTCATACGACGTTTCCGGCTCCACGAATTTCACCAGCTCCACCTTGTCGAATTGGTGGATGCGGATCAGCCCCCGCGTCTCTCGGCCCGCCGCTCCTGCCTCCCGCCGGAAGCACGGCGTATACGCCGTCAAGTACACCGGAAGCGGACCCGGCAGGATATCGTCCCGGTAAATGTTGGTCACCGGAACCTCGGCCGTCGGCGCGAGGTAAAGGTCATCCTCCCCGATGTAGTACATGTCTTCCTTCATCTTCGGAAGCTGGCCGGTGCCCGTCATCGAATCCGCATTCACCAGCACCGGAGGCCACACCTCCCGGTACCCGTGCTCGGTCGTGTGCAAATCCAGCATGAACTGAAGAAGCGCCCGCTGCAGCTTCGCCCCCATCCCAGTATACAGCGGAAACCCCGAACCCGTCAGCTTGGTTCCCCGCTCGAAATCAATCAAACCCAGCCCCTCCGCCAACTCCCAATGCGGCTTCGGCTCGAAATCAAACGCCCGTTCCTCCCCCCACTCCTTCACCACCTCATTGTCCTCTGACCCGCCTCCCCGCGGCGTGGACGCATGCGGCAAATTGGGCAACATCAACAACCGGTCCTTCTGCTCCGCTTCGATCTCCCGCAAACGCGCATCCAACCCGGTGATCCGGTCCCCCACCTCCCGCATTTCCGCCTGAATCGCCGTAATGTCCTCCCCCGCCTTCTTGCGCGGGCCGATCTCCTTCGACACCGTATTCCGCCGGTTCTTCAACTCCTCCACCTCGGCAATCGCCGCCCGCCGCTGCCGGTCCAAGTCCAGCAGACCCTCGATGTCCGCATCCACCCGCTTGGATGCCAACCCCGCCTTCACCATCTCCGGTTGCTCCCGGATTTTACGCAAGTCCAACATAACCGCTCCGATCAGCGAAGGATGAAAAACGGATTGTCCTCGTCCAGCGGAATGCCCAGCTCGAGCGCCCGCTCCTGAAGTTTGCGCAACCACGGAGGGTCGAGGTTACGCCCCATCTGGTCCAGTTCCTCCAGATTGCTGTAGCCCCACATCGCGCTCATCGGGTTCGGGCTGTACTCCAGCCCCAACAACATGCACACCCCGCGGATCACCTGCCGCTCCACCCGCCGACCCAGCGTCTCCTCATCCGGATTGTCCGCCATCAACGTCCGGATGTTAATGATCACCACCCGGTTGTCCGGCCACATAAACCCATGCACGGTATAAAATTCCCGCGTCCACACCAGCGCCACCAAACCCGCATCCTTTTCCCCGACCAGAGCCGACACCTGATGCGCCGCGTCCTCCAGCGTCACTCCTTCCTCCTCCACCGACTCCCGGCGAGGTACCGGAATCGCCAAATTACGCTCCGACCACAAACGCGCCCGCTCGGTCAAATCCTCATCCACCGGCCCCATCACAATCACCGCCGGTGGTGCCCATCCCGTACCGGTAAGAATCGGAGCCTCCACCGGCATGCCCATCCCTTCCGCCGAAACCTCCACCGCTTCAATCTCGATGGAAAGGCTCGTCGGCTCTTCCGCCCGGCAACCCAGCGCCAATCCCGTCAAAAGTAACAACAACATCCGCATCATCAAAGTCTCCTCGAAAACATCCGGTTAAACGTAGAAAGCCTCATACCCTAGGCCGAACCTCCCCGTTCATCAAGCAGCTTTCGCCACTCCCTCAAAGCATGCGCCGCCGCAGCCACCGGATCAATAATCCCGTAAACAAAACCCCGAACGCGATCGTCACCAGACCCAACAGCGACGCCCGGTACGCGCCAAGCTGGCTCGCCATCCGGGCCGGATTCACCCGGCTCCCCCCCGCCTCGATCACCGGCGCCGCCTCCGCCTCGCCCACCGGAGTCCGGCTCTGAAGATCAAAATAGGCCAACCGGTGCTGGGTCGATCCCGCAAACAACGACGCCGCTTCCTCCGAACCCACCTCAATCACCAAATAGCCTGGCCGGATTTCACCGATCACATGCTTCACCTCGACCGCCGGTCCATCAAAATGAAAAACATCCAATCGGTAATAGCGATAGCCCGCCGCAGGCAACCGCAACGTCCGCCGCTCATGACCCTCCGTGGTCGCCAACCCTCCTTCCGCCACCCATCGCCACGGACCCTCCGGCTGCGACGATCCGTAAATCTTTACCGGAGCCACCACCCCCGGCGCCAAACCATCCAGGTACAACCTCACCAACGGAACATTCCGGTAACCGGCATCCAAGAGAAGCTGCTGTACCCCCGGACGCTCCCGGTCCGGATCCGATGAAATCACCCGCAACGTCAACCGCCATGCCTCCCCCTCGCCTTCCCCCTCACTCCGACCCGGCCCGTCCAAATCCGGGCGATAAAAGAAAAACGGCCATTCCGCTCCTTTCGCATCGAAAATCCTCAAATCGGCCGGAAATTGCTCGGACGCATCATACATCGACGGCAAAAGCGGCAAACGGTAGATCTTACCCTCCTCCAACCCCGCCGGAAGATCGAACCTCCATTGATAGGCATCCTCCTTCGCCCACCCCGGCGATGCGCTCATCCACACCGCAGCAAGCATCCCCAGCAGCGGAACGAACCTTCCCCCTCGTTTGGTTATTCTCCACGGTTTCATGGCCCTTGGAATCCTCAACAATCTCCCGGTCAATTTACCTTCCCACTCCCGTCAATGCAACAACCCCGCCACCGTTCCCAGCACCACCTCCGGACCCAAATCACGCAGGCAGCGAATATCCCGCTCCGGCAAACGACAGGTTCGAGACAGGCACGGTCGACACCCAAGCTCCCGGGCCAGCACCCGGTGCCGGTCCCCGAACGGCCCCGTGCGCAACGCCGAGGTCGCCCCGAAAACCGCTACCACCCTCGTGCCCGCCGCTGCCGCCACATGCATTGGTCCCGAATCCACACACACCACCACATCCATCCGGGCAAGGTAGCCCCCCAACTCCGGCAGGCTTGTCCTCCCGCAACGGTTCAAACACCCCGGGGCCAACGTCGCGATACTTCGGCAAACCTCCTCATCCTCCCGCGCCCCGAACAAAAACACCGAGGCATTCCGAGTCTCCATCAACCCTCTCGCCACCTCGGCAAAATGTTCCGGCGGCCAGTTCTTCGTCTCCCACCGCGAACACGGAAGCAAGCCCACCCTCGGAGAATCCGGCAACACCTCCTCCGGACGCGGAAACGACACCGGAAACGACACCTCCCCCGGCGTCAAACCCGCCCACCGCACCGCATCCAGACACTCCTCCACCGCATGCCGCTCCTTGTTTCGCGCGCCCGTCACCTCATGGTACAGCAACCGCGAACCCTCCCGGTGAAACGACGGCCCCACCCGCAACCCCGCCCGGGCCAGCCGCGACACCCACGCGCTTTTCTGAAGCCCCTGAAAATCCAGCACCACATCGTAGCGCTCCCGCCGCAATTCCCCCAAAAACTCCCCCGCCCGCGAAAACACCTTCCGGCGCGGACATGCAATCACCTTCCGAATCCCCTCAAAACACGACACCACATCCACATACGCCGGATGGGTTACCCAATCCACGGTCAACTCAAGCTCCCGCCGCAACTGGTCCACCGCCGGCAGGGCATGAAACACATCCCCCAGCGAACTGAGCTTCACCACCAAAACCCGGTCGCGCGGGCGGATCATCGGCTCCCCGCCCTCATCCCGCCTGCTTCAGCAGCGTCAGCATAATCGCCTTCTGCGCATGCAGACGGTTCTCCGCCTGGTCAAACACCACCGACTGCGGACCATCGATCACCTCTTCGGTCTGTTCATACCCCCGCACCGCCGGAAGACAATTCATAAAGATCGCATCCGGCTTCGCCCGCCCCATCAACTCCGCATTCACCTGGTAAGGATTGAACACCCGCACCCGCGCCTCCGTCTTGTGCTGGGGAATGTGGTAGCTCATCCATGAATCCGTATACACCACATCCGCTCCCTCCGCCGCTTCCCCCGCGTCATGCGTCACCTCGATCCGCGAGCCCGTCTCCTTCCCCGTTGCCCGGCTCGCCTCCAACACCGAATCCAACGGCATATACTCCGCCCCCGTCGGACACCCGATGCTCAAATGCATGCCCACCTTTGCACACCCGAACATCAGCGAGTGCGTCACATTGTTGTTTCCGTCCCCCAGGTAGGCCATCTTCAACCCCTTTAACCCGCCCTTCTTCTCCCGGATCGTCTGCAAATCGGCGAGAATCTGACACGGATGCTCGAAGTTCGTCAGGGCATTGATCACCGGCACCCGCGACAACCTCGCCATCTCCTCGATGTGGGCCTGCTCAAACAACCGCCCCATGATCACGTCCACATACCGGCTCACCACCCGCACCATGTCCGCCACATTCTCCTTCCCCGAACTTAGCGGCGATGTCGCCATATCGTAGAAGATCGCATGCCCCCCCATCTGGGTCGCTCCCGTCTCAAACGACACCCGCGTCCGCAGACTCGGCTTCTCGAAGATCATCATCAACGTCTTCCGTTCCATCGCCCGGGCATAACCATCCGGGTTGGCCTTCACATCGTCCGCCAACCCAAGCACCTCAAGAATCAACTCACTCGACCAGTCATTCAGCGATATCAAATGCAACATCTTACTCGTCCTTCCACCTATCCGGGAACCGGCCCGCTGCGCCTGCGCCCGAGCCGCCTCCCTGCTTAATCACGCATCAAATCCTCATAATAGCGGTCAATCTCCTGGTCCCGGTCGAACGTCATCAAAATCAACGCCGTCCGGATCCACATCCCGTTCCGCACCTGCCGCCAATACTTCGCCCGCGGGTCGCGGTCCACCTCCGGCGCGATTTCCTTCCGCCGCGGCAGCGGATGCATCAGGATCGCGTCCGGCTTCAACACCTCAAGGTGCCGCTCTTCAAAATGATACTTGGTCGTATCCACCTGAATGCTGTCCGAAGCCGTGTCCCACTCGTCCTGAATTCGCGTCATGTAAATCGCATCCACCCGGGGAATCACCGACTCAAAATCGTCCGTCACCTCCACCTCGGTGCCCGCGCTCTTCAACAGCTCCACCATATCCTCCGAAATCTGGAGCCCCGGCGGCGCCACAAACACCTGCTTGACCCCCGGATACAGCGTCAGCAGCCACGCCAGCGACCGCACCGTTCGCCCTCGCAACAGATCCCCCACAAACGCCACCGTCTTCCCCTCGATCCCTCCCCACTTCTCGAAGCTTCGCTGCAACGTGTAGATATCTAAAAGCGCCTGGGTCGGATGCTGATCCTTCCCCGACCCCGCATTCATCACCGGAATCGGACGGTCCGTTTGCGAAAGCAGCCACGCGATCCGCTCGGCAAAGCCCGCCCCCGGATGCCGCATGATGATCAAGTCAAAATACGAACTGAACGTCCGCACCGAATCCTCCTGCGACTCCCCCTTGATCTCGCTCGACGTATGCGCATCCCGCACCTCCGCACACTGCATCCCCACAATCTGGCACGCCGAATAAAACGAAAGAAACGTCCGCGTCGACGGCTGCGAAAAATAAAGCATCGCCCGCTTTTCCGAAAGCAGCGACTGAAGGAAATGCCGCCCCCCTCGCGTCTTCGCCACCTTCCGGATCATCGTCGCCAGCGCCCCCAACCGGTCCAGCAACCGGCGGTCAAACTGTTGCGAAAGCAAGGTGTGGTAAGGCTTGCCATTCACATGAAACAAGCGCGAACGGTCAAACACCGACATCCCCACATAGTCGTTCCACTCCAAATCTTTCAGCGATAGCGCATCAGGCTTCATAAGCATGCCGCACACTTTGTCCCTTCCCTCCCAAAAGATCAAGGGGTCATTCCTCCCCTTCCCGCACCACCCGGCAATCCTTGAACTCCCGGAAGAAAAATCGCCCGTACCACTTCGTCATCGCCCGTGGATCCAGCACCACCAGAATCCCCGTATCCGTTTGCGAGCGGATCAGCCGTCCCACCCCCTGCCGGAACTTCAAGATCGCCTCCGGCAACGTGTAATCCTTAAACGGATCGCCTCCCTGCTCCTTGATCCTGGCGATTCTCGCCTGCACCACCGGCTCATCCGGCACCGCAAACGGCAGCCGCGTGATCATCACATTCTGCAGCGCCTCCCCCCTCACATCAATCCCCATCCAAAAACTGTCCAACCCGAACAACACCCCCGCCGGATCCGCCCGGAACTGCTCCACCATCGCATGCCGGGTCAACCCCTCATTCTGCACATAAAGCCCGTAGCCCCGGTCCGACAACCCGTCCCGGCACCGCGCCACCACCTGCTTCATGAACCGCGCATTCGTAAACAACACAAACGCCCGCCCCCGCGTCATCTCCACATACTTCGGAATCCGCTCCGCGCACGCCGCCGCATACCCTTCCCCGTCCGCCGGATCCGGCATCCCCGACGGCAGATGAATCGTCATTTGCCGCGAATAATCAAACGGACTACCCACGCTCGCCTGCACCGCATCCGGAACCCCCAGCCGTCGCGTCACATAATCCAGCTTGTTCCCCACCGCCAGCGTTGCGCTCGTCATCACCACCGTATCCCACCCCGTAAACAAATGCTCCGCCAGCACCGGCCCCACTTCAATCGGCGCCGAATGCAGCACCACCTGCTTCCGCCGCACCCCTTCCCGGTCCAGCCAATACACATGATCCGGCAGCGACTGCTTCAAAAACGCCTCAATCATCGACCGCAACTCCGCTCCCCGCCGCCGCGCCGCCGTCAACTCCGCCCGCATGTCCAGATCCTCGTTCCGGTCATGGATGTCCCGCAACGCACCCAACACCCGGTCGATCGCCTCCAGCACCGTCGTTTCCACCGGCGGCGGTTCCGTCACCACCCGCCGCGTGGTAAAGTTGTCCAGCCCCGCCCACGACTCCAACCCATCGAAGAAAAGCGCAAACTTCATCGCCAGCTCCGACACCATGTGCGCCGCCTTCCCCTCCCGCAGCATCGCCAGCAATCCCTTTCCCGAATCCGCGTGATATACCCTGCGAATCCAGTGGTCGCACCCGAATTGCGACACCCTCAACCCCAGGTGATGACTTGCCACCACCTCCACCTGATGCGCTTCATCCAGAATCGCCACCAGCGTATCCGGTAGCATCGTCGCCCCCCGCATCCGCAACCCCAAATCCGCAAAAAACAAATGGTGGTTCACCACCAGCACATGCGCGTCCCGCATCTCCTGCCGGGCCCGCATGAAAAAACACGCCTTGAACTCCGGGCACCGCTGACCCATGCAGTTCCCCTGCTCCACATTCACCGCGCTCCACACATCCGACGCCGGCTGCTTCGGTAAATCCTGCAAACTCCCGTCCTTCGTCGTCTTCGCCCATTCCCGGATCGCCTCCACCTCGCTCGCCGCCCCCCCCCCGAACAAATCCCCCTCATGCCCCCGCACCCGCTCCAGCCTTCGCAAACACAAATAATTCCCCCGCCCCTTCACCATCACCGCCTTGATGTCCAGCCCCATCAGCTTCTTCAGCAGCGGAATGTCCTTCTTGATCAACTGCTCCTGCAAACTGATCGTATACGTTGAAACCAACAACTGCGTATTCCGCTGCCGGGCCGCCAGCAGGGCTGGCACCAGATACGCAAAACTTTTCCCCACCCCCGTCCCCGCCTCCACCGCCAAATGCTGCTTCTGCTCCATCGCGTCCGCCACCAACAGCGCCATCTCCATCTGTTGCGGACGCGGCTCATAGTCCAACCCGTGAACCTTCGCCCCCTCTTCCAACCCGCCCCCCGGCGTAAAAAACCCCGCGCATTCATCCCGGATCGCCAAAGGCGGCGTCCCCTCATCCTCCCGCTCATCCTCTTCAGGCGTACGATATCCAATCATCCCCGCACCATAGTCTCAACCCGCCTCAGAGTCTTGCCAAAAGTCTTTTCCTTGCCGCCTCCTTCCTCCTCCGGTTACGTTTTCCCCACCCAACGCAGCCTCCATCCAGATCTCCACCTCCCGTGAACAACCCATCTTCTCACCGCAAACCCGCCCACCTCATGCGGCAACTCCGCAAACCCTTCGAAATCGCCGCCGCAACCCTCGCCTTCGCTATCCTCCCCCGCCTCCCCCGCCCCGCCATCGTCCACCTCTCCCGCTTCCTTGGCCGCGCCGCCTACCTCTTCAGCGCCAAACAACGCCGTATCGGCCGCGCCAACCTCGACCTCGTCTACCGCGACACCCTCTCCTCCCGCCAGAAAAACACCCTCCTTATTCGCTCCCTCCAAACCTTCGCCCTCGCCATCCTCGACTCCCTCTGGTTCTCCCGCCACAGCCACGCCCGCCTCCAGCGCTGGATCACCATGGATCCCGGCTACGACCCCCTCCTCGAACCCCGCCGCGCCCTCTGCATCACCGCCCACATGGGAAGCTGGGAAGCCATCGGCCTCGCCCTCAGCGCCCGGGGCGTTTCCTTGTCCAGCATCGCCAACCCCCTCAAAAATCCCCAAGTCAACCGCCACTTCGTCGAAAAGCGCAAAGTCACCGGACAACAAGTCATCCCCCGCGCCGGCGCCGCCCGCGGCATTCTCAAAGAACTTCGCGAAGAACGAAAAGTCGCCCTCGTCCTCGACCAAAACGTCCTCCTCTCCGAAGGCGGCATCTTCATCGACTTCTTCGGCCTCCCCGTCACCGCCTCCCCCATCGCCGGCGCCCTCGCCCTCAAAACCGATACCCCCATCGTCCTCGGCTTCTGCCTCCCCGACCCGCGCGGCCACTACCATTGCATCCCCCCAACCTGGATTTATCCCGCCGACCTCACCCCCGACCCCCACCCCCCCCATCCCGCCGCCGCCCTCACCCGCCACATCTATCGCATCTTCGAGCAAACCATCCTCGCCCACCCCCACGCTT
>DAOLCW010000108.1:0-10175 GCA_035327665.1 Kiritimatiellia bacterium
CCTGAAGCCCTGGTTGTAAATGCGAAACACAAATGCGGGGACAGATTAGCTGAAAGTTATTGCTCCTCGGCATCTTCCTCGTCGATTCGACTTTTGGGTCCGAACGAACTTCGGACCTACCTCCGTAGCGGAAATGCTTGCACGGTATTCCATTTCCGAACCCGTCTAGTACTATGTCCTTAAGAAGGCGACAGGAAGGCGGGCTTTTGGGTAATGGTTTATGCGTTCATTTGTTTGCGCCAAGCGCTTCATATAGATCGATGGACGAGCCGGGGCCGGGCAAGGCTCGCGATGAACAGGGCACAGGCGACGAGAATGATGGTGGGACCGGTGGCGGTGTTGGCCCAGGATTGGGCGGATAGAAGGAGGCCAAGGAGTGCCGAAAAGACGCTGGTCAACAGGGCCCAACCAAATAGGCCGCGCGCGGAGCGGGCGAGGTTGCGGGCGGTGGCGGCAGGCACAATGAGTAGAGCGGTGACCAGCAACACCCCGACGGCCCAGATGGAAACCATGATCACCAAAGCGAGAAGACCGGAAAAACTGTATTGATAGGCGTTGACCCGCACCCGGTGGGCTCCGGCCATGGCGGGATGGAGGCCGATGTAAAGCAATCGATTATAGGTCCAGGCGTGATAGAGCGAAACCACGACAGCAAGCACCGCCAACCCGCGCAGGCCGGCGGCGTCGATGGTGAGAATATCTCCATAAAGGAATTTTTGTAGATCGCGGGCGACGTGAGCGTGGCGGCTAACCATGGCCAAGCCGAACGCGACGACACCGGAGAAGATCACGCCGATGGCGGCATCGGGGGAGAGCCGGGTCCGCTTTTGGAGCGCCATGATGCCCACGCCGACGAACACCCCGAAAACCGGCATGGTCCAATGGGGACTCACGCTGAAGAGAAGTCCGAGGGCGACACCGGCGAACGCGGAGTGGCTGACCGCGTCGGCAAAGAACGACATGCGGAAATGGACGGTCAGAACCCCCATGGCCGCGGTCATGGGGGCGATGAGCAGAAGTCCGATGAGGGCGTGGCGCATGAAGCCTACGTGCAGGATATCCAGATCGAGCCAACCGGGGACGACGCTGACGAGGAAGAAGGGGCCGTCAAGCATGGGGATCCCCGCAGCAGGCCGCAGGCGCCCCGTCAAAACGGCTAAAAGCAATCCCCATGTGGAGGCCGAAGGCGGCAGCGAGATGGAGGGGGGTGAGGACGTCTTGTGGGGGTCCCTCGGCAAGGACCTCGCGGTTGAGAAGGATGACGTGGGTGGCATGATGACTGACCGTGCCGAGGTCGTGGCTGACCATAAGCTGGGTGAATCCGCGCTCGCGCCGAAGGCGCTCGAGCAATTCGCAGAGCAGATGTTCGCCGCGGACATCGATACCCGCCGCGGGTTCGTCGAGAATGAGGAGCTCGGGCTGGTGCTGGAGGGCGGCCGCGAGGAGGACGCGCTGGAGTTCGCCTCCAGACAACGCGCCGAGGCGCCGGGTGGCGAGGGTATCCGCATGTACGGATGCGAGAAGATCGAGGGCGGTGTTTCGCAAACGCTGCGAGGTGCCGAGCCAGAGCGGTCGACGCTGGTTGCCCATCACCATAAAGTCCATGACGGTGATGGGCGTACCCCGGTCGAAGTTCATGCGCTGGGGAACATAGCCGAGGCGCGGCGGGGGGGAGGCGATATGGATTTCGCCCTGGTATGGGATCTGGTTTAGCAGGGCGAGCAGGAGTGTGGTTTTACCCGCGCCGTTGGGACCGACCACCGCCGAGCAGCCTCCGCAGGGAACGGTGGCGGTGACGGATTGAAGAATGGATACGCCTTCAAGGGAGACGGAGAGCTTGCGGAAGTGGATGGCGGGGTCATTCATGTCCACCGAGGGTGGCGCGGAGGGTGGTGAGGTTGGCCCGCATGACGGTCTCGAAATGGTCGAGGGGGGCGTTTTCCGGACCGGAGGCGACGGGGTCGAGCATGGCCCAGGGGATACCGGCTTCGGTGGCGAGGGTCTGGCCGACCTTGGGAGAATACTGGGGCTCGGAGAAAATCGCGCCGACCCCGGTCTCGTGAATGAGGTCAAGCAGGCGAAGCATCCCGGCGGCGGAGGGTTCGAGGCCATGAGGCTGGGTAGAGGCGACAACCTCAAGGCCGATGTCGCGGGCGAGGTAGTCAAAAATGCCGTGGGGTTGGATGATCTTGCGGTTGGGCAACGTCGCGACGCCAGCGCGCAGGTCGCGAAGCAGTTCGGTCATACGCCCGGCATAGGTTTGGACATTTTGGCGGAACAGATCGGCACCGTCCGGGAAGCGCGCGCCGAGTTCTCGGGCGATGTTTTGCGCGATCTCTGCATTGATACGAGGGCTGACCCAGAGGTGGGGGTTGATACCGCCGTGGTGGTGATGATGTCCATGGCCATGGTCGTGGTCGGCCTTCGGGTACTGGGAGAGGGGTTCGATATCGCGGCGATCCGCGTCCTTCAAGAAGTGTTCGTCGGCTTCGAACTCGAAAGGAAAGTGCTCGGTGAACACGGCGTAGGTTCCGGCTTGGTCGATCAGCATCTCAAAGCGGGTGACATCGGAGGCTTCCTCGAAGTGGAGACGATAGGGGGTGGGTTGCGGGAGCAAGGCGTCTCCGTCATGGCGATCCGTGGCCGGTTGGTCGAAGCGCTCCCTTGCGCGTTCCTGGAGCGCGTCGAAGGTGGAGGCGGGCTGTTCATGACCGGGCAGGATGAGCAAGGTCATCTCGGGATCGGCATACGCGCCATCCACTTTGGCGAAGGACCACGTATAGCGCCCGGGCTGGAGGTCAAACCAGCCTGCCCATTCGTAGGGGGCGGCATCGGGGTCAGGTTCGAAGGCCATCAGGTCGGTGATTCCGGTTGAGCTGTCGAGGAGGTGAAGGGTGGGATTGGCCTGTTTCACCGGGGCGCCGAGGAACTCTTCCATGCCGTGGCCATTGACGATGAGGATTTCGGCTCGGGCGAGTTTCATCATGTCGCGGGGGGTGAGGGCGTAGTCGTGGGGGCAACCGAGGGAGGCAGGGAGCATGAGGTCGACGGAAAGACCCGCCTGGCCTTCGACAACGTTGCGGGTGATCTGGTAGATGGGGAAGGTGGTGCAGAGCACACGCGTTTGAGCTGGAGCGGATGGCGTGGCGAGAAGGAGGGCGGAAAGAAGAAGGGCATAAACGGTTTTCTTCATCGTGACTTCCTTTTCAGCTCATAGATAGCGAGGTCACCGTTTTCGGTGCCGATGGCGAGATGCCGGTCGTCAGGGGACCAATCGAGCTGGACCACGGCTCCGGCATCGGGGCAACTGGCGGTAAACAGGGCATCGATGGTGGAACCGGGACTCCAAAGCAGGACAGAGCCGTTTTGATAACCGGCAGCGAGGTATGACCCGGCGTGTTGGTAGGCGAGGCTCATGACGGTGGAGGGCGGGCCTTCGAGGATGATGGGGGCGCGGCCTTCGGGACCAGTGGTACCCATGCAGTCCCACACCGAAAGCGTTTCGCCACTTGCGGTGGCGAGGTAGCGACTGGTGGGGCTCCATGTCAAGGCTCGAACCTTGCCGGGAAACCCGGACATGCGAAGGTCGATCCCGGTGGCGGTGAACCAGAAGTGAACCGTCATGTCCTGGTCGGCGGTGGCGAGGAAGCGGGCATCGGGACTCCATCGCATCAGGTGACTGGCTCCTTTCCAAGGATAGGTTCGTCGCTCCGAGTCCACGCCGGGACGCCATAACCACACACCACCATACGCGGATACGGCAAGACGGTCATCGGCGGGTGACCACGCGAGATCGGAAATGGTGGAAGGAAATGCGAACGGTGCATTCACCAGCGTTGAGGTGGCCGAATCGCGCACGTAAACGGACTTGCCGCCCGACCAGGCGAGCCGGGTTCCAGCGTGGTTCCATGCTACATGCTCGATCCAGTCTGCATCCCCGGGCCAGTTTTCCCGCAGCGTCCCGTCGGGCGACCACACCTTGACCCTCGCGTCTTGTCCTCCGCTGGCAAGGTGTTGGCTGGCGGGATGCCACGCGATCGCGTGGGTGCCCATGCCGTGCCCGGGGAGATTGTGCTTGGCGGTCTTCTCATCAACCGGGAGGACGAGAATCGGCCCGCTCACCGATGCGGCGGCAAGGAAGCGTCCGTCCGGACTCCAACGCAGGGCCTGAACGTAGTCATCGATGGCTCCAAACCAATCGGGACCGAACTGCCAGTTCAACTGGGCGTCGATTAGACCAGGCAAGACCGGAAGCCCTCGGTTAAGGATTGGCGGTCGAGGTTTCGGCCGATGAAGACCATGGTGCTTTCGCGCGGTTCGTGATCGCCCCACGGTCGGTCGGGGCTAAAATCAAACAGCATGTGAACCCCTTGAAACACCACGCGGTGAGGAATTTCCTGCACCGCCAATACGCCTTTGGAGCGGAAAATGTCCGGCCCCTGCAAGGCAAGGAGCTCGCGCAGCCATTCGTTGAGATGGTCAAGGCGGAGCAGGCCGGGCAAGCGGATGCCGACCGAGGTCACCTCGTCGTTGTGTTCATGATCCGGTTTGTAGCAGGCTTCCTGCAAAGGCACCACCGGTTGGCCGTTGACCAGAACCTTCAGGTCAAATTCTTCGGGATGATGCTGGGTAAACAGGCCGTAGATGCCGGGTTTGTCGATGACCACCTCAACCCTTCGTTCATGGCTTCCGATTTCGAGTTCGTACAGGTGAATCCCGGGCACAAGCTGGGGCGGGGCGATGTGGACTTCATGGCGCCGGGCAAAGGTGATCACCGCATCTTCGCGAGCCGCATCGAGGGCGCCGGGGCCAGTGCCGGAGGCAGGGAGGAGGGCGGCATGGATGGCCGGGTCAGGACCAGGTTGGAGGGTCAGGGCGTGTTCGCCTACCGGCAAGTCGAGCAGACCACCCCACTCGAAAGGGTATTCCGGCTCGAGGAACCGGGGATCGATTTCGAGGGCGCGATGAATGTTAAAGCCCCCGATGTTGAGCACGCTCTCGATCGGGATCTCCGCTTGCCGGGTGCGATGAATCGCGGCTTGGGCGTTCATGCGACGCAGCCGCGTCTCCAGGGCGTCGAGGTCTTCCGGGCTGACGAGGTCGGTTTTGTTGAGGAGGATCACATCGGCAAAGGCTATTTGTTTCTGCACTTCGTCACTGTCGTCGAGGTGTTGGATAACATGACGGGCATCGACGAGGGTGACCACACCATCGAGCCGGAGCTGGGCCTTCATATCGTCATCCATGCTGAAGGTTTGGGCGACGGGGCCAGGATCGGCGAGGCCGGTGGTTTCGATCAGGACATAATCGAATTTATTCCGGCGCTTCATGAGGTTCCCGAGAATCCGGATGAGGTCCCCACGCACCGTGCAGCAGATGCATCCATTGTTCATCTCGAAGATTTCTTCATCAGCGCGGAGAACGAGATCCTGGTCGATCCCGATCTCCCCGAATTCGTTTTCAATCACCGCGATGCGCTTGCCGTGCTGTTCGGAAAGTATGCGGTTGAGGAGGGTGGTTTTCCCTGCACCGAGAAATCCGGTGAGGATGGTGACAGGAACGCGGGGGTCGGACGACGCGGGGTTTGTGGAGGTGTTCATAGGTCGGCACTATATGATATTATATTATCATTATCAAGCCTGAGTTGATCCAGAAGCGCGGCCCGCCCTCCCTCACCCCATACGCAGGATGCGGGCCATGGGGAAATGGCGGCCGGGACACAGGGTGCGGTCGAGGTCGCGATGGCCAACGACGCTGACGGGACGAGGGAGGAAGTCGCGCTGGAGGTAGGCGAGCAAGGAATGGAGGGCATCAAGCTGGGGGGCGGTGGGGGTGACATGTTCGAAGTTTCCGACGAGGCAGATACCGATGGCGATTTGATTGATGGCATCGCGCCGGACGTGACCCCCCGCAAGTTGGCGGAGCCAGCGGGATCCGACTTCGATGGTGCCGTCGGGACTTCCACGACCGTTGCCGATGACGAAGTGGTAGGCGAGACCGTTGGTCATGCCACGGCGCCGGTGGGCGGTGTCGTACATGGCGGCGTTACCGCGATCCACGGCGCTGTGGTGAAGGACGATGGTTTGCCAGGCCCGGCGCTTGGTTTTTAAGGGATCGGATAGGGCTTTCACCCCACGGGGAAAGAGGATGGCGGTTGTGGAGCCGGCGGGAATGAGGAGGGTTTGGCCGGGCTTGATCAGATGGCCGGTGAGCCCGTTGGCTTGTTGAATCGCGGCGACGGTGACGTGGTAGCGCTTGGCGATGAGGCCAAGGGTGTCACCGGAGACGACCTGATAGGTGACGGGTTGGGCGGTGATGGCCCGGGCATAGGGGCCAAGGCATAGACCAAGGGTGGCGCAGGCGGTGGTGGTGAGAAAAGTTCTTCGGCTGATCATGGCTCGGGTGGGGTCGGTCAGGATTCGGCGAGTTGGTCGCGCAAGGCGTAAAGACATGTGGTCCAGAAGTCACTCGGCATGGCTTCGTAGCGGACGGTTTCGGGGCTGACTTGGGTGGTGTATAGGATGTTGCTGGGTTCACCGACCCATTCGTCGTACAAGGTGCAGCGAAGATATTCGCGGATTTGATCGGGACATTTAAGGAGCGGCTTGGGGTCGGCTCCTGCGGCTTCGGCGAGAAGGGCGTCGAGGACGGCGAGGATGTCGCCGGTTTCGAGGGTGGTGTCCATGCGTTTGGCGATGGTGCGATGGGCGTCGAGCATGGTGTTGAGCCGCTTGAGGATGCGGCGGACTTCGGCGGGTTGTTCGTCAATCTTCTGAGCACGAGGGAGGCCCGGGAGATGATCAAGATTGAAGCGATTGCTGGGAAGGAACTTCATGGTGGGCCGGGGTTCTGGGCGGTGTCCCGGACCGCTCGCTCCAGCCATTGGCAAAGGATTTGCCAGCGGTCATCGCCATAGATTTGGCGGAACCGTTTGGTTTCCGGGTGGTCGCTTTGGGAGAAGACCTGTAACCGTTCGCGAAAATAGGCGGTGGTAGGTTCAATCTCGGCATGTTGAACAAGGCATTGGCGCCAGGATGGGTAATCTTCGGGAAAGGGCATGGTTACAGCCTCGTGGGATTGGGTGCGTCGCCGTAAACGGTCTGGGGGTCAAAGAGCTTATCCTGTTCGACAATGACGATGTTGCGGGGGGGTGGTCATGCGGAGACGGATTCGGGGGCGAGGGCATCGACGAACGGGGTAAACTGGTCGGGGTCCAAGTCGACGCCGATGAGGATGAGCACCGGATCGTACACAATGGCGGCATCGATCGGGTGGAAGGAGATGTCGTCGCGGCCTTCGACTTTTTGGAAGTAGACCGGGGTGTTGGCGGTGTTGTTCTGGTAAGCGATGCCCTTGGCCCGGATAACTTCAGGAGGAAGACCTTCGAGAAACTCGCGGAATGCGTCGAGGTCAACGCGGGGGGGGAGCCGGATTTCGCAGGAGGAGAAGTGGTGCCGGGCGTGCTGGTGGTGAGGATGGTGGTCATCATGGTGCGCGGACTCGCCCGGAGCGGTGGCCTGTTCAAACCGGCGCGGGGGCAAATGGGTGACCGCGAGGGCGAGTTCGCGGATGGCGTCGGCGAGCTGGGAGGCGGTGACGATTTGGGCCCGGGAGGCGATGCGCTTGAGGTCGGCGAGAACCGCGTTGCGCCGCTTTTCGGGAACCTCTTCCTCGCGGGTGAGCAGGATGTAGCCGGCGGTGGGGATTTGGTCTCTCTCAATGTCGTTGTGATAAGCCCGCTTTTGCCAGCGCTTGACGTCCACCACGGCAATTTGCACGGGCAAGGTGTAGCGGCCAACCTGGGGATCGGCGGAAAGAATCTCGATGAGTTCGGGAGCGTCGGCGGTGCCGTTGGCTTCGAGGATCATGACCGAGCAGGGATCAAGCACGGCGCCAGACAGGGCTTCCATAAGCTGGTAGCGCGAGCCGCAACAGACACAGGTTCCGCCGATGAGAACGACCTGATCGGTCAGGCCCCGGAAGGTTTCGGCATCGACGAAGGCGTTCCGGTAGTCGTTGAGGATAATGCTGGGTTGGATGTTGTGGGCGGACAGCAAGGGGACAAGATGACGCATGAGCGTGGTCTTGCCTGCGCCGAGGAAACCGGTGATGAGGATGAGGGGGGTCATGGGATTATGTGCTTTGTGCTTCGTGCTTCGTGTTGGCGGGTTGGTGGTGGGATCAGGGGGAGCCGAGGGTTGGGGGGCCTTCGCGGCCAGCGGTTCGGACGTAGTGGCCGGACCCGGTTTTTTCGTATTTCGTGAAGCCTTTGACTTCGAGATTCTGGTTGCTTAGCAATTTCTTTTGACGACCCGCAGTATGGAGAATGGAGAGGTTGGGGACAGTGATGACCTTGCGTACGGGTCGGCCGGTTTGCGGATGGTGAGACAGGGGGGAGTCGGTCATTCGCTGGATCCCCTCGAATTCCTGGCCGCGGGTACCGTCCGGCAAAATTTCTTCATAGGTATAAATAGACATCGACACTCCGTTCTGATATGATAATGTATTCTCAATAAAAGGAGGCGTCAATGCTACAGATACTGGAACATCAAGATGAGATAAGGAGCATGGATCAAGCGGGTGGTTTGCCGGATGTGCTGACCCCGGGGGTTCAGGTGGTCGTGTGGAAGCGGCAGCTGGATGCGCGAGTGGAGCGCTGGATCTCGGTTTGGTTGAGGCAGCACGAAGTCAGCCTCGATGTGACAGGGCGTCCGGATGTGGAGTTGCTGCTGGGGTTGACCCGTGGTTTGTGCAAGGCGGGCCTTCCCCCCGGGCTGGGGATGAATGAGTTTGTTCAGGATGTGGTCTTCCTGGCGGGATCGTTTGCGGGCATCGCGGGTCGAGAGAGGGTCCGGGTGAGGGTGGATACGCTTGGCGACGATGGCTGCATGAAATTCCATGTTGATTCGCTTCGGCTTCGTTTGTTGTGCACGTATGCAGGGCCGGGCACGGAATGGGTCGCAAACGACGGGGCGAACCGGCAGGAGTTGGGCAATCACGCGGAGTCGATGGAGGCAGCGAACCGAAGCATTGTTCCGGATGCGTCGTTGGTGAGGGTGACCCCGACGGGGTCGGTGATGGTGTTTAAGGGATCGAGATTTGATGAGGATCCCGAGACCGGCCTGGTGCATCGTTCCCACCCGGTTCGGTCGTCGCAGGACATCCGGCTTCGCCTTTGCATCGACGAGCCGGATTCCCGGTATTGATTTCCGGCCATCTTTCAGGGTAAGATCTAACTGTACAAGGTAGCCAACGACGGTATCGGTGTCGAACCCGGGAGGATATGGCCATGAAGAAGAAATGCGCGTGTCGAGGGTGTGTGTGCAAGGTGGACGAGAAAACCGCGATCAAGAAGAACGGGAAGCTGTATTGCAGCCCCCACTGCGCCGACGGCCACAAGACCCAAAAAGGTTGTGGTCACGCGGGATGCATGTGTTGATTGGCTAGAGCGGTTCAAGACAAGCTGCAGCCACAGACCAGATCCGGCGGGAAGGTCTGGCGACCGTTCCTGCCCAGCAGAAACGAGCAAAGAAGGGTAGGGTGAGGCGTCTCGTCGAGCCGCAAGCGACATGGTCAGGATGTGTGGTTCCCTTATCCCCGCGGAGGTCCGATGTCTTTAACCACGGACTCCACCTGATCGGAGGGGGTAAGAAACCCTTCGACAGGCTCAGGGTAAAAGGGGGCCGCCTTGATAAGGACTACGGCGTGCGATGGAGGAAAGGCAGAGTGAATGAATGACGTGAACGTTGACGCGTTTTCTCGATTTCGATGGGTTTGAGTGCGTGCGAGCACGCTTGCGGCACCGATGGATAGTGGTTTGACGCATCGCGACGGTATGAATCTGTATGAAAGGCGTCATTTGAAGAGCATGAATCCTTGAGAATACGTGGATACTTTGACGGAAAACAAGTCGTTGGGCTTTGCTATGCGTGACGGCTATTACGATGTTCGCATAAAAGCCGGTTATTGACAACCGTAATGGTTGTGCTATGGTTGCGCGATGAAAACCATCACTCTTAAAGACATTCCCGCACCAATTCATTCTGCATTGAAGCAGAGAGCAAAACTGCACGGACGGAGTCTCAATAAGGAGGCGCTGGCGTGCCTTGAAATGGCTGTGGCCCCGACTCGCGTTGATACACACACCCTTTTGTTTGAGATGCGCAAACATCGCG
>DAOLCW010000109.1:0-10094 GCA_035327665.1 Kiritimatiellia bacterium
CCACATCCCGGTTCCCCCCCACCGCGAACGATTCCGGCACGGAACCCCCCCGCACCCCCCCCGCCACGAGCGGCAAAATCATCCCCGCGAACGCTAAAATCAAACCCTTTCTCATCATGATCGACCTCGATCATAACCAACTCCCGTCCGCTCACCAGACTTTTCCGGAATCGCCCCGCCTGACCCCCCGCAACATGACCCCCGCCTTCTATTGACGCCCCTCCACCGTTCTGCCACCGTTCCGCTTTCTGGAGGTTTTCCCCTTATGCATTCCGCATCATTTCGTTGCTCTCTTCTCGTGGCCCGTGGCCTCGCCCTGCTTCCCGCTCTCCTTCTCATCACCGCCCCCCCCGCTGTCCGCGCCCTCGAATTCGAGGATCTCGCCGACGTCGGCGTCTATGGCTGGTTCACCCACCACAGCGACCTTCGCAACTCCGACTTCACCCCCTTCCCCGCCCCCAACCAATTCAAAACCGCATGGACCGCCCTCGACCGCTGCGCCATCGTCACCGCACCCATTGTCGACCCCGACGGCAACATCTACATCACCACCGGAAAAGAAGATCGCGGCAACCTCCACTCCTTCGACCGCTTCGGACGATTGCGCTGGACCCACCCCGGAATCGACTCCATGGCCGTCATCAGCTCCCCCATCCTCGATCCCAATGGCGTCCTCTACGTCAGCGACTCCGACCAATTCTGGGCCATCACCACCGCCGGCCAAACCCGCTGGGTGGCCCCCCTTCCCGCCCCCTTTGTCACCGCCTTCTTCATCAAGGGCGGCCTCGTCGGTGGCATCACCGAACTAGGCCACATCATGGTCTTCCACCGCGCCAACGGCCAACCCGCCGCCCCCACCCTCAAACTCGAAGGCACCGCCCCCTCACCCCCACCCGTCCCTCAAGGCCTCTGGGCCGGACTCATGGATCCTAAAATTATCCCCCGCGTCATTGCCGGCGCCCTCGGATTCGGCACCCTCGTCGCCAACACCCCCGCCGTCCATCCCAACGGTACCCGCATCTTCAAAGTCACCGGCGACGGCATCCTCTACGGCATCGACATCGTCCCCGGCTCCATCACCATCGCCTTCCAGCGCTCCATGGGCCCCGGAAGCGGAAGCAGCCCCGTCGTCTCCCCCGACGGCACCTGGCTCGTCGTCGCCGATGGCGAAGGCAACCTCGACTGTTACAACACCTCCAACGGTGCCCTCCGCTGGACCTTCACCGCCGGAAAATCCTTCGCCTCACCCGCCGTCGCTGAAGACGGCACCATCTACACCCGCGGCAACAACCGCATCTTCGCCCTCACCCCCAACGGTGAAGTCATCTGGAACCGCGACTACGACACCCTCGCCCGCCGCTTCGTACTCCCCGCCAACGTCCAAGGCCGCCGCGTCAACGCCACCGCCCGCTTCGTCAGCGTCCTCACCGTCTCCGCCCGCCACGTCTACGTCCAGATCGACTTCGGCCACCCCGTCGAATTACAAACCGGCGGACGCCTCCTCCCTCCCCGCTGGTCCGGCCTTCTCGTTCTCGACCGCCGCAACGGACGCCCCATCAATCCCCTCACCCAGCTTCGCGACACCGGAGGCGCCGTCGTTGTCCCCACTCACGACGCCCGCGTTTACACCCCCCACGGCGCCGGCAGTAGCTCCCTCGCCTTCCAGCGCCTCAACGAATTTGTCCCTCCCTGGCGGCGCTTCTCCGATCCCCTTGGCGGCATCACCGCCCTCCGCCCCGCCCAAGTCGCCGCCCATGCCGGAACCCAGCTCGACTTCCTCGTCGCCTGGATCGACGAAGCCATCCTCCACATCGACTACCAAAACCAATTCGCCACCAAACGCACCCTCCAGCGCATCGCCACCCAACTCAAAGGCGCCCACGGAACCATGCAAGACACCGTATTCTACGGCGAACTCCGCCCCGATCGCGCCATCCGGGTCCAGTCCGCCATCCGCGAATCCGAAACCCTCATCGCCCCCCAGATCGCCATCGTCGCCCAACCCGGATGGGTCAACCAGCGCGACACCCTCCGCGCCGACCTTCGCCGCGCCCGCAACCTCCTCGCCAACGCACGGCCCAACCTCCCCTGATCCCCCCAGCCATTTGATTCGTCGCCAACCCGGTGTATTCTTCCCCGTGAATACATCCTTCTCCTCCTCCCGAATTCTTATCCTCGGAGCCTACGGCGGCATCGGCTCCGCCCTCGTTCACCGCCTCGCGGGCCAAGGCGCCCGAATCGTCGCCGCTGGCCGCGACCCCCAGCGCCTCGAACCCCTCTGCCAAGACACCGGCGCCCATCCCCTCACCGTCGAAACCACCTCCTCCACCTCCATGGAAGCCGCCATCGCCCATACCGTGGAACACCTTGGCGGCCTCGACGGCATCGCCCTTTGCGTTGGATCCATGCTCCTCAAACCCGCCCACCTCACCTCCGACGACGAATGGCACGCCACCCTCACCACCAACCTCACCTCCGCCTTTCTTACCATTAAATACGGAGCCAAAGCCATCGGCGCCTCCGGCGGCGGATCCATCGTCCTCATCTCCACCGTCGCCGCCCGCCTCGGCCTCGCCAACCACGAAGCCATCGCCGCCGCCAAAGCCGGCATCGAAGGCCTCGCCCGCAGCGCCGCCGCCACCTACGCCTCCCGAAACGTCCGCATCAACTGCATCGCCCCCGGACTTGTACAAACTCCCCTTTCTGTTAAGATCACCTCAAATGAAGCCGCGCTGAACGCCTCCAAAGCCATGCACCCCCTCGGGCGCATCGGCCAACCCGACGACATCGCCGCCTCATTGGAATGGCTGTTGAATCCCGCTCAACGTTGGATCACCGGCCAGATCATCGGGATCGACGGCGGCCTCTCCACCGTTCGCTCCCGGAGTACAGGATGAGCAAACGAACCTATATCAAAAAAACCCCCCTTCCCTTCCCCGCCCAGCGCGTCTACGACTGGCACATGGCCAAAGGAGCCTTCCAGCGTCTCGTGCCCCCCTGGGACCGCGTCGACCTCCTTCAATACACCCACCCCATCGGCGAAGGCACCACCGCCGACTTCCTTGTCGGAGGTGTCTTCATCAAATTCCGCTGGAAAGTCATCCACGAAAACTTCAAACCCGGCCTCGAATTCTCCGACCGCATGGTCAAAGGGCCCCTCCGCTCCTGGCGGCACACCCACCGCTTCATTCCCTCCGGCCCCAAAGCCTGCTTCCTTGAAGACGAAGTCGAATACGAAATGCCCTTCCCCTCCCTCACCCACCCCCTCCTCGGCTGGTACATCCACCGCAAGCTCCGCCGCCTCTTCGACTACCGCCACATCATCACCCTCAACGCCATCCTCGCCGAACTCACCATGGACGGCAGCAGCCCCCCCGCCTCCATGACCTCCGCCTCCCTATGAGCCTCCTCCTCGGCCTCCACCTTGCCGCCACCTTCGGCATGTTCGGCGTCATCTGGTTCGTCCAGCTCATCCAATACCCTCTCTTCGACCGTATCCCCCCCGCCGACTTCCCCGCCTACCACCACACCTACACCCGCCGCATCGCCCTCATCGTTATCCCCCTCATGCTCACCGAGCTCGCCACCTCCCTCCTCCTCCTACGCCACGACACCTCCATCCCCAACCTCCTCGGCCTCGCTCTCATCGCCCTCATCTGGCTGTCCACCTTCACCCTCCAAGTCCCCTGCCATCAAAAATTAAGCCAAGGCTACCACGCCCCCACCCACCGCAAGCTCGTCCTCACCAACTGGATTCGCACCGCCGCCTGGACCACCCGCACATTCCTCCTCATCCTCCTGATTGACTGAACCCCTGACCCCCGACCCCTCCTCCCACCCCCACAAAAAACTTCCCAAACTTTCCAAACCTTGGAAAACTCCCTCCCAGACCTTTCCAAACCTTGGAAAACCAACCCCCTTGACTTTCCAAACCTTGGAAAGTGAACCGCATTCCGTTTCCAAACCTTGGAAAACCGCCAACCTTCAGGAGCCCATCCGTGAACCACGCCCAACGAGCCAAGGACATCCTCTCCATCGAAATCGAAGGCCTCACCCAGGTCCGCGACAACCTCGGCAAAGAATTCGCCCGCGTCGTCGAACGCCTCCTCGCCTCCATCCGCGAGGGCCATAAAATCGTCGTCACCGGCGTCGGCAAAAACCAGCCCATCGGACAAAAAATCGCCGCCACCCTCACCAGCACCGGAAGCCCCGCCGTCTTCCTCCACGCCTCCGATGCCATGCACGGCGACCTCGGCCTCGTCAGTCCCGGCGACCCCGTCCTCGCCCTCAGCTACTCCGGCGAATCCGAGGAACTCCTCCACCTCATCCCCCTCATCAAGCGCAAAGAAGCCCCCATCATCGCCATCACCGGAAACCGCGAAAGCTCCCTCGCCAAACTCAGCGACGACCTCCTCCTCGTCAACATCCCCCGCGAAGCCTGCCCCTTCAACCTCGCCCCCACCACCAGCACCACCGTCACCCTTGCCGTCGGCGACGCCCTCGCCATGGTCCTCCTCGAAGCCCGCGGCTTCCGCCGCGAGGACTACGCCAAACTACACCCCTCCGGCGCCATCGGCCGCACCCTCCTCCTCAAAATCTCCGACATCATGCGCCGCGGCGAACGCTGCGCACGCATCCTCGCTCATCAAACCGTCCAGCACGCCATCATCGCCATGACCGAAGCCCGCTCCGGCGCCGTCGCCGTCGTCGACGACCACCAGACCGTCCTCGGCATCTTCACCGACGGCGACCTCCGCCGCCACCTTGCCGACACCCCCGACCTCCTTCATGCCCCCATTTCCCACGTCATGACTCCCAAGCCCATCACCCTCCACGAAGATCTCCTCGCCGTTGACGCCCTCGCCATCTACCAAAAACGAAACGTCGACGACCTCATCGTCGTCGACCGCGAGGGTCGCCTCGCCGGCATGGTCGACATCCAGGATCTCCCAAAGTTCAAGATCCTCTGACCCTCCATGCCGGAAAATTCAGGAAGGGTATACTTCCCCCCTCACGTCTCCGCCAGATCCGCGTCCACACTCAACGCCAGCCGAAGCAAATCCGCCTGACTGTTCAGACCCAGCTTCTCCATAATCCTCGCCCGGTACGTGCTTACCGTCTTGTCGCTAATCTCCAATTCCGCACCGCACTCCTTCAACGACTTCCCCTGCCCCAACAACCGGAACACCTCAAACTCCCGGTACGAAAGATGATTCACCGTCATCTCCGCCCGATGATGCAACCCGTGCAACGTCATCCGCCGGGCCAGATCCTTGCTCACATACAACCCTCCCGCCGCCACCACCCGGATCGCTGAAATCAACTCGTCAAACGGCGCCCCTTTCGCCACATAGCCCTTCGCCCCCGCCTGCAACGCTTCATTCACATAACGCGGATGATCCCACATCGTCAGCGCAATCACCCTCGCCGTCGGCTGGTTCGCCACAATCTGGGGAATCAACTTCAATCCCGGCATATCCGGAAGGTTCAAATCCACCAGAACCACATCCTCCTCCGCATGAATCGGGCGGCTTAAAAACGCACCCGCGCACCCCCATGCCCCGACCACCACGAGATCCCCCGTCATCCCCAGCTTCTCCACCAGACATTCCCGCAGAAGCTGATGATCCTCTATCACCGAGCACCTCACGACCTTCTTCATGCGAAAAGCCTATCCAAATTCCACCCCCAAAGCAATCCCCATCCCCCACGGAAAACAACCTCCCTCCCCCACAACCTCTCCCATGATCTTACTCTTACTCTTTATCTTACTCCCAATCTTAATCCCCTCCTCAAACTGCAAACAACCTCCAGCCTCAGACTTCGCCCCCCACGGTATCGCAAACCGACGCTGAATCTACTCCCCATTCCCCAGCCGCCGGATCGGCTTCATATAGACCGGATACTCCCTCCCCCGTTGCGCCTCCGGAATCCCGTTCACCCCAAACACCTTGTCCCACGTCCGCTCAAAACAATGCGCCGCATGCTCCACCTCCTCACTCACCGCCAACGCCCGCTCATAAAAACCTCGCGAACGCCTCCTCACACACTCCGCCGTCACCGCAAAATTCCCCCCCGGATAAAACACAAACGCCTCCGGCATCGGCTCCTCCCATACCCGCGACCAAAACGCCGCCAACGGCAAACGCTCCCGGTTCGGATTCTTGCTCCAATTCAAAAACAGCGAACCCTCTTCGTCCTCCCGGTCGATCATGAACCCCAACCACCGGAAATCCTCCACCTTGTCCCTTCCCTCCGCCCAGTTCCTCAACCGGCCATGCAAATCCGGAACATGGTCGAACGGCTTGCCCTGCACAAACACCGTCACCTCCGCCAACCGCTCATACCTTGTCACCAGATGATGCAAATACGTCTGCGCCTCCCGGCCCACATTCCTCAACCCCTCCGCCACCAGCCCCCCATGAACCGGCCACCGTTCCACCTCCGGACCCTTGTTATACACCCTCACCCCAAACCCTGACGGGATCCTCCGCACCCACCGCAGGTCCTCCTCATAACGGGCCACCACCACCTCACACCAAACGGTCGACATCCACCGAAACCTTTAACGTGTGGGACCCTCCCCCGAAAAACACCCCCTTCAAAGGAGCCAAGTCCGCATAATCCCGCCCCCACCCAATCACAATGTAGCGGTCATCCGGCCGCTGGTTGTTCGTCGGGTCCACATCCACCCACCCCGACCCCGGAACATACACCGAGACCCACGCATGCGAAGCATCCGCCCCGATCAACTTCTCCTTCCCCGGCGGGGGCGCCGTCTCCAGATACCCGCTCACATACCGCGCCGCCAACCCCATCGCCCGCAATCCCCCGATCGCCAAATGCGCAAAATCCTGGCACACCCCCCGCCGGTGCTCCACCACATCCCGCAGCGGCGTCGCCAGCGTCGTGAACGCCGGATCGAACGTAAACTCCGCGTAAATCCTCCGCGTAAAATCCACCACCGCCTCCCACAAATCCTCATGCCGGTCAAAGCTCGGACGCGCCAAATCCGCCAGCCCCGGGAACCCCGGAATCATCGGCGACTCCAGCGTCGCCTCCCGCACCGCCAACTGCTCCTCCCGCGGCACCCCCGACCACGCCTCCCCAACCTCCCGCCACCTCACTCGTTCCGGCGTTTCCGGAACCCGCTCGCACTCCACCGTGCTCGTCGCCGTCACCCGCATCGCCTCGTGCGGTTGCTCCAGCGAAAAATACACCACCTCATTCCCGAAATAATCCACCCGGCTCTCCATCACCGCAGGCATCGGATCCACCGCCAAATAATGGCCCAAACAACGCTGCCCCCTCACGTTGCGGGGGGTCAGCCGGGCCAGGCTATGACACAACGTCGCCGACGTCGTGTAATCGTATTCCGTGCGGTGCACCACCCGGTACTTCATCACCCTTCCACCTCCTTGCGCAACGGAGAGAGCTGGCGCGCCCCTTGCGTGTGGCTGAAATACACTTCCGTCAGCGCCTCCGACACCTCCAGCAGCATCCCCTCCACATCCTCCAACAACCCCGCCAACTCCACATACCCTCCCTCAGGATCCACCGCCGAAAGATGCGCGGGGTCCGCCAACTTCAGCCGCGTGGATGCCTCCAAAACACTCCGCTCCTCCCGGCTCAACTTCCGCGCCATCCGGTGCCGCGGCAGCTCCTTCAAATTCCGCCGCAAACGCTCCACCTGATACGCCAGCGCCCGCGGATTCGACGCATCGCACAAGATCACATCCAGAACCGTGCTCATCTGCAAGTACGAACGGTACCTTCTCCGGTGCGTGATCAAACTCTCATTCATCGAAAGAAACGATTCCAACACCAGATGCTCCAACACCTGCTCCCGTGGCTCCAGCAACAACGCCTTGATCGTCCGGATCAACCACAACCCCCGCTCGATCCGACGCCCCGAATCCAGCATCAACCACCCCGGCTCCCGCGTCATGCTCTCCATGTTCAATCCCATGAACGCCGCCAGCGACATAATCAACTGGTCCAGGTTGTGTTCCGCCGCCACCGGATACACCCGGGGCGCCTCCACCACCTTCCGCCACTGGCTCTTGATCCCGTCCAAAATCCGCCAATTATCCAGCGACCACCGGTCCCTCACCATATACGCAGCCGCAATCAATTGATCCAGCAACCGGGCCAGGCTCCCCCCATGCCCCTCATCCGCCATCACCCGCCGCAACTCCTCAATCGTCGCCTCCGCATCCAGACGTTTCTCCGAAAGAAACCCCGGCAGCGTATCCGTCACCAGGCTCAGCGTTCCTTGCAACAGGCGAACATGCTCCTGATGCGCCCCGTCGCTCGACTCCTCCGCCCGGTTCATCTGAAACAACACCGTCCGCAGCAACCGCGCCGTTCCTTCCGTCCGCTCCGCGTAACGCCCCGTCCAAAACAGATTCTCCGCCGCCCGGCTCGCCAGCATCCCGCTTCGCTCAATCTCCGTCCACTCCGACGGCGACTGTAACCATAAACTCAAATGCGGTTCCGGCTGCTCCGCCAACACCCACGCATCCTTGTTCACATTGTCCAGATGTCGCGAAGGCGCAATCGCCTCCCGGTCCCGCGCCGCCCGCGCCAACCCGCCCCGCATCACATGGTAGCGACCCTCCGACGACGTAACAAACGTCCGCAACGCCGCCGGTCGCGGCGCCAGTTGCCCGTCGATCAAACACGGCACCGTCGAAAACCCCACCTGCTCCTGCCCCACAAAACGGTGCGGATGCGCGAGAATCGCCCGCCGCGTCTCCTCCAACTGTTTCCGGCTCGCCCGCGAACCAATCACCGCCTCCATCGGCACCCCCCGGTACACCGGCTTGATAATCAGGGTATCCAGATGCTCCAACACATACTCCCGCTCCGAAGGCTGCCCGCACCACCACGTCGCCGCCGCCGGCAACTTCAAGTCCGTTCCGAAAAAGTGCCGGGCAATCCCCGGAAGAAACGGAATCAACCCCGGGTTCTCCAGCACCCCGCTACCAATCGGATTCACCACCTCCACATGCCCCATCCGCGCCGCCTGGAGCAACCCCGCCACCCCCAGCAGCGAATCCTCCGCCAACTCCAGCGGGTCGCAAAACCGGTCATTCAGACGGCGAATAATCACATCCACCGGCTGCAAGCCATCCAGCGTCTTCAGCCACACCCGGTCATCCCGCACCGTCAAGTCATCCCCCTGCACCAGTGGATAACCTAAATACGAAGCCAAATACGCGTGCTCAAAATAAAGCTCGTTGTAAGGCCCCGGCGTCAGCACCACAATCCGCGGCTGGTCCTTCTGCCGCGACGGCAACCGCGCCAACCCCGCCCGCAACGTCCGGAAAAAATACGACATCCGGTGAATCCGCCCGTCCTGAAAAAATTGCGGCAGGATCCGCGTCATCACCGTCCGGTTCTCCAGCGCATACCCGATCCCTGCCGGCGACTGCGCATAATCCCGCAACACCCACATCCGCCCATCCGGCCCCCGCGCCAGATCCACCGCAAAATCAATCACCTGCATCCCTTCCGGACGCCGATACCCGTGACACGCCCGCAAAAACCCCTCATGCCCGAAAATCAATTCCCCCGGAAGCAAACCCTGCTGCACCAACCTGCGCTCCCCGTACAAATCCGTCAGGATCAAATTCATCAGCTCCACCCGCTGAATCAAACCCTCCTCGATCGCCGACCAATCCTCCCCGCTCAAAATTAACGGAATCGGATCAAGCTCCCAAACCCTCTGACGCCCTTGCGGATCCCCGTGCACCGTGTACCCCACCCCATTCTCCCGGAACAACCGTCTCGCCTCCTGACGGCACTTCTCCAGCCCCGCCCCCCCCAACTCCTCAAACGCCCGGATCGCCTCCTGCCAATGCGGACGCAATCCTCCCCCGACCGCACACATCTCGTCATACGGTGCGCCCGAGGCATAATCCGCCGCCAGAAGCGGCGTCGCGGGTTGGAGGGTCTTCGTCAATCGTAAAAGTTCCTGTCTTCGCGCAGTCTAGGCCCTCCCCGCCTCCCGTGCAAGCCGCTCCGCAACCCCATCCAACCATTTGGAGTGCGGGATCTCGATCCCGCTTTCTCCTTCGCTTCTCGAAGCG
>DAOLCW010000110.1:0-9965 GCA_035327665.1 Kiritimatiellia bacterium
CATGGCACGCCGTAGTTCGGCAACCGCCGGACGAAGGCGGCAGCTTTCAGCTTTCATCCCTCATCCCTCTCCTCCCTCTCCCTCCCTCAGCTTTCAGCTTTCAGCTTTCATCCCTCATCCCTCTCCTCCCTCCCCACTTCCCCCCCCCTCCAAGCCCCTTGTGAATCAGCCGCCACCTCCCTATACTCCTCACCATGCCGAAAAAGTCATCCCGCAAAACTGATCCTCATCCTCTCCGCTCCCGGATGGACGAAGTCCGGGCCTCCTCGCCATCCCTTCATCTCCCCATCCGGCCCCGGCGCAACCGTGCCACCGCCGCCATCCGTGCTCTCGTTCGCGAAACCCGCCTCTCCCCCTCCGATCTCATCCTCCCCCTCTTCGTCACCGAAGGAAAAAAGACCCGGAAACCCATCGCATCCATGCCCGGAACCTTTCGTCTCTCCCCCGACCTCATTGTAAAACACGCCCAAGCCGCTTCCCAACGCGGCATTTCCGCCGTCGCCCTTTTCCCCGCCCTCGACCTCAAGCGCAAGGACCGTTTCGCCAGCGAATCGATCAACCCCAACGGCCTTCTCCAACGCACCATCAAGGCCCTCAAAGATGCCCTCCCCGACCTCCTCGTCATCACCGATGTTGCCATGGACCCCTACTCCTCCGACGGCCACGACGGCCTCGTCGAACGTGGGACCATCCTCAACGACCCCACCCTCCCCATCCTCGCCGCCATGGCGGTCAGCCAGGCCGAGGCGGGCGCGGACCTGGTCGCCCCCTCCGATATGATGGACGGACGCGTCGGAGCCATCCGATCCGCCCTCGACGCTGCCGGCTATTCCCAAACCGGTATCCTCGCCTACACCGCCAAATACTGCTCCAGCTTCTATGGCCCCTTCCGCGACGCCCTCGACTCCGCCCCCCGGGGCGGCGACAAAAAAACCTACCAAATGGACCCCGCCAACCGCCGGGAAGCGCTCCGCGAGGCTCGCCTCGATGCCGTCGAAGGCGCTGACATCCTCATGGTCAAACCCGCCCTCCCCTACCTCGACATCATCTCCGACCTCCGCGCCCACATCGATCTCCCCATCGCCGCCTACCAGGTTAGCGGCGAATACGCCATGATTAAAGCCGCCGCCGAAAAGGGCTGGATCTCTGAATCCGCCGCCGTCCTCGAAAGCCTCACCGCCATCAAGCGCGCCGGAGCTAATATAATTCTAACCTATTTCGCTTACACCGCCGCCGAATTTATGGCATAATCCCCGCCTTATTTAAGTCCCATGGTGGGAGTAACCCTTGAAAGGAAGATCATGAAAGATTGGATGAAACTCTTGGCCGGCCTCGGTGCCGGTGTTGCCCTCGCGGGCTGTCAGACCACCGGAACCCAGCAGACCGGTGCCTACGACCAACCCGTTCCCGCCGCAGCAGCGGTGGTGGAAGAAGCCGCCGAGTCGGTCGAAATCGTGGAAACCGTCGAAGTAGCCGAGGTGGAAGAAGCCGCCGAAGCCATGACCGAGGAGGTCGTCGCGGAAGTCGCCGAGGTCGTCGAAACCGCCGAAGCCGCAATCGAAGAAGCGGTTGCTGAATTCGATGCCGATGTCGCTGAAATCGTCGAAGCGATCGAAGCCGATGTCGCCGAACTCGACCTCCCGGAAGTCGCCGAACTCGAACTCGAAGAAACCACCTGGGTTGAAGAAGTCACCGAAGCCGCCGAAGCCGTGATCGAAGACATTTCGGAAACCGTCTCCGAAGCCGCAGAGTCCGCCACCGCCGCGATGGCCGGAATCACCGCCGCCGCAGCGGGCGCCGTCACCGGCCTCTGGGGAGAAAAAGAAGCCGACGCGATCGAAGAGATCGTCGAAGCAGCTCCAGAAGTCGTCGCTCCTGAAGGCTTCATGACCATCGGCTCCTCCGCCATCGACGCGGTCAGCTACAATGCCGACGAGCAAGTCCTGTCCATCGCCTTCCCCGGCGGCGACATCTACGACTATGCCAACGTCCCCGCCGACCTCTTCGCGGAATTCATGAGCGCCCAATCCAAAGGCGGTTTCTTCGCGACCCGCATCAAGGATCGGTTCGAAGGCGTCAAGCGCGACTAAGCGAAACGCCCGCTAAAAACCTCTCGCCCCGCCCGGCTCCAGCCCGGCGGGGCTTTTTATTTCTCATCCTCCCGCCTCTGGATCAAACGCTTACCCCCCGCAACTTGAACGACATAACAAAAAAAAACGCCTTATGATCCTCCCCAGCGAAGCGCAGGGATGATGACGGAAAATGAACATGTTGATGCCCTCTTTCTCGATGCGCCGTCCTCGGCGTATCGAGCGGTGACTGCGAGTGGCGTCCGGGGATTCCGCCGTGGCGGAATCAGCAGAACGGCGGGCTGGTTTGGGATGATTTCAAGGCGGGGCGGTCGTCGCCGGACTCGTGTCCGCGACGCGCCGACCCAACGCCGAAAGCGCCCAAATCCAGACCGCCGTGATGCGACCGGACGCCGCGAGCCATCATCTCACCCCACACGCAAAACCCCTCACCTGACAGCCGCATCCCGGCAACCCAACCACTCGCCCAGGCCATCCCGGCGAGGCTTTTCTTAACCGCCTTCGCCCCGCTCCGTGGTCGAGCCGCTCCATTGCAACTTTTGCCGGAGAATGTCGAAGTAACTATGGCCAGGAAGCTGAATCAACCTCGCGGCATGAACACTCCGCTGGATGGTTAACACATCCCCCGCCACCAGTGACTGAACCTCATTACCGTCCACCGACAACAACAACTCCTTCGAGGTCTCATGGATTTCCACACGAACCGTGCGATCATCGGGAATGACCATCGGCCTTGCACTCAAGGTGTGCGGACAAATCACGTTGATCAACAAAGCCGCTGCTTCCGGATGTAGAATCGGTCCCCCCGCCGAAAGGGAATGCCCGGTGGAACCCGTCGGAGTCGAAACAATAATCCCGTCGCAGCGATAGGACGTCACATTCTCATCGTTCACCTTGACATGCAGCGAGATGATCCGTGTGCTCTGCCCCCATCCCGCCACGATATCATTCAGCGCACGGTAGTCCCCCCGGCATGCATCGCCACGGGTGACCCGGCAACTCAAGACACTTCGCAACGTCGTGGTGTACCGCCCTTCCACCACCGCCGCCAACGCTTCGCTCATCCGCTCCGCTGTGGCCGTGGTCAAAAACCCCAGATTCCCCAAATTGATCCCGAGCAGCGGCACGTCCTCCCCCCGCAACAAATGCACCCCCCGCAGAATGGTCCCGTCCCCGCCCAACGTCACCAAAACGTCAATCGCCCTCGCAAACTCTTTCTCCGGCACCAACGTCGCCCAATCCAGCCCCTCCGAGGCCGGGGTCGCAGGCGCAACCGGCGTCACCCCCAGTCGGTGCAACGTGTCCTTGAGTCCGGCCAGCAGAGGCTTCACCCCCGCTTTGGTCGGATTGATCAATAGTCCAATCGATTTCATGCAAGCTCCCATGCCGCGAGAAACTCCACATTCCCCGCCGGTCCCCGGATCGGCGATTCCAACACGCCAAGCCATCCCAAGGACAGCTCTACCCTACCGAACTCCCGTATCCGGTCAATGACCTGTTGATGCACCACCGGATCACGAACCACCCCGCCCTTCCCCACCAACTCCCGTCCCGCCTCGAATTGAGGCTTGATCAAGGTCACCAAACGCGACCCCGCCGCCATCACCGAAACCACCGCCGGAAGCAAAAGCGTCAACGAGATAAATGACGCGTCCACCACCCCAAATTCCGGGGCCTCCGCAAACATCGACCGGGTCAAAAACCGCGCATTTTCCCCCTCCATCACCACCACCCGCGAATCCTGCCGCAACCTCCAATGAAGCTGCCCCTTCCCGACATCCACCGCATACACCTTGGCCGCGCCTCGCTGAAGGAGGCAGTCCGTAAACCCTCCGGTCGATGCCCCGATGTCCACACAGATCCTGCCCCCGACATCCAGCTTGAACCCTTCCATCGCCGCATCCAGCTTCTCGCCACCCCGACTCACAAAACGTTGAGCATCCTCAACCTGAAGCGCGGCATCCATCGCCACCCGGTGCCCCGGCTTGTCGAGGATCTTATCCTCAAGACGAACCTTGCCGGCCCGGATCAGCCGCTGTGCCTTCTCCCGGCTTTCCGCTAACCCAAGGTCGACCAGGACCACATCAAGCCGCTCCCCCTTCACGGTTGCCGCCCGGGGCGGCGAACCGGTATCAACCCCGACGGCATCGCTTCCGTCACAATCGTCACCAGAACCTCCTCTTCACTCCGTGAGATCGACAACGTCGCCGGATGTCCGGTGTCCCGCCCCAACACCGCCCGCTGCACATCCCGGGCTGTGTTCACCGCAATCTCGTCCACCCGCAAGATCAGATCCCCCACCTGCACTCCCGCATGACTCGCCGGACTGTTCTGGACCACATCCACCACCCGTACCCCCACCGGGGCCTCGCTCATCTGAATCCCGATCCACGGCCTTTCCCATACCCCGTTTTCAATAATCGAACGCGCCACCCGCATCGCCAGATTCACCGGGATCGCGAACCCGATCCCGATACTCCCCTGCGACATCCCCGTCGTTTGAATCACCGTGTTCACCCCGATCATCGCCCCATCCACATCCACCAGCGGTCCCCCGCTGTTCCCCCGGTTGATCGCTGCATCTGTTTGGATAAAATCCTCATACGGCAACATCCCGATCGACCGGCCCTTCTGACTCACAATCCCCAGCGTCACACTGCTCGCCAAACTAAACGGGGAACCGATCGCCACCACAAATTCCCCCACCCGCAACCGGTCCGAATCCCCGATCTCGACCGCATGAAACGAAGCCTCTCCCTCCGCCTCAATCTTCAACACCGCCAAATCCGTGTGGGGCTCCACCCCCACCAACCGCGCCGGATACTTGCTCCCGTCATCCAGCACGATCGAAATGTCGGTCGCCCCGTCGATCACATGATTGTTGGTCAACACATACCCCCGCCGGTCGATGATTACCCCCGACCCTTGACCCGCCAGCCGTTCGGGGATTCGGTACACATGGCCAAACAACCAGTCTTGAGCCACCCTCACCTGCCGCGACTCGGTGCGGATCACCACCACCGATGGCATCACCCGTTCCACCGTATCCGCCAACGCATCGCTGAACAAACGCGCCGCCGAAGGCGTCGCGGATACCGCCGCATCCGACCACGCCAACCACAACCCGAACGCCAAGATCCAAGTCAACCGCCTCGAAGTAAAATGAAAGGAAGTCATGAGGATTAAGACAGGAGGTGATTCATCCTGTTCACTATAATCACTCCATCCGCCCACCGCAACTTGATCAAGGCATCCATCCTCCACAATCCGCCACAATCGCTTGGCGCAACCCATAGCCTATGGTACCCTGTTTACATGAAAATTCGACTCGAACACGTTGCCATGTTGAAAGTTCAAGGACCCGCCAACGGCTCCGAACTCGAACTGATGGACGGCGCCACCGTCCGCGACCTGCTCAACCAGCTCGCCATCCCCGCCATCCACCAATCCTCCGTCACCGCATTCGTCAACGAGACCAAAGTTCGCCACGACCATGTCCTCGTTCAGGGCGATCACGTCTTTCTCTCCATCCCGACCAGCGGAGGCTGACCGCATGGAGGACTCCGCGCAACACCACGCCTACCCCGATGCGTCCACTCCGTGGTTTCGCACCTGGATCAGCCAGCGAGAAACCGTGCTCGCCCTCGCCTCCGGCGGTTGCGCCCGCTATGCCTTCAGCGCCACCGCCCAACTCTGCCCCGACCGCAAGGGTGCCCCCCTCGTCGCTTATGAAAGCGCCAATCCCCACCATCACATGATCATGTCAAACTCCGGCATGACCCTACGGTTCACCTTGTCATACCTTCCCGACGGCACCGAGGATCTCATCCTCATTCTGGCCGGGCGTCTCATCCTCGTCGACCCCAACGACCACGACGCGCTCGACCGCTACCTTCGGTATTTCGGCGGCAGCCTCGACAATCACTCGCGAGGCGCTCGTCGCCTCTACCGCCTTCATTCCGAACGCGCCCACCTCGAGCAAGTTTCCGGCGCTTCCACTCCCATCCCCCTCGACCGGTTGATTCTCCGAAATCCATTCACCGAAAAAGAAGAGGCAGCCTTAATCCGTCTGCTCGAATCAGAGGGTCTTCCCCATCTCAAACGTTGGGCCAACGATCCCCCGATGCCCCCCCGGGTCGCCGGAATCGATGCCTTTGGTCTCGACCTTCGGGTCGGCGACATCCTTGTCCGCCATCAGCCCGACCGCCCCTTCAAAACCCCCGCCGACCTGCGCTCCATGATCGGATGACTCCACTCCTGATTCCGTTCACCCGGCCGGAGCGAACGTTCCCGCCTTCGGCCCGTCCCCGCACCCCCATCCCCGGCCCCTCCCGCCCCCTGCCGGTTCACCCGGCAGGAGCGAATGTTCCCGCCTTCGGCCCAGTCCCGCGCCCATTTCGGCCCCTGCCCCCTTGCGGGGCAGGTGAAGAAGTTCAAGAAAGCCACGCCACCCACCCTGCCCACGTTTCCAAGGTTTGGAAACCAACTTGCGGGGGGTGGCCGCAACGCCTCCCGCTCAGCGCACCGGACGTTCCTGAACCAGCCGCCACAACCCCGGCGACCCCAGCGCGTCCGACAACATCGGCGCCAGCAGCTCCCTTCCCTCCGCCGTTTCGTGCCGCCCACCCTCCACTTCCTCCAGGATCATCTCCACCTGTTCAAAAAACATCCGCACCACCATCGGCGCTCCCCCATCCTCCCCGCGCGGAATCCCCCTCAACCACACCGCCACCTCCTCCACCACCTCCCGGGCAAGCTCCCCCAGAGGCGCCAGCCACTCCGAACCCAAAGCCTCCACCCCCTCCTCCGTCAAATCCATCCGTCGCTCCTCCGCCCCCTTCACCAGCCGCACCAACTCCTCCACCCGGGCCACCAGCGACCCCCGGTCCTCCCCAGCCATCACCGACACCGCCCGCAATCGAACTTCCGCCTCCCGGGCGATCGGCGCCAAGGCATTCACCAATCCCGCATCCCCCCGCAACGCCGCCTCCGCCGCCTCCATCCCACCCGGCCCAGAAAAAGCCACCGCCTCCGTGCCCGCCTCCGGCATACCATAGACCTCCTCCGCCCCCCACGCCTCCGGCAGGGCCAGCCCTCCCAGCAAAAACAATCCCCCCAGCAACCTGCCCGTCCCAACCAACGCCCCCGGCTTTACTTGATTCCACGCAAATGAGTACTTAAGATTCATCATGACAAAACCCTCTGACATCGCCGATGGATCGTCAATGAACAATCGCACCACATCCCCCAACCGAATCCCCACCCGACGCGAAATCGTCCTCGTCCTCTCCGTCACCCTTGCCACCGCCATCATGGTCATCTCCGTATTCGGCCAACAGATCACCGGCAAGCTCGCCTCCCTCCTCCATCGCTCCTCCTCCGCACCCGCAACCGGTCTCGTCGACTCCGACACCCAATCACACCACCAAAACGATCTCTAACCCATCCTTGCGCCATGCCCGAACTCATCGCCACCCTCGGAGACCAACCGGTTGCCCGGCTGACCTTCCCACCCCGCGCAACCCGCATCATCATCGGGCGCGCCCCCGAATCCGACCTCGTCCTCCCCTCCGACGACGTCTCCCGAACCCATGCCATCATCACCCGGGAAGACGAAGATCTCATCCTCAGCGATCCTGGCAGCCGCAACGGAATCGCCATCAACGGCGCCCTCCTCCAATCCCCCCGTTACCTCTTTGACCGCGACCAACTCACCATCGGCCCCTACACCGTCACCCTTTCCCTTGCCTCCCCTTGACGCAATCCCGGCCTTGAAATCCCCCGTCCGCGCACTACACTCGACCCATGCAACCACATGTGCGCGTCATCCTCTTCTGGTTCCCCGCCCTCCTCTGGGCCGGGGTCATCTTCTACTCCAGCTCCCTCACCCCTGAAGAGCATCGCCTCTCCCTCCCCTTCCTCCACGCCGACAAAATCGTCCACGCCATCGTCTTCGGCATCCTCAGCCTCCTACTCTGGTTCGCCATCTGGAAAACCTCCATGATGACCCTCCCCGCCTGCATCCTCTGGGCCTTCTCCCTCGCCGCCCTCTACGGCATCCTCGACGAAGTCCACCAATCCTTCGTCCCCGGACGCGACGCCACCTTCGGCGATGTCCTCGCCGACATCATCGGAGCCATCCTCTTCCTCCTCCTCGCCCCCGCCCTCTCCCGCCGCTTCCCCCGCAGCTCCCCCTGGCGCAAACTCGAAATCCCTTCCTGATTCAGATCAGAAACCATGCCTTGATCCCATTCTCGCGGCCAACAAGTTGGAGCAGAGGGCAAGACAGAAACTCCATTTTGGACCATTTAGCATTGACTAAAAGAACCCATTCTGGTCATATTTAGTCATGAAAATGATCAGTATTCCCTTCACCGAGGCAAAGGTCAATTTATCCAAATACGGCAAACTCGCCGAAAAAGGAGTCGCCACCACGGTACTAAAACACCGCCGACCGGCCTTCCAAATTGCCCCTTTGAACGAGATGGATCGACCTCGACCCAAACACCCAGGGTTGGCCTGCGGACAAATCCGCAAGTCCCCGGACTTTGACATCATGCCTGACGATGTACTTGCTGATTTTGAGGGCGAATCGTGAGGGCGCTATTTGACACCAATGTTTTATTGTGGTGGTTAAGCGATCCCAAACGAATCCCCGAAGCCTTGATGACTCAACTCAAGGACGACCAATCCATCCTTTATTACAGCCAAATTTCCCTCCTCGAAATCCAATTCAAGCTCAACTTGGGCAAACTTGATTTGAGTTTCCCGCCGAACAACCTCCCCGAACTAGCCGAGAAATCGGGATTGATCGAATGGCCACTGACCAACCAAGCCATTTTCACCCTTGCCAAGCTACCTTCAATCCACCGGGATCCTTTTGATCGTCTGCTTATTGCCGAATCCATTCAAGGCGGACTCGCCCTAATCACCCCGGACGAAACCATTCATCGATACCCCGTCAAAGCCCGCTGGACATAAACTCCCCCCGACCGGTCACACCTCCAACGACCCCGCCGTTTTCGCCAACTGCTCAATCACCCCCGCCACCGCCTTCCCCGCCGCCTCTGACGCCAGCCCCCCGTCTTCTGCGAAAGCATCACCTGCCCCACCCAACGCGAACTGGGCGGGAATCACAAACGCCCCCAGGTTCTGCAAAATCGCCCGCAAATGATTCAACCCACGAATCCCCCCCAACCCGCCTGGAGAGGCACTCAACAGTCCCACCGGCTTGTTCGCGAACACCTTTCCCAAACCATCCTTGGCCGGACGCGATACCCAGTCGATCGCATTCTTCAACACCGCCGTCACCGACGCATTGTACTCCGGCGACGAAAGCAACACCGCATCGTGCTCCACAATCAGCTTCCGCAGCGCCAACGCCCCCGCCGGACTCCCCTCCTTCTCCTCCAGATCCCCGTCGTAGAGTGGCATCGCCACCTCCCGCAGATCAACCACCGTCCACGTTACCTCGACCGGGACCGGCAACCGCGCCGCCGCCTGGATCAATCTCTTGTTCAAAGAAGCCTCCCGCGTGCTTCCCGCGAACCCCAAAATCGATATCGTTTTTTTCATCATGTCGTCCTCTTGAATCGACAGCCCCGGAATGAGGCCCGCGACCTAAACCTACAACAAAATCTCCAAAAAGAAACCGGGAGGTACATTCCGAAACCTCTATGCCGCCCTGATCGAGAGGCGTTCGTCATCGTGACGAATCATATCATGACCCAAAACATCCTGACCCAAATCGCGCCCATCGGTTAGGGCCGCTACGATATGGCGACAACTTATATCATTACCTATAACTTTTCGGTATGGGGCGAGCTCCGCGAGACCGGGCTTGGCCAATAGAGACTTCGGTCTCGCGGAGCTCGA
>DAOLCW010000111.1:0-9798 GCA_035327665.1 Kiritimatiellia bacterium
GGGGGGGGGGGTGGGGGGGGGCGGGTGGTGTTTGATGGGGGGGGGGGGCACTCCGGCTCACATCCGGGGGGGGGGGGGGCTGGGGGGGGGGGGGTGGGGGGAGATTTTGGCGGAGGGGGATCAGGTGGAGCGGATCCTCGGGAATTATGACACACCGCAGGGAAGTCCGGCATTTTTGGAGGCGCTGGCAGGAAGTTTGTCGGAGCGGTACGGGTGGTCGGTGACCCCCGGCAACCTTGCGGTGGTGAACGGGAGCCAGACCGCATTTTTTTATCTGCTGAACCTGTTTGCGGGGTCGCGGCGGATTCTCCTGCCGTTGTGTCCGGAGTACATCGGGTATGCGGACCAGTTGCTTCCTCCGGGCCGGTTTGTTTCGGTGGCGCCGGAGGTGGAGTTGATGGGGGATCACCGGTTCAAGTACCACATCGATTTTGACCGGCTGAGGGTGGATGATTCGATCGGGGCGATGTGTGTGTCGAGGCCGACGAATCCGACGGGGAATGTTTTGACGGACGCGGAAATGAGCCGTCTGGAGGGGTTGGCGGGGGCGCGGGGGGTTCCGCTGATCGTGGACAATGCGTACGGGGCTCCGTTTCCGGATATTATTTTCAATGAGGTGGAGCCGTTGTGGACGCCGAACACGATTCTGGTGATGAGCTTGTCGAAACTGGGGTTGCCGGGAACGCGGACGGGGATCATTCTCGGGCCGGAGGATTTGATTTCACGGATTTCGGCGATGCATGCAGTGGCCGGGCTGGCGAACGGGAATATCGGGCAGGCGATTGCCACACCGCTGTTGCGGGATGGACGGTTGTATGAGATGAGCCGGGAGGTGATCCGGCCGTTTTACCTGAAGAAGTCGCGGCAGGCGTTGGAATGGCTGGATGCGGCGCTTCCGGGTGAGGTGCCGTACCGGATTCATGTGAGCGAAGGGGCGTTGTTCCTGTGGATTTGGTTTGAGGGTTTGCCGATCTCGTCGGAGGAGCTTTACCAGCGGCTGAAGAGCCGGGGAGTGCTGGTGATTCCCGGGCATTACTTCTTTTACGGCTTGGAGAAGGAGCATCCGCATCAGCACCGATGTTTGCGGCTTTCGTATGCCCAGGGGTCTGAGGTGGTGCAGCAAGGGGTGGCGATTCTCGCGGAGGAGGTCAGGCGGGCGTATGGGGTGGGATAAGTTGGGTTGAAGATGACGCTTGCGTTAGTCTGATCTGTACGCGATGCTGTCCATATGAAAGCGATGACGTATACGGCGGCAAGGGAGAATCTTGCGGAAACGATGCAGCGGGTTTGCGAAGACCGGGCCCCGGTGGTGATCACGCGGCGGCGCGATCAGGCGGTAGTGATGATGGCGTTGGAGGACTACGAAGCTCTGGAGGAAACCGCCTATCTGCTGCGAAGTCCGAAAAATGCGAGGCGGCTACGGGAAGCGGTTGAGCAGCTCCGGGAAGGTCAAGGGACGGAGAGGGCCTTGCCGGCCATTCCATGAAGATCGTCTTCGCGGACCGGGGGTGGGAGGATTTTACCTACTGGGTGGAAGCTGATCGTAAAATCGCGGCGAGAATTGTCCGTTTGATCCGGGACATCGAACGCAGCCCGTTCGAGGGTCCGGGCAAGCCGGAACCCCTGAGGTACGATTTGTCGGGATTCTGGTCGAGGCGGATTACGGATGAGCATCGGCTGGTTTACGCAGTGGACGGTAGCCAGGTGCTGATCGCCCAGGCCCGCTATCACTATTGACGGGGCGGGGTTAGCGAGGGGGCAGCTCGAAGCGTTGGCGTTCGGTGACGTCGCGGACGCGGAGGAGGGTGGTGCCGCGGGCAGGATAGCGGCGGAATTCGATGTCTTTGATGACCCAGCGGTCGCCGATTTTGCGGAAGCTTTGGACTTCCATGCGGCGGATGCGCTCATTTTTTTCGTCGAAGCCGTCGGCGCGGAGGAGCATGCCGATGCGGGGGTCGATCCAGAGGCGGGCCCCGGAGAGCTGAATGCGGTCGTCGGCGGGAGCGGGGAGGTCGATGATGAGGCA
Source organism: Kiritimatiellia bacterium (assembly GCA_035327665.1). Lineage (GTDB taxonomy): Bacteria > Verrucomicrobiota > Kiritimatiellia > CAIVKH01 > CAIVKH01 > DAOLCW01. The sequence continues at coordinate 2,027 of DAOLCW010000111.1, forward strand.
GCGACGGCTACGGACGGATTCGGTTCCGACGACTTCGCCGCCGCGCCACCAAAGGAAGGAGAGGCTGAGGTCGATCCAACTGAGGTCGGTGTCGAAGACAGGACTGTTGAGGGGTGGTACGGGGGCGGCGACGAGGGGGTTGCCGGTGAAGAACCGGTAGTGGGGCTGGCGGTCCTGGGGCCAGGATACGGCGAGGTGGGCGAGGGTTTCGCCGAAGCGGTCGCGGAGGGTGTAGTTGGCGGTGGGGACGGGGGCCCACCAGTCGAGTTCCATTTCGACTTGATAGCTGCGTTCGGTGCGGCCGCTGCGGTTGCGGACGACGAGGTCGGCGTCGATGACGAGGGGGATGTCGGGGAGTTGGGTGATGACGTTATCGAGTTCGGGCTGGGCGGGGCGGGGGAAGGGGCCTTCGAGGGCGGAGGCGGAGAAGGGAAGGGCAAGGATGAGGAGCAGCAAGGCAAGATGACGTTGCGGGGGGTGGGGGCGCGGGGTCATGGGGGAGGGGTCCGTTTGAGGTGGCGAATGGCGTGATCGGCGTGGGCGATGAAGGTGAATTTGAGTTTTCGACGCACGTCGGGGGGGATTTCTTCAAGGTGGCGGCGGTTGCCGGCGGGGAGGAGGATGCGGGTGATACCGGCGCGGGCGGCGGCGAGGACTTTTTCTTTGATGCCGCCGACGGGCATGATTTTGCCGCGGAGGGTGATTTCGCCGGTCATGGCGGTGGAGGGAGGGATGGGTTGGCGATTGAGGAGGGAATAGACGGCGACGAGCATGGCGAGGCCGGCGGAGGGGCCGTCCTTGGGGATGGAGCCGGCGGGGACGTGGATGTGGATGTCGGTTTTTTCGTCGAGGGTGTCGGGGAGGTGGAGGCGAGTGGCGTTGGCTTGGAGATAGCTGAGGGCGGCGCGGGCGGATTCCTTCATGACGTCGCCGAGGGAACCGGTGAGGATGAGGTTGCCTTTGCCGGGCATGCGGGTGGCTTCAATGAAGAGGATGTCGCCGCCGACGGGGGTCCAGGCGAGTCCGGTGACGACGCCGGGGTCGAGGTTTTTTTCGGCGACTTCGGCGTCGAATTTGACGGGGCCGAGGAGGGCGGGAAGTTTGGCGGGGGGTACGCGGAAGGGGGTTTTGCGGCCTTCGGCGAAGTGGCGGGCGGCCTTGCGGCAGACGTGGGCGATTTCGCGGTCGAGGTTGCGGACGCCGGCTTCGCGGGTGTAGTCGGTGATGATGCGGGTGAGGGTGTCTTTGGGAAGGGAAACCTTGGAGGGGGTGAGGCCGTGGGCGTTTAGCTGTTTGTGGACGAGGTATTTGGAGGCGATGTGGAGTTTTTCCTGGAGGGTGTAGCCGGGGAGCTCGATGATTTCCATGCGGTCACGGAGGGGGGCGGGCATGGTGTCGACCATGTTTCCGGTGGCGATGAAGAGGACGCTGGAGAGGTCGAAGGGGACGTCGAGGTAATGGTCGGTGAAGCTGTGGTTTTGCTCGGGATCGAGGACTTCGAGGAGGGCGGAGGCGGGGTCGCCGCGGAAGTCCATGCCGATTTTGTCGATTTCATCGAGCATGAAGACGGGGTTGCAGGCGGCGGCCTTGCGGAGGTTTTGGATGATGCGTCCGGGCATGGAGCCGATGTAGGTGCGGCGGTGGCCGCGGATTTCGGCTTCGTCGCGCATGCCGCCGAGGGACATGCGGATGAATTTGCGGCCGAGGGCGCGGGCGATGGATTGGCCGAGGGAGGTTTTGCCGACCCCGGGGGGGCCGACGAAGCAGAGGATGGGGCCTTTCATCTGCTTTTTGAGTTTGAGGACGGCGAGGTATTCGAGGATGCGTTCTTTGATTTTCTCGAGGTCGTAATGGTCCTGGTCGAGGATCTTGCGGGCGCGGGCGAGGTCGAGTTGGTCTTCGGTGCGAACGGTCCAGGGGAGGTCGGCGAGCATTTCGATGTAGGTTCGAACGACGCCGTATTCGGGGGACATGGTGGGGATGGCGGCGAGGCGTTCCTTTTCCTTGCGTGCGACGGCTTCGACCTCCTTGGGCATGCGGGCGGCGGCGATGCGCTGGTCGAGTTCGTTGAGGTCGCTTTGCTGCTGGTCGTTTTCGCCGAGTTCCTTGCGGATGGCTTTGAGTTGTTCGCGGAGGAAGAATTCGCGTTGATTGCGGGAGAAGGTTTGGCTGACCTGGTTCTGGATTTCGACGCCCATCTGGAGGAGTTCGGCTTCGCGGTTGAGGATGGGGAGTAGGGTGGCGATGCGTTTTTTGGGGCGGGTTTCGGCGAGGAGTTTCTGGCGTTCGCCGAGGGGGATGTTGAGGTTGGCGGCGATGAGGTCGGCGAGTTGGCCGGGATCCTCGGTGTTCATGACGGGGATTTTGAGTTCGTCGGGGAGGGTGGGGGAGATGGAGATGATGTCCTGGAAGCGCTGGGAGGCGGTGCGGGCGAGGGCGGTCATCTCGAGGGAGGTTTCGCTTTGATCGTGGAGGGGAGTGAAGCGGGTTTTGATGTAGGGGGCATCGTCGACGGCTTCGGTGAGGCGGGCGCGGTGGACGCCTTGGATGAGGATGCGGATGGTTTCGTCGGGGAATTTGAGGAGCTTGAGGAGGCGGCCGACGCAGCCGGTGGCGTGGAGGTCGGGCCAGTGGACTTTGTCGTCGTTTTTGCCTTCGGTCTTGATGAGGGCGGCGAGGAAGAACCGGCTTCCGGCGGCGACGTCGTCGATGAGTTTTCCGGAGCGAGGGGTGTTGATAATGACGGGGGCGATCATGCCGGGGAAGAGGACGAAGTCGTCGAGGGGGAGGACGGGGAGGACGGCGGGAGGCTTGGTGGAGGAGGCGCCATCGAAGTTGACGATATCGTCGGGGGAAGGATCGGCGCCGTCGGAGGCGTTGACGGCGGCGAGCCAGATTCCGGAAGGCCAGAAGGGATCTGAGTTGGAATCGTAATTCATGGGGTTAAAGGGGTTTCAAGCGGAGGGATGACGATGGGGGATGAGGGGACCTTGATTGGAGTGAAGCTTAGATGTTTGGTTGCAGGATAGCACAGGAGGGGCTCTGGCACAAAATGTGTTTCGGGGATGGATGGGGTTTGACAGCGGGGTGAAACCTGATACCTTCGTGGACTTTTTCCGGCTTTTGGGAGACTTGGATTATGAAACGTACGTATCAACCATCGAGAAAATCGCGGGCCCGGGTTTGTGGGTTCCGCAAGCGGATGTCGACCCCGGACGGTCGTCAGGTCTTGAAGCGCCGGCGTCAAAAGGGCCGCAAGCGCCTGACTCAGGTGTAAGGGGTTCGGATTGCGCGATGAGTTCACCTTTCGCGGACGGCGAGGCGCAGGAGCGCGAAGCAGGGCGGGAGGGGAAGCGCGGAAGTCAAGGATTCGGGCGTGACCGGCGCTTGATTCGCCCGAAGGATTTTAAGGAGACGTTTGATCAGGGCCGTAAGCGGGTGGGCCGTTCGATGATTCTGTGGGTCCGGGAAGGGGAAGGGGCTTCACGGCGGCTGGGGGTGGTGACGAGCCGGAAGGTGGGGGGAGCAGTCACCCGGGTGAAGGTTCGCCGGCGACTGCGGGAGGTGTTTCGCAGGCACCGGGAGGGGTTGCGGCCGGATGTGGATGTGGTTCTGGTCGGCCGGGCGGGGGCGGCCACGATTCCGTGGGGTGGTTTGGTGGACGAGTTTACCGGTTTGGCCCGCAAGGCGGGGATATGGCAGATGACATGAAGAATATACCGCGAAAGGTCGTGAGGGGGGCGATCCGGCTTTACCAGCTTACTCTGGGGCCGTATCTAGGGGGGCGATGCCGGTTTTATCCGAGTTGCTCGTGTTACGGGTTGGAGGCGGTGGAGCGGCATGGGGCGTTGAGGGGGGCGTGGCTGACCCTGGTCCGTTTGAGCAAGTGCCACCCGTTTCACTCCGGGGGCGTGGATTTGGTACCTGACCCGAAAGGGGTCGAAGCAATGTATTCAGGAAGGAAACACAAGGCATGAAGCGCCAGGATTACCTGATCTTTTTCGTATTGTTGATGTTGTTGCTGTTTTGGCCGAACATCTACCAGAAGGTGTTTGGTCCGGAGCCGCGTCCGCGTCCGGTGGAGGAGGCGGTGGAGCCTACGGTAGAGGGGACGGAGCGGGAGGTCGCTCGTCGGACGGAGCGGTCGGCTGAGCCGTCGGTGGTGACGGAGGCGGAGGATCTGGAGGCGCAGTCGGAAGCGGTGGAGGTTGAACCGGAGCTTCCGGAGCGCTTGGCGGTATTGCGAAATGATGTGTTGGAACTGACGGTCAGTTCTCGAGGCGGGGGGATTTTGGATGCGCGGTTGCTGGCGTTCCGGGAGCTGCTGGACCGGGGTAGCGACCGGGTGTTTTATGATTTCCGGGCGGCTCCGGCTCTGGTGTACGAGCGGTTTGCGGGGTTGGGGGATGCGGCAGGATTTGATCTGACGGAGGTGGAGCCGGGGCGGGTGGTTCGGCTGGCCCGGACCACGCCGGCGGGCTTGCGGGTGACGCGGACGATTTCGCTTACCGACGATTACATGGTGCTGGTCCGCGATGAGTTTGTGAACGCAGCGGGGCAGACGCGGGAGATTCCGGACAGCGAGATGCGATTGGGCCGGATTCCGGAGGAGAAGACGCCCCGGCAGACGTATGAAGTGCCGACGCTGGGCGTGGATTCGCTGCCGGCTTCGGGTGGGGCGGTGCATTGGACGGACAAATTGCCGCGGGCGTTTCAGGACGAGCGGGATGAACGAGGCTTGCGGAGGCTTCCGGAGTCGATTGACTGGCTGGCGAGCGAGAAGCCACTGGATTGGATCGCCGCCAAGAACAAGTATTTTGCGCAAATTCTGATGCCGGTGGGGATCGGAGGGGACGGGTTGCGGATCCGGGCGTGGCGGGAGGTGGATGAGGCGGAGCTGCGGCGGGGGGTGTCGCCGAAGAAGCCATCGATTGTTGAGGTTTCGGCGCTGGTGCTGATGGACGGCCAGGCGATCGAGCCGGGAGAGGTGGTGGTCCGGGAATTCGAGTATTATGTGGGGCCGAAGGAGTATTGGCGTTTGTCGCAGTTGAGCCACCGGCGGGATGCGGTGATGGGGTTTGCGGAAGTGGCGTTTTTGGATTTCATCGTGGTGCCGATCGCGAAGGTGCTGTTGAAGGTGTTGAATGCGATTCAGGCGAATGTGTGGCCGTACAATTACGGGGTGGCGATTATGCTGCTGACCCTGCTGATCAAGATTATCTTCTGGCCGGTGACCCACAAAAGCACGGAAAGCATGAGGAAGATGGCGGAGCTGCAGCCGCTGATGCAGGAACTTCGGGAGAAGCATAAGGACAATCCGCAGAAGCAGTCGCAGGAAATGATGAACCTGTACAAGGAGCACAAGGTGAATCCGCTGGGCGGGTGCTTGCCGATGTTGATTCAGATTCCGGTGTTTTTTGCGTTGTTTGTGGTGCTGCGGATCGCGATTGAGCTGCGGTTTGCGGAGTTTTTGTGGATCCGGGACTTGAGCGCACCGGAGCGGATCATCGAGTTCGGGTTTGCGTTGCCTCTGCTGGGGTGGGATGCGCTGAATATTCTTCCCATCCTGATGACGCTGACCATGTATTTTCAGCAGAAGATGATGCCGGCGGGAGGCGATCCGCAGCAGCAGAAGATCATGCGGATCCTGCTGCCGGGGATGATGTTCTTCTTTCTGTATAATTTTGCCTCGGGGTTGGCGTTGTACTGGACGACTCAGAATCTGCTGATGATTGCCCAGCAGGGGATCTATAAGTACCGGAAGGCGAAGAAGGACGCGCTGGCGAAGGGCTGACGGAGGAGCGACGCCCGGGACAGGTCGGACGAGGTAGGACCTGTCCGACGCAGGGGAGTCATACGGTTATCGGTAGTGGGATCAGTCGCCCGCAGAAGGGAACCAGAGGCAGGCTCCGCGCATGGAGAGGGATGGGTGTGGGTTGACCCCCCTCAACTTGATCCAGGCGGTTGCCCGCGCGGAGGTTTGAACGGTTTTTCTCGTCCGGCATCTTGCCTTGGATGCGGAAGCTTGGTCAGGCGGCGCGGTTGGAGATTTCGACACTTAGGTCGGGGCGGTCTTCCTTGAGGAAGGTGAAGTCGGTCTGGGTGGCTCCGAAGGCGCGGGAAAGGGATTGGAGGACGGCCCGGGCGGAGGACTGGACTTCGGTTTGAAGCTGGTCGATGAGCCGGCGGGCTTCCATTTCGGCGTGGTTCTTGGCGGAGCCGATGAGTTTGTTTTTTTGTTCCTCGGTGAATCCGGTGCCGAAGACGCTGTTGACGAGGTCGGGGAGGAGCCAGGGCATGAATTTGGAGCCTTGTTCGTCGTAGAAGCGGATGTCGCGGATGTGGACTTCGTAGAAACAGGGGGGGAGGGTGATTTGGAAGGCGCCGGGGGAGGTTTCGGTGATGGTGAATTCGGGGCGCCGGAGGTCGTAGCGGAAGTCGATCTCGAAGTCGAAGATCATGGCCATTTTTTTGTTGGAGAGGACCCAGCTCAGGTAGCGTTTACCGAAGTCGCCCCAGGAGTGGTCGGTTTCGGTGACGATTTCCTTGGTGACGGCTTTGAAGACGGAGAGGTGGCCGATGGCCTTGAGTTGCTGGATGGTGGAGAAGATGGTGACCTCGGAGGAGGGCTTCCGGGTCTGGAGCTTGATGATCCACGCGACGAGGGCGAGGATGACAGCGATGAGGAGGAGGATGAGAAGGGTAGTCATGCTAGGCTTCGTCCCAGTTATGTTTGTTGAATTAATCGTTTAATACTATGGGCATACCCGGTAACTACGGATAAGTATTCCTCAAATTTGGTCCAATCCTCGGAGTCTTCCAAATCAAAGCCTGGATAGCGCCCAACAATATAGAGTTCTACAAATTCTTCTGCGAGAGGTTGAATGGTTTCGCTGTTACTGGAGGATCGGGCGATCAGTTCATCAACTAAAACTTGCAAGTCATGGGTTCGCACCAATGTCCAGCCAAGGTGAATGAGTTCGGCTTTAATCAGTTTTTCAAGAACTTCGGCGAGCTTGCTTCTGCACATTAAGTAAGCGGTTCGATGCTTTGTCAGCAGATGTAAAGCGTCGAGCTCCGCTTCGGCGAATCTGATCCAATCCCTGGGATTGTTTGAGCTAGTCTTTTGCTGCGACACAGATTCCCTCATCGATAATGGTTTTGAAGAAGAAGTCCCCGTCGGAGGTTTTTTCGCGAAGTCGTTCGGGGGTAATGGGGATAAGGGTCATCGGTGGCTTGGGGCGTATGTCGCGAATGGATCTACGAAAGCGATGAGCGGCCTCGACCTGATTTTCAGCGCCCTCGGTAACGAGGCATAGGTCTACGTCGCTTCCGGGTAGCTGTGCTCCTCGGGCATACGATCCGAAGAGCAAAACCTGCTGAACAGGAAGAGCAACACCGAAGGCTTCGAGGCAAGAGGTCAGGCCGACTTCCGGAGCTCGCAATTCTTCGGGTATATTTTCGATCAACACTCGCATGGTTTTAATCTACCCCTTTTGTTGCCGGGATGGAAGATCGAAGGCGATGGGGAGGAAGTTCTGTGGGAGCAGGGGGCGGGTTGGAGGTCGGGATGATCCCTGTTGTCTTGGGCCAATGGTATTAGGCCAGTCTTCGCACGTTGGGGGCTTGGTTACGGCACGGCCGTCTTGGTTTGGAGTTAACCTTCGCTTCAAGAAGCGAAGGACTGGAGTTTGGCCTTTTGAGCTGCGGCAGCGGGTCTTATGGAGTGCGGCGGCTTGACGCCGCTTTTCTTTCGTGGCCCAATTGCTGGA
>DAOLCW010000112.1:0-9555 GCA_035327665.1 Kiritimatiellia bacterium
TTCATCTCCGTAACGCATTCTCCATCAACTCCCCCTACCTCTACCCGACAAAATCTCACCCCGTCAACGATTATTGGTGTGTCCCTTATTTATCTTATTTATCTATCGTGGTGAAATGTCGCGGGTACGTCATTTCCTTTTGTAGCAAACCTAAAACTCCGCTACGCTCTCCGCAGTTCATCTACCCTAGGAGACAACATCCATGCGATTAGGTTTTATGGGCGGCTCCGATACCGTCACCGGATCCTGCCACCTCATCGAAGTCAACGGCCACCGCGTCCTCCGTGATTGCGGCCTCAACCAGGGCCGCCGCAAAGAGTCCGACGAAATGAATCGAAACCTCGGTTTCGATCCCGCCACCCTCCACGCCGTCCTTCTCTCCCACGCTCACATCGATCACTGCGGCAACCTCCCCTCCCTCATCCGCCAGAAGTACCCCGGCAAGATCCACGCCACCCATCCCACGGCCGAAATCGCCCCCGTCATGCTTCGCGACTCCGCCCGCATTCAGGAGCAGGACGCCGCCTACCTCAACCAGAAGACCAACCGCCGCGGCGCCCCCGAAATCAAACCCCTCTACACCCTCAAAGACGCCGAGGAAACCATTCGCCGCTTCACCGGCCACGACTACCACCAGCCCCTCACCCTCGCCCCCGGCATCGAAGCCGTCGACCTCGAAGCCGGCCACGTCCTCGGCAGCGCCATGACCCGCTTCACCCTTACCGAAAGCGACCGCACCCTCCACGTCGGCTACGCCGTCGACCTCGGACGAAAAAACCTCGCCCTCATCCGCGACCCCGAACCCCTCACCGGCCTCGACGTCCTCGTCATCGAAAGCACCTACGGCAACCGCCTCCACGGCAAAGCCGAAGACGCCGAAAACCAACTCGAACGCGTCATCCTCGACACCTTCGCCCGCGGCGGCAAAGTCCTCATCCCCGCTTTCGCCCTCGAACGCGCCCAGGAAATCATCTATCACATCTCCACCCTCATCCTCCAGGGCCGCATACCCAAAAACAACGTCTACCTCGACAGCCCCATGGCTGCTGAAATCACCAAGATCTTCGACCAAAGCTCCACCTACTTCGACGAAGCCTACCGCAAGGTCGAAGGCGAAATGATCTGCCTCCTTTGCCCTCCCTGGATCCGCGTAGCCGCCTCCGTTGAAGACTCCAAAAAAATCACCGCCTCCAAAGAACCCTCCATCGTCATCGCCGGCTCCGGCATGTGCGAAAACGGCCGCATCCTCCACCATCTCAAACACGGCATCGAAAACCCCAAAAACACCGTCGTCCTCGTCGGTTTCCAGGCCGCCCACACCCTCGGCCGCCGCCTCGCCGACCTCGAACCCGAAGTCAAAATCTTCGGCGACATGTTCGACCGCAACGCCGACGTCGTCAAACTCGACGCCTTCTCCGCCCACGCCGACCGCGACGAACTCCTCGACTTCATCGGCCAGACCGGCGCCAAGAAAATCTACCTCGTCCACGGCGAAGCCACCGCCCGCCAGGCCCTCGCCGACGCCATCTCCGCCCAAAACCTCGGCCAGCCCTTCCTCCCCGTCCGCGGCGAATGGGTGGACGTGTGAGCGACCCCGCCCCTCCCGTAGTCCCCCACGCAGGCATCGTTGCCGTCATTGGCCGGGCCAACGTCGGCAAATCCTCCCTCATCAACCAGATTCTCGGCGAAAAACTTTCCATCGTCAGCCCCGTCGCCCAGACCACCCGCACCCTCATCCGCGGCATCCACACCGAAGCCCGAGGCCAGCTTGTCCTCCTCGACACCCCCGGCATGCACAAAGCCCAAGGCGACCTCGGACGCATCATGAACCGCGCCGCCCGCGCCTCCATTTCCGGGTGCGACGCCGCCCTCCTCGTCCTCGACGGCTCCGCCCCCCCCCGCGAGGAAGACGAAGGTTGGATCAAAAAACTTCTCCGCGACCAGCTCCCCGTCGTCATCGCCCTCAACAAAACCGACCTCGGCGACCAGCACCACCAGACCTACCGCGACCTCTGGGACCGCCTCGCCGCCCAGAACGACACCCCCCCACCCCCCGTCCTCTGGTTCCCCCTCTCCGCCCAAACCGGCGACGGCCTCCCCGCCCTCCTTGACCAACTCTTCCAATGGCTCCCCGCCGGCCCCCTCCTCTTCCCCGAAGACATCCTCTCCGACTACCCCCGCAAACTCAACATCTCCGATATCATCCGCGAAAAACTCTTCGCCGTCGTCTACGACGAACTCCCCCACGAACTCGCCGTCTGGGTCGACTCCCTCCACGAAGACGAAACCTCCCTCGCCATCGCCGCCGAAATCATCGTCAACAAACACTCCCAGAAGGGCATCGTCATCGGCGAAAAAGGCCGCCTCCTCCGCCGCGTCCGCCGCAACGCCATTCGCGAACTCGAAGCCCTCTACGAAAAATCCGTCACCCTCGACCTCCACGTCCGCGTCGAAAAAAACTGGAGCAAAAACTTCTGGCTCCTTAAAAAATACGGTTATGTCGCCTAGACCCTGGCTCTACCTTCTCCTCCCCGTCCTCGCCCTCCTCCTCTACCTCCCCGGCCGGTCCCACCCCTTCGTCTACGACGACCACGGCGTCATCCTCGAAAATGCGTTCCTCGCCCAACCCGACGCCCTCCACCGCACCCTCACCCTCCACACCTTCACCGACCCCACCGTCATCGACGGCCAACGTCCTACCCTCCTCCTCACCTACCTCCTCGACCACACCCTCCACCGCGACGCCCCCTCCCGCTGGCGCCTCACCAACTACCTCCTCCACGCCCTCGTCCTCATCGCCCTTGCCGGCCTCTGGATGCGCCTCGGCCTCCCCCCTGCGTGGAGCGGTTGCCTTGCCCTCCTCACCGGCCTCCATCCCCTCGCCGTCGAAGCCATCCACAGCCCCGCCTTCCGCGAAGATCCCCTCGCCCTCCTCCTCTCCCTCGCCTTCCTCCACCTTCTCATCCTCCCCGCCCACGCCAACCGCCTACTTCCCGTCCGCGCCGCCGCCGCCTCGATCTCCTTCCTCCTCGCCCTCCTCGCCAAAGAATCCGCCCTCTTCGCCCCCGCCCTTCTCATCGCTCTTCGTTTCCTCTTCCCCCAACGTCTTCCATCTTGGCGCGCCCTCCTTCCCGTCCTCCTCCTCTGCGCCATCGCCACCCTAACCTTCCTCCTCGTCAGCCACCTTCACCGACCCCTCCAGGCCGTCGGCCTCCCCTGGAACGGGCGCTCCCTCCTCTTCCCCCACACCCTTCTCACCGCCCCCTGGCTCCTTCTCGACTACCTACTCCGCGTCCTCCTCCCCTTCGGCCTCACCGTCGACTACGTCGTCCCCCCCGTCACCACCCTCCTCAACTTGCGGGGGGTCACCGGCCTCGCCCTTCTCGCCTTCCTCGCCCTCCTCTGGATCAACGCCCCCACCCTCTCCCCCCGCCATCCCGCCCTTCTTCGCCTGTCCATCGCCTGGATCCTCCTCGCCTTCCTCCCTGTCTCCAACCTCCTCCCCCTCTTCAACCCCTTCGCCGACCGCTACGCCTACGCCCTCCTCCCCGGCTTCGCCCTCCTCATCGCCACCCTTCTCATCCCTCGCGACCCCTTCCTCCCCCGCACCCTCTTCATCATCCTCCTCCTCGCATACGCCCTCCTCACCTCCCACCAACTCACCACCTGGCGCAGCGACGAGTCCCTCTGGACCCATACCCTTCGCCACCAGCCCCACAGCGACCGCGCCCACACCTGGCTCGGCCTCCTCGAACGCGAAGCCGGCAACCGCGACCTCGCCCGGAAATACTTCCAACGCGCCCGCGAATTAAATCCCCACGAGGTCAGCGCCGCCGTCAACCTCGCCATCCTCGAAGGTGAGGCCGGTCGCCTGCAAGAAGCCGAACAACAACTTCGCGACATCCTCGCCCGCCGCCCCGATCACCCCCAAGCCCGGGCAAATCTCGCCCACGCCCTCCGCCTCCAAGGCCGCGAAAAAGAAGCCCAATCCATCCTCGCCGAATCCCCCTGATCGCCTCCGACCACAACTTGCGGCGGGTCAAAACCAACCTCCCTTTTGGAGTGCGGCACCTCAGTGCCGCTTTGAACCCCGCAATGCTCCACCCACCCCACCAAACAGAACCTACCCCCATAACCACCACCCCCTCCCGCCAATTTCCAAGGTCTGGAAAACAAAACCCCCTCCATTTCCAAGGTTTGGAAACAAAGTTGCGGGGGGTCAAAACCAACCTCGCCCGGGAACGCGAGGCTCCGCACTCGCGCAGTACAATGAAACGCGGGCACAAAGCCTCGCGCTACCGCCACCCCTATGGCCCTCCCCAAGAACTCAGGGCTTCGGCATCAATTCCCGGATGATCGGAAGAAGCTCTTCCGCATAAAACGGCTTGCGGATCATCCGGCGCACGTTGGGAAATTCTTGCAGCTCATCCTCGGAAAAATCGGGATTGCTGGTCATGATCACCACCGGAACCTTGATCTGCTCCGAGGCCATCAACATCAGCAAGGCCCCGCCGTTGATCCCCGGCATCATCATATCCAGCAGCATCCCCTTGCACTGAGGATCCCGCAAATACCCGTAGGCTTCTTCGCCGCTGTGCGCAGTACGGACCTCGTACCCATCCTCGCTGAGGATGTTGGTCAAGGTCTGCACAATCGCATGATCGTCATCGACTACCAGAATCATCTCGGTTCTCCATGCTTGCGCCTTTGCCACGTCCTCTTCCCGGTTGACCGGATCGAGAACACAGCTCAAACGCCAGGATTACTTGGCCTCGCGGGCCCGTTCCTTGAGTCGTTTTTTGCGGCGCAAGCGCGCCTTTTGTTTAACACGTCGTCGTAGTTGTTGTCCCATAGCGGGCGAGGTTGTAGCAAAACCGCCCCCCTGCGTCAAAAGAATAGTTCCTCATCCGATGGGATCTCCACCCCGGCCTCCTCCCACCCTCGCCGCGCGTCTTCCCACCCCACCGGATCAAGCTCCCGACCGCACACCCCCGAGAACGCGCCCAGCATCACCTCCCGCACCCCCCGCAACTCCGGCGTCCCCTCTCCCAGCCATGACTCCAACGAACAAACCTTCTCCCCCACCAATCCACACCCCACGATAAAGTCAAATCCGCTCAACCCCTCCCGGACATTGAAACTCATCCCATGCAGGGTGATCCACCGCCGGATGTGAAACCCGATCGCCGCCAGCTTCCCCCGCTCCGTCCACGCCCCCGACATCCCCTCCCGGCGGAACGCATCGATCCCGAACCCCGCCGCCGTCCGGATGGCGATTTCCTCCAGATTGAACAAATACCCCCGCGCATCCGCTTCCGATTCCCCCAGCCGGAGAATCGGATACATCACCAATTGGCCCGGACCGTGATACGTCACATCCCCGCCTCGCGAAGAGACATGATACGCAATCCCCCGCGCCGCCAACTCCTCCGGAGATCGCAAAACATGCTCGTTTCGCTGCCGACGCCCCAGTGTAACCACCGGCCTGTGCTCCAAAAACAAAACCGTATCCGGAATTCGGTCCAATCGACGGGCTTCGTTCAACCGGTCCTGCAACCGGGACCCCGCTCCGTACGCCACCGGACGGGAAAATAGGACTGCATGCCCCTTTGACATCGCGACCGGAAGCCGACCGCGTTACTCTTCAGAAGGAAGCGTTTCCTCGTACTGATCCGCATCCATCAACTGATCGATCTCTTCCGGATCCTCCGGACGGATCTTGAACAGCCACCCCGAGCCGTACGGATCGGTATTGATCGCATCCGGATTGTCCATCAACGCCTCATTCACTGCGATGATCTCCCCACTCACCGGGGCATAAAAATCCGAAGCCGCCTTCACCGACTCGACAATCCCCACCTCATCCTGGGCCGAAAACGAATCCTCCACCGAAGGCAATTCCACAAACGTGATCTCCCCCAGTTGTTCCTGGGCAAAATCCGTGATCCCGACCTTGAGATCCTTGCCGGTGACTTGTACCCACTCATGGGTGTTGGTGTAACGTAGGTTGCGGGGTATATCCATGATCTCGGCTCTCCGGTCTCCAGTCCTTCTTCGCGTTGCAGTCCTCTCGTCTCCGAAGTCTCCTCCATTGACGTGAGGCAACCTTGTTGTTCATTCCCATTCCAACGTCAAGCAAAGATTCATGCAAAAATCACCCGCTCCCTCCGCGCCTCCCGCTTGATGTTTGGTTTTGTCCTCACTCCTCCGAATCCGTACACTCCCGCCTATGAAATCAACCTTGCCTCCCGCACTCGAAGCCCTTGCCATCCCCGTCCCCGCCGGACAGTCCGCCCAATACATGTTCGGCGACAACCTCGAAGGCTACCTCGAAGGCTGGACCGCCCGCGACGCCGCCGGCGACGGCTACCGCCTCGATGGCGCCTCCACCTTCCGCGGTTTCGCTTCCGGATCCGGACGAACCCTCCGCGACCACGCCACCGCCTCCCTTGCCCGCATCTCCCCCCACGGCATCCGCCATGACTACCCCGACGGCCTCGCCGACGAACTCCTCCTCCTTCGTCGCCGCCGGGCCATCACCCTCCGCCTCCACGCCCCTCGGCCCCGCAAACTCCTTCTCGCCCCCCTTCTCGATCCCGGCCACGCCACCCTCGCCTGCCGGGGAAAAGGTAAAACCTGGACCCTCACCCTCTCCGATCGCTCCCGGGCCATCAGCATCCATACCAGCCACCCCGTCCGACTCCACTCCATCACCACCCGCCACGGCTTCACCGCCCCCTGCTTCGAAACCGAACACCCCGCCTCCTCCCTCACCCTCCACCTTGCCTTTGCCTCCACCCCCTCCGCCGCCCGCTCCTCCGCCAACGCCCTCGCTCGCGAAGCCGCCGACCTTCGCCACCAAGACGAAATCCTCGCCTTCCTCGAACGCAGCTCCCTCACCTGCGATCACACCGACTACACCCGTGCCCTCGCCTGGGCCAAACTCACCAGCTACTTCCTCGTCTCCGAGGAATTCGGCAAAGGCATCTGGGCCGGACTCCCCTGGTTCAAAAACAACTGGGGCCGCGACACCTTCATCGCCCTCCCCGGAACCCTCCTCGTCACCGGAGCCTTCGCCGAAGCCCGCCAGGTCATCGAAACCTTCTTCACCTACCAGAACCGTGACCCCAAATCCCCCGACTACGGACGCGTCCCCAACCGCGTCTCCAGCCCCACCGACATCATCTACAACACCACCGACGGCACCCCCTGGCTCATCCGCGAAACCCTCGAATACCTCCACTACACCGGCGACCTCGACTTCGCCCGCTCCATCTACCCCTCCGTCAAACTCGCCCTCCAAGGCGCCATTAAACGCTTCGTCGACAAACAACAATTCCTCACCCACGACCACGCCGACACCTGGATGGACGCCCGCATCGAAGGCAACCTCCCCTGGTCCGCCCGCGGCAACCGCGCCAACGACATCCAGGCCCTCTGGCACAACGCCCTCCTCGCCGGCGCCCGCCTCGCCGACCTCAACCGCGATCCCGCCTCCGCCCGGGCCTGGCGAAAACGCGCCGACCTGCTCAAGCAAAACTTCAACCGCATGTTCTGGAACCCCCGCAAAAACCTCCTCGCCGACCGCCTCCGACCCGACGACTCCCGCGACGAAAAAAATCGCCCCAACCAACTCATGGTCCTCTCCATCCCCATGGAAGATCCTCTCCTTCCTCCCTCCCGCGAACGCGCCGTCGTCGAGCGCGCCGTCCAAGGCCTCCTTTACCCCTACGGCATCGCCTCCCTCAGCCAGGACGACCCCTACTTCCATCCCTACCACCACCACGACGATCTCCACCACTTCGACGCCGCTTACCACAACGGCACCGTCTGGGGCTGGAACGCCGGCTTCACCGTCACCGCCCTCTGTCGCCACCGCCACACCGAACTCGCCTGGAAGCTCTCCCGCAACCTCGCCCACCAGATCCTCCACCTCGGCTGCCGCGGCTCCATGAGCGAACTCATCGAAGCCATTCCCCGGAAAAAAGGACGCCTCACCCTCTCCGGAACCTGGGCCCAGGCCTGGAGCACCTCCGAATTCGCCCGCAACGGCTTTCAGGACTACCTCGGCTGCCAACCCCGCCTCCTCGATCAACGCATCCTCCTCGCCCCCCGCATTCCAAAACAATGGAACAAATTCTCCGCCCGCGTCCCCTTCGGACGCCACGGCCTTCTTCTCGTCACCTTCCATCGCCACCGCCAGCGCGTCGCCCTCGCCATCCGTTTTGAAGGACACGACCACCCCCTCGACCTTGCCTTCGACATCGAACACCTCGGCCACCGCTACGCCTTCGAACACCCCCTCCACCCCTCCGACACCCTCGCCCTCGTCATCGAAAAAGGCCGCGCCCATATCGGCCTCAACGGCGCCTGGCGCGACCAACCCCTCCCCGGCCAACCCCTCGACCCCGTCACCCCCCTCAACTTCCTCAAACCCTCCCTCGCCCCCAACCCGCCCTCCCTCCGCAAAAAACATTACCTCCAAACCCTCATCGAATCCGGCCGCTACCGCTAACCCAATCAACCCGTCAACAACCCACAACTCTCGCCATGACCGTATCCGCGACGGACAACATCCTCATCCTCTCCCAACCCGAGTGGACCCATCAGCGAAACCGGCACCACCAACGCCTTCGACCCGTCGTCGAACCCCACCTCCACCGCTCCTCCCACAAGATCCGCCACCCCGTCATCGATTTTCTATTTACCTACTACCCCTTCTCCCCCGCCCAGCTCATGCGCTGGACCCCTGGCCTCGGGGTGGCCCTCGCCGGAAACCCGCCCGACGAACTGCTCGCCCTCCCCGAGTCCATCCACGATCAACGCGGCTGGAGGCTCGACCCCCAACGGCTTACCTCAAAACGTCTCGACGCCATCCGCCGCGACCTCGACCTCCTGCGCGCCATCGACACCCGCCCTCCCCGCTTCGGATGCTTCGGACTTCACGAATGGGCCATGGTGTACCGGACCCCCGACCTCCGCCACCCCCAGCTTCCCCTTCGCCTCTCCCCCCAACAAACCGCCCGTGTCGTCGAGGAACTACCACTCGCCTGTTCCCACTACGACGCCTTCCGCTTCTTCACCCCTGCCGCCCGCCCCCTCAACCGGCTTCAGCCCGCCTTCGACAACCGCCTCCATCTCGAACAATCCGGCTGCCTTCACGCCAACATGGATCTCTACAAATGGGCCCAGCGCGCCCATCCATGGATCCACAGCGACCTCATCGCCGACACCTTCGAACTCGCTCTCGCCATCCGGGAAGTCGACATGCGGGCCAGCCCCTACGACGTCACCTCCCTTGGACTCGAACCCATCCCCATCGAAACCCCCGAAGGCCGACGCCTCTACACCGAACTCCAGCAAACCTTCACCCACCGCGCCCACCCCCTCCGCCAACGCCTCATAAACGCCCTCGAAATTCTTTCTCCGAATCCGGAATCCTGAGGCAGGTATTTCTTTTATGAACACTTGGAGTCTTGGGTAGTTTTAAGAAACCTCTAATACCAATCCCTACTACTTTATGGTATAAAGATACGTTTCTTTCCGCAATTTGGA
>DAOLCW010000113.1:0-9535 GCA_035327665.1 Kiritimatiellia bacterium
CCGCCGGACGAAGGCGGCAGCTTTCAGCTTTCCGCCCTCATCCCTCTCTTCCCCCTTCCCCCTTCCCCTCCGAGGCCAATATGTTAAGGTTTCGTTAATCCCCATCAGTAACCCCATCCCCGGAGGTTTTCATGTCTCGAAGTCTCAGCATCCTCTTGTTCGACCTGCTTTCCGTCCATCCCGTCCACGCCCAACTGGACCTCATCGATGTCGCGGGCTTTCCCACCCTTAAAACCCCCGATCTCCTCGCTGTCGATCCCGTCACCGAGCCCGTCTCCAACCGTCTGCGCATCGCCTTCTACAACATCGAGAACTTCTTCGACGGACGCAACGATGGCGAACGGCGTACTCCCGATGTCGCCCGCAGCCAGGCCGCGCTTACCGCCCCCATCATCGAACGCATCGACCCCGACCTGCTCTTCGTGTGCGAAGTCGAAAACGTCGAGGCGCTTGGCATGATCAACGACGCCCTCGCCGTCCCTTTTCCCTTTGGCGCCATCTCCCGGTTTGAGCGGGAAAATCAGGTCGAAAAACTCAACATTGGCGTTCTGAGCAGGCTTGGTCCGGTCGAGGTTGCGGAAATCGACTTCGGCTCCATGATCGGTCCCCGCCGTCCCACCCGCGGCGCGTTCCGCCTCGTCCTCGACCTCGATGACCAGCATCGCCTCCTCGCCTACGCCGTCCATCTCAAGTCCAACTACGGCGACCGCCAGCGCAACTTCGAACTTCGACAGAATGCCATGACTCTGGTCCGCACCAACGCCGATGAGATGACCGCATCCGATACCAACGTGACCTGGATCGCCATGGTCCTCGGCGACATGAACACCGATCCCGGTGCCCGCAACTTCCGGAACGATCCCTCCCTTTCCCCCTTTTCCGACTGGGCGGATTTGTGGTTGCTTCACCCCGATGGGCAATCCGTCACCCTTCCGTATCGTGAGGGATCATGGCGGCCCTACGATCCCGCCACCTTCGACCGCATCCTCGTCTCCGGGTCGGGAACAAGCGCGCCATGGATCGTTGGCGAGGTGAATGTTCTTCAGGAGGGAGTAGAAACCACCGATGCCACCATCCTCCCCGGTGAGCGCGGTCACGCCAGCGATCATTATCCCGTCTGGGTCGATCTGGTTTACGAATAAATCCTCCATTCGTAATCATAATCGTAATCGCCGTCCACGTTGCCGCCAGCGACGGGAAGATAAGATTTTTTTCAACCACGGACGTGTCGGGGCAAAGCCATGCGAAGCCCGATGAACACTGATTCACACGGATGGGAAGGGGGAAGATTTTTTTAACCGCCCCCCTTACACGGTTACGGTCTTACCCGAACCGCTTAAAGCGGATGCAAGGTGACACAGACATTCCTGTCTGTGGTTCCGGGGAAGAAAAGGGATTCACTCTGCGGCTGAAAAGTGATAGTTTGTAGTCATCGTGAAATTTTCTGAGTACATAACTGTTGATCCTGGAGTGTGCCACGGCAAGGCGTGCATTAAGGGAACCCGTGTCATGGTCTCTGTGATCCTCGACAATCTGGCGGCTGGCGCATCACGCGACGAGATCCGGCGTGACTATCCCTCTGTTTCTGATGCGGCAATCCTGGCCGCGATCGCGTATGCCGCCGAACTCTCCCATGAGCGGGTTCTCGCAGTCCCGGCATGAGGATGGCCGTGAATTTCAAGATCGATGAGAACTTGCCCCATGAGACCGCTCAACTCCTGCGCGATGCGGGAATTGACGCTTTAACTGTATCGGATGAGGTTCAACACAAAGTATCGGAGGAAGCAATTCTGCGAGGGCTACGAACGCGCGGCTTCGTGAGCGCTTAACCCTGAGCGAGGCGCGAAGCACCACGTCGAACGGGGCATCCCGCATCCCGCATCCCGTACCCCGTCCTCCCTGCGCTTAATCCCCGAACGCGCCGGAGAACCAGTGGAAGAACTGGATGATGCTTTGGTTGGTGTCGTTGCCTGCCTGATCCGTGGTGATCAGCGGATCCCGCCATACCACCGCCACCGCCCGCTGCTCGGCGGTGACAAAATTCGCCCGGTTGTTCCGGTGAGCGCCGTTGGAAGGGTCGTAACTTTGGGCAAAGGTTCGCGCGGCGAGAAAGATGGTGAACAAGTTGTGGCGGGTCGTCCACAACCCCAAGCTATTCCGGATCACACTCTCCCGGGTGAATTTGTCGTTTGCGGTCCCGAAGATCCCGTCCACGTTCGCTTCGGTCAATCGCTCGGCAAGATGGGACAGGTTGGTCATCGTGCCATTGTTGAGGGTGGATGTGATCAACTGGTTGGCGAACCCCCGGGCCTGATTTACACTCACCCGGGTGATCGATCCGCCCGGATACCGCTCCAACGGCATCTCCCAAATCGAGGCCGCGATCGCATTGGTCTGAAGGCTATTCAGGTTGACCAAACCCCGCCGGGGATAATCGGAGGGCTGGAGCAGGGTCAGCCGGTTGATCAGCTCCGAACCAATCGAGGGATTCTGACCCAGCAACCGCACCGTCTGCCACGGCTTGCTCGAATCATAAAGTAGATAACCGACCTCCCCCACCGAAAGGATCGGACCCCGGCGCGCATACATAAAATCGAGCTCATCCGAGGACGATGCGGGCGCGATGATCGTCGCATTGTTCCGATCGCCGGGAGTGGGCGGACTCACCCCGCGCCATTGCGAGTTGTCCTGCGGATTCCAATTGATCCGTGGATCATTCACCGCCCGGGCCTGGGTATCGATGCCCCGCGCGGGTTCTCCCACCGCCAAGACGGGTCGCTGGCCAACCAGCCGGAAGTCATTGCCACCCCATGGCCCAAATACCTTGTCCACAACAGCCCCATTGTAGGTGACTTCGATATCCCCTTCGAGGACCAGCCGCACCGCGAAACTGCCCTGGCCACCGGCATACGGGGGCTGCCCTTCGCCAAAAACCTCCTGACGTTGCTGGTAGACAAAGGTGGTGACGTTGTAGCCATTGCCATCGTTCGGGTTGAAAGTAGGCGGCTCAGGACCGCTAACCAGGGTTCCCGGGTTTTGAAACTCGGGATAGGGCGGACTGACCTGGGGATAGCTCGGGGGTTGGCTCAACCTCACGCTGAACTCCGCATTGTCCGGGTCATTCGGAAATGGGAACCACGTCTCCACATTGATGTAGGTTCGGTGGAGGAGCACGGTTTGCGTCCCCTCGACCACCATCTGCAAAGAGTTGCTGACGATCACTTCATTGATCATCGGAACCGGTTTGGCGCTGAACCGCCGGAATTGCCGCGCTTCGTCCCCCTCCGGATGAGGCACATACCCTTCGTCCGCGTAATCATAAAGCGCATCGATGAACGCGGTAAGGTTGGGAATCTGTCCGGGTTGCTCAAGATCCGATAAGGCCGACTCGATCGCACCACGATCCCACGCTCCCGGATCCCCCCCGATAAAGGCCAGATCGGTGTTTTCACGCAACGCGACCCCCGCCGTCCCGTAAGGCACCCGGGAAAAAACATGCATGGAGTTGACGTAAGAACCACTGGTCGGGGCCTGACCACCTCCGCGCTGGGTGAAGGGTGGCATCACCCCATCCACCCCGCTGGATCCAAGGTAATACATTTCCGGAACGCTTTCGAATTTACCGTAGATTTGCCGGAACTGGGCCAACGAACTCCTTTCCAGCCCGTCAAGGATGTCAGGATGAAACCGAATTTCACGGGGATCCGTGCCGCGCTGCCGGGGATTGTTTTCTGATTCCCTTGCCCCGATGACATTACCGTCCAGCAGGCCGGAGTTGTTCACGATCAGATAGGCGTATTCCCCGAAAAAGTTGTTGTTATTGTCCCGCAGCTCAACCCACCCGACATTATCCGCGTCAAAGGCAGCCTGCCGGAGGTCCATGGGAACAAACACCATGGGGGACTCCATAAAACCATCCCCAAGCAACCGGATCTCATTCTGGCTCCCGCTACCTAGGGCCTCAAAGGCGGGATAGATTTCGTCCCGCATTTCGTCATGGAGATGAACCCCAATCACCCGGTTCAACGCGGTATGGGCAAGATGCCGGGCCTTAACCACATCGAGAAACGCGCTCGTGGCCATGCGTTCGGTCCGCATCGATACGGAAAACGCTACGGAAAAGATCACGAGGACGGAAAGCAAGCCGAGGACAATAACCAGGGCCACGCCTTCTTTACCCGATGCAGAAGATGGAAGGGATGGTTTCATGTGGATCAACGGAACGCGAGGGCCCGCGGGCGGTTGGGGAAATACACCCGGGCGGTAAACCGCTGGGCATTGCGGGAAATGTACTCTTTGGCCTCCTGCTGATTGGCGGCCCACAGCAGGGCGGCGCGCTGGGCTTCATCCTCCCCCAGCATCTCAAGATAGACATCCAACCACACGGGTAGCTGATTGTCCTCGTCACGGGAATCGAAATTCCAGGAATAGTTGCCCTGCCGCTCGCTCCACGCCCACACTTCGAACGCGGCCACATTTTCGGCGATGGTTTCGAGGTTCGGCATATTTCCAAACTGAACCCCGGACGGCGCCGGGGTCCCATAGGCGGCCTGCACCGCCCCCATCTCCCGCCACCAATTCGGGTTGCGATAGGCGGAATGCACTTCCCGGTTCGCCTGACTCTCATAAATCGATGTGGTCCGGCGGGTCCGCACCAAGCGGTAGCGGTTCGGCATGACCCGGTTTTCCTCGTCGACCATCGGGGCAATGAAATAGGCAAATTGATTCACGTTTCGCTTGTAGGCGGAATGACCGGGCCGAACCATCGCGGCAAAGATCAGCTCATCGCTGTCCGCTCCAAATGCGTCGACCCCGTAGAGGGCATTTTCGCTGTTCATCCGAAAGGTGACCACATCGTCAGCAATCGCCTGGGTCAACTCGCGGACAATGAAGTCCATCACCGCCCGGCCTTCGGCGGCAGCATTGACCCGCTTGGTTCCCAATGCCCACGCATTGGTGCTCTCCGTGAACAATCGGGCCATCATCATGACCATGGAAATCAGCACCACCATGGACACCAGCAACTCGATCAACGTAAAGCCGCCGGCGCGAGGCGATCGTGGATGGAACTTAACGAAGGCCATGATTCAAAAGCTCCGTGTAAAACACATAGGTAGGATCGACGGGACCGAATTGTCCGGGACGGATCCTCAGCACAACCTCCTTGCGCCTCGCATCCACATCGCGAATCTCCAGCCGGTAGCGAATCCCGAAATCTTCGTATCCCGCAGTTCCTCCCCCGAGTGCCCCGGCCGTTTGATAAACGAGGGTTTGAAAATTATCCTCCCCTCCCGGGGTCACCCGAACCGTAAGGTCGTCGGGATTGAGCCACACATCCGGAGTCGGCGGCGGGATGTTGATGCTGGTGCGGATGCGATCCCACCGCTGGGTCGACGCCTGGGCCCGAACCCCGTTCAACACCTGTTCGGCGAACAACGCAACCTGAGTTTCATCCACCACCGCCTTGTTCATTTGCAACCCGGTCGGGAAAAGTCCAAACACCGCAAGCAAACCGATCCCTACCACCATCAAGGCAAGGGCGATTTCCACCAGGGTAAATCCATTTTGCTCCGGCTTGTTCATGTTAATGAGGAGCCTCCCACTCCCGGACCCGGGTCCGACCGGTTTCCGGACGAATCTCCACCCCGAAGATCGATGCGTTGGGATTGAAGTTGGGCGTCACACTGCCCGGCTCCAACCACCCCTCGGTCAAATAGACCCCCTTGACCCGGAACCCGGCATGGTGCAACGCCCCATCCGGACGGAAGGTAAAGGCAAGAAAGTCCTGCTGGGTGGAACCGGGCCCGGGACGCGGAAACGGAACCGGACCCTTCCGGTAAAGGGGAAGCTGCCGGAAGATGTTGCGTTGCTCACCGCTATCCACTCCGCCATGGGTGGGGTGAAAGACAATCCCCGGAGGAAGTTGGCGCCAATCCCCGATGTACGATCCATCGCGTTCCGCCCACAGGGCATAAGCGGAATAGGGTTTGTCCCGGGTCGCATCGTTAAACGTGCCGTCCGAGGCGGGAAAAAGAATATGGACGTTCTGGCGGGTGGTGATCGCCATTTGCCGGGCGAGGTTGATCTGGCTGTTAAGCTGAATCACCGCTGAACGAACCTGCCCTCCCCTTCCCAAGCCTTGAAACGCAGGAATGGTCAACCCAAGCAGAACCGCCATGATCGCAATGACCACCAGCAGCTCAACCAGAGTAAATCCAGACTGGACGGGTTGTTTCATATCACGTGTTCGTTCGGTGAATCGAGGGGTGGGTCAAAGAATTAATTCTTCCAGGACACGATGTAATTGTTGGTGTGCTGGGCCCCCATCTGCATCTGAGGCCCGAGCGAGAACACACCAACCGTACGGCCTTGAAGAGTTCCCAAGGCGGTCGCAGGAGGCATGGTCAACTGGTTATCAAAATTGGTATCCATCACGATGACGTATTGATTGCCCCACGGATCCACGAGGTTGTCGTTGAGCAAGCTGTTTTCGTTGATATCCAGATAATTCCGTCGGCGGGGGTTGTTGACGTGGTTCACATTGCCCGGCCCGGAGATCGCCCGGAGGATGCGAATAAGTTCACCGTTGGCATTGTTCCCAATTCCAAAGGCCTGATCCGGTTGACCACTTCCAATCGGAAAGCGCCCGTAATCGGTGTAGAAACTGCGCACCGCCATCTCGATGGCTTTGACCTCGGTTCGGGCTTGCGCGCTTTCGGAACGCTGCATGACGGCGTTAAGCGCGGGAAATAACAAGCCGGCAAGGATGGCGATGATGGCGATAACCACCAACAACTCGATGAGACTAAATCCCGACTTGCGACGGAGGCTCCCCGCAGTGAAGGGCCCGGTTTGGATCATGGTGTTCATGCTGTCTCCTGCATTTCTTCGGTCGTGAAAGGTTGATGTGTCATCAGTTGCTCAAAAAGATCCAGTCCGCTTCCTGGATGCTGCTCAACGGCCCCCGCGACCACAATGCGTAGGCATAACGGGAATAATTGCGGTACTGGTAACTGTTGCCCCATGGATCCTCGAACTGAAGTTCGGTCATCCGGATACGACCGGTGGCGTTGGTAAGGTCATTGCGATAGATGGAAAAGGCTGCGCTGGCCACCTCGCCGGTGAACGAGGGATAAAATCCAAACAAGGTCCGGTATTCCTCCAACGCGGATGCAAGTTGCTGCATTTCCGCCTGGGCCCGCGATTCGGCGGATTTCCGCATGGCGATGCTCGCGGAACCAACCACCAAGGCGATAAGAACCCCGATGATGGAAATGGTCACAAGAAGCTCAACGAGGGTAAACCCCGGGCTCACCTCAACCGGGCTCAAACGTTTCGACGATTTTTGAATCTGTTTCATGATCGGATGGTTACGACGTTTTTGTGTCTATTCTGCAACATACCCAAGCGAGGCATGGATGATTAGGGATGATTTGTTTTTCATGATTATTTCCATGACCGGAGATCCCGGCGGGTTCCCGGTTCCCGGTCGGGTCCGGTGGACCAGACGACGAGGCCCTTGGCGGGGAAGCGTTCGGAGTAGGTATCGCTGAGTTCGAGGACGCCGTTGAAGTCGGTGTCGAAGGCCATGCGATAGGGTTGTCCCCACGGGTCGAGCCCCTCGCCGGTTTCGGTGAAGGCGAAGGTGAGGTCGCGGCCTTCAAGGACGGTGGAAAAGAAATCGATGCGGCGGGGATTGCCGGCGTGGTCGCGGTTGCCCGGCCCTTCGATGGCCCGGAGGCGATTCATCGCTTCGGCATTGGAGCGGCGGGGTCCGAGGTGGACATCGCCAACCGCGCCGGGTTCGACCGGCCACAAGCCGTACTCGCGATAGTAGCGCATGGTCGCGGCGTGAAGGTCCCGCAATTCGAGCCAGGCCTGATCGATCTGGCGGGCGAGCTTGACCTGACCGACCGC
This sequence comes from Kiritimatiellia bacterium, assembly GCA_035327665.1. Taxonomy (GTDB): domain Bacteria; phylum Verrucomicrobiota; class Kiritimatiellia; order CAIVKH01; family CAIVKH01; genus DAOLCW01. The sequence goes on from DAOLCW010000113.1 coordinate 7,918, forward strand.
TCCCCCCGCGAGGGAGGCGAGGATGACCAACACCGAGGCGAGGATCACTCCCTCGGGTAGGGTCATTCCGTCCCTGCTCACCCGTTCAAGCGGTCGTGCGTTCACTTAGCTCAAGTTTCCAATGATGGAGATCAAGGGGAGGAAGAGGGCGATGACGATGGCACCGACCACGATGGCGAGAAAAACAATCAGCAACGGCTCGATGACCGAGGTCAGGCCGGCCACCGCGTTGTCGACTTCGTCGTCGTAGTTATCGGCAACTTTCATCAACATTTCCGGAAGTTCGCCGGTTTCCTCGCCGACTTGGACCATGCTTACCACCATGGGGGGAAACACCCCGGTGGCCTCGATGGGCGGGGCCATGTTTTCGCCTTCCTTGACCGCGTCGTGGATGCTGTTGACCGCCTTGGCGATGACTTCGTTGCCCGAGGTGTCGCGGACGATGTTGAGAGCCTGGAGAACCGGCACCCCGGAGGACATCAAGGTGCCGAGGGTGCGGCTGAACCGTCCGATCACCGTCTTGCGGACCAGGGTTCCGAACACCGGGGCATTGAGCTTGAGCCGGTCGAGGAGAAGCGATCCTGCCTTGGTCTTGGCGGCAAATTTCAATCCAATAATCAGGAGGATCACCCCGACAATCACCGCCGGCAACTGGGTGGTCATGGTATTGCTGATGTTCATCACGAACAAGGTCAGGGCGGGCAGGGGCTGGCCTTGCAGAAGCTCCGCGAAGATGTCCTGGAACTTGGGAATAATGACCACCATAAGAAAGGTCACGATCACGAAGGCGAGGATCATCACCACCAGCGGGTACACCATCGCTGAAACCACTTTGTTTTTGATCTTCTGGGCCTTTTCCATGAACTCGGCGAGCCGGATCAGCACTTGGTCGAGCACGCCGCCGACCTCCCCCGCTTTGGCCATGTTAATGTAGAGCTTGTTGAAGATCTTGGGATTTTGGGCGAGGGCTTCCGCGAACGTGCTGCCGGACTGGATGGAGTCGGCCATCCCGGTCAGGGCATCTTTGAGCAAAGGGTTTTTCTCTTGCCGTTCAAGCACTTGCAGGCATCGTACGAGGGGCAGACCGGCATCCACGAGGGTGGCGAGCTGGCGGGTAAACACCATCAGTTCCTTCGGCTTCACGCTCGCGAACAGCCGGGGCATCTTGATTTCTTTTTTGAGCGCCCCTCCGGACTTGCCGCCTTTGCCCTTCTTGGTGGCGGCACCGCTGCGACCGGCAGCGACTTCGCTTACACTGGTGGGAAACATCCCTTTCTCACGGATCTTCGAAAGGGCTGCGGTCTGGTTCTCCGCTTCCATTTCTCCCCGGGTTTCCTGCCCGCGGGCATCCAACGCAATGTAGGTAAATTTCGGCATAAGAAGTACCCTCTCCGGTTCTTCCCCCTGTCATAGTCGAAGCGATTTACGATGGCAATCAGAAATGCAGGGAAATGCCCTCGATCGAACCCCGAATTTCCGCCCCGGCCACGCAAGGTGGCCGGGAGCGACCCGCCGGGGTCAAAATTCAGTACTCCCCCCCGCCTGCGTCTCACCCATCCCCAGCCTCCCGGCGGGTTCATCCCGCCGGGGGCAAAATTCAGCGCTCCCCCCGCCTGCG
>DAOLCW010000114.1:0-9467 GCA_035327665.1 Kiritimatiellia bacterium
ATCACCCCCCGCACGTTCACCCCCCGCAAGTTCGCCGGCATCACTGGCTTCATCGTCCCCGCCGCCACCACCACCGCATCATACGAATCGATCAGTTCCCCCAGCTCCACATCCCGGCCCACCGTCACCCCGCAACGGATCTCCACCCCCGTCCGTGCCACCTGCTCGATCTCCCGCCGCACCAGCTCCCGGGGCAGCCGGAACTCCGGAATCCCCTGCACCATCATCCCCCCCGCCTCCTCGTGCTGCTCCAGAACCACCGCCTCATGACCCAGCAACACCAACTCCCGCGCCGCCGCCAACCCCGCCGCGCCTCCCCCGATCACCACCACCCGTTTCCCCGTCCGCCCATACACCGGCTCCACCACCACCGGTTCCTGCCGCTCCATAAAATCCGCCGCCGAGCGCTTCGAAAAACAAATCGCCACCGGCTCCCCCAGCCCTTCCCACCCGTGCCGGCACGCCGGCTCGCACGGACGCGTACACACCCGCCCCAAAATCGCCGGAAACACATTGTCCCGCAAATTGATCCGGTACGCCTCCTCATACGCCCCCCGCGCCACCGCATCCAAATACCCCGGAATATCCGTCTTCGCCGGACACGCAACCTGACAGGGAATGTTCTTCTCCAGCCAATCAAAATCCTTCGGCTGGTCCGCCACCCCCGTCAACGACGACAACGCATCGTGCTTCCCCCGCTCCGCGTTCAGATGCTTCGCCTTCGCCGTCTGCTCCTTCAGACGCTGGTACCGTTCCGCGTAGACATTTCCTGCCATGATGCCTCGTCCTACCACAGGTCCGGCAACCGCGTCACCGCTTCGCCATCCGTCAGCTCGGCCAGCAAATCCCCCACCGTCCGCCCGATCCCCGGCAGCACCAGATCCGCCCGCAAATCCGCCAGGGGTTGAAGGACAAACCGACGCTTCGTGCACTGCGGATGCGGCAGCTTGATCTCATCCTGCCGCACCTCGTCCCCCGCATACAAAATATCAATATCCAGCGGCCGTGGCGCATACCGGTCCCCCCCCCGCTCCCGGCCCGCCTCCTTCTCCACCCGCAGCAACTGCGTGTGAAGCTCATCCGTCGTCAATACCGTCGAAAGCAACACCACCGAATTCAAAAACGCCAGACTCTGATACTCCGGCTTCACCCCCACCGGCTCCGTCTCATACAGCGGCGACTTCGCCACCACTTTCACCCCCGGCACCTTCGAAATCTCATCCACCGCCGACGACAAATGCGCCGCCCGGTCCCCCAGGTTCGACCCCAGACTCAACGCCACCTCCCGCGACCGCTCCGTCATGTTCCCACCCCAAGCACATCCCGCATCGAATACAACCCCGGCTTCTGGTCCACCACCCACGCCGCCGCCCGCAACGCCCCCACCGCGAACGTATCCCGCGTCGTCGCCCGGTGCGAAAACTCCAGGCTTTCCCCGCCCGTCGCAAAAATCACCGTGTGGTCCCCCACAAAATCCCCTCCCCGCACCGCGTGAAAACCGATCTCCTCATCCGGACGGATCTCCTTGCTGATCCCCGAGCGCCCGTGCACCGCCACCTCGTCCAGCTTCCACTCCAACCCCCGGGCCACCGCCTCCCCCAGCCCGATCGCCGTCCCGCTCGGCGCATCCTTCTTCAGCCGGTGATGCCGCTCCACAATCTCCACATCATACCCCTTCCCCTTCAACGCCCGAGCCGCCTCCTCCAGCAAAACAAACAACAAATTCACCCCCAGGCTCATGTTCGGCGCCATCACCACCGGAATCGACTCCGACGCCTTCTCCACCGCCCGCCGTTCCTCCTCCGAAAGCCCCGTCGTCCCGATCACCCACGGCTTCCTCCACTCCCCCAGCCGCTCCGCATTCCCCGCCGTCCCGTGATGCGACGAAAAATCAATCACCACATCCCCCCGCGCCACCACCGCCTCCAGATTCGACTCCAGCAACACCCCCGGACCCATCTCCTTGTTCAACATCGGATGATCCCACAAATCCACCGCCCCCTTCAGCGCCAACCCCGGCACCGCGTTCCCGGTCAAACACCGCGCCAGCGCCTGCCCCATCCGGCCTCCCGCCCCCAGCAACACCACACCCTTCGGCGTCCCCTCGCTCATGACACCCCCTCCACACCCGCCGCCACCAGGGTTGCCCGGAGCTTCGCCTTCAGCCCCTCGCTCATCTCGCACAACGGCAGCCGGTACACCTCCTCGATCCTGCCCATCATCGCCAGCGCCGCCTTCACCGGCACCGGATTCGTGTCCAAAAACAGGTCACAGAACAACCGGTAATACCGGAAATGCAACGCCCGCGCCTCCGCCCACCGCCCCGCCAGCCCATGGTTCACTAACTCCGACACCGCGCCCGGAATCAGATTCGACGCCACGCTGATCACCCCCACCGCCCCCAGCGCCATCATCGGAAACGTCAGCCCGTCATCACCCGAAAGCACCTCGATCTCGCACGCGTCCAGGATCTTGCTTACCCGGTCCACGCTTCCCCCCGCCTCCTTCACCGAAACCACCTGCGGATGCCCCGCCAGCTCCGCGATCACCTCAATCGGAATCTCCCGGCCCGCCCGGCCCGGCACATTGTACAGCACCACCGGCAACCCCAGATCCGCCACCGCCGAAAAATGCCGCACCAGACCCAGCGCGTTCGGCTTGTTGTAATACGGCGTCACCTGCAGCGTCGCATCCGCCCCCGCTTCCTTCGCATGCTGCGTAAGCTCCAGCGCCTCCGCCGTCGAATTCGCCCCCGTTCCCGCGATCACCTTCCCCTTCCCCCTCATCTCCTCGATCGCCACCTCGATCACCCGCCGGTGTTCCCCCATCGTCAACGTCGGCGACTCCCCCGTCGTCCCCACCGGAACAATCCCCGAAACCCCTCCCGCCACCTGAAACCGGATCAGTTCCCGGAACCGCTCAAAATCCACCGCTCCATCCCCCCCGAACGGAGTCACGATCGCCGTATACGTACCTTCCAACATCACAAACCTCTTCTCCTGCTCAATTTCCAAACCTTGGAAATCCATAACACTATCGTTTCCAAACCTTGGAAACAAACCCGAATTTTCCCCAAACCTTCCCCCTGAAAGGGCGAAGCCACCGTTTGGAGTGCGGGATCTCGATCCCGCTTTCTCCTTCGCTTCTCGAAGCGAAGGTTGTCGAAACAACAACTCAGCCGTGCCAAGGCACCCCGATCGACCCTCCAAACCAACCCTCACTCCCTCTCGCCCCAACTACCCTCCTCATCCCCCCGCCCAAAAATCGACAACTCCCCCGGCCTGTGCTAACCTCTCCCGCTTTCCATTTTAACCCATCGACTACATCACAGGAATCCTCCCATGTCCCAGACCCACGGCTTTACCCTTCTCCGCGAACAAGTCATCCCCGAAATCGCCACCACCGCCAGGCTCTACCGCCACCTCCGCACCGGCGCCGAACTCATGTCCCTCTCCAACCTCGACGAAAACAAAGTCTTCGGCATTACCTTCCGCACGCCTCCCGACGACCACACCGGCGTCGCCCACATCCTTGAACACTCCGTTCTCTGCGGCTCCCGCAACTACCCCACCAAAGAACCCTTCGTCGAACTCCTCAAAGGCTCCCTCCAAACCTTCCTCAACGCCTTCACCTACCCCGACAAAACCTGCTACCCCGTCGCCAGCCAGAACCTCAAGGACTTCTACAACCTCATCGACATCTACATGGACGCCGTCCTTCACCCCCTCCTCACCCGCGAAACCTACCTTCAGGAAGCCTGGCACTACGAACAAGAATCCCCCGACGCCCCCCTCACCTACAAAGGCGTCGTCTTCAACGAAATGAAAGGCGTCTACGCCTCCCCCGAAAGCCTCCTCGCCGAGCAAAGCCAGCGCGTCCTCTTTCCCGACGTCACCTACGGCGTCGACTACGGCGGCGACCCCCGCCATATCCCCGACCTCACCTGGGAACAGCTCACCTCCTTCCACGCCCGCTACTACCACCCCTCCAATTCCCGCATCTACTTCTACGGCGACGACGACGTCACCGAACGCCTCCGCCGCATGGACGCCTTCCTCTCCAGCTACCAGGCCCAACCCGTCGATTCCGCCATCCCCCGCCAGAACCTCGCTCAAACCCCCTCCTCCATCACGCTGCCCTACCCCTCCAGCGAAGACGACGACTCCGGCCACTTCGTCACCGTCAACTGGCTCCTTCCCGATTCCGACTCCCCCCAAACCCTCTTCGGCCTTCAATTGTTGAGCCATGTCCTTGCCGGAACCCCCGCCTCCCCCCTCCGCAAAGCCCTTATCGACTCCGGCCTCGGCGAAGACGTCATCGGCGCCGGACTCGAAACCCAGATCCAGCAACCCTACTTCTCCATCGGCCTCAAAGGCATCAAGGAACAAACCGACACCGACGTCGAAACCCTCATCCTCCAAACCCTCCAGAACCTCGTCCGCGACCGCATTGACCGCCGCACCCTCGACGCCTCCCTCAACACCATCGAATTCTCCCTCCGCGAAGGCAACACCGGCTCCTACCCCCGCGGCCTCGCCATGATGATCGGCGCCCTCCAAACCTGGCTCTACGACGGCGACCCCTTCATTCCCCTCCAATTCGAAGCCCCCCTCCACGCCATCCGCAACGCCGTCGAATCCGGCGAACCCTACTTCGAAACCCTCATCCAAACCTACCTCATCGACAACCCCCACCGCGTTCGACTCGTCCTCGCTCCCGACCCCGGCCTCCGCGCCCGCCACGATGCCGAAGAGCGCCAGCGCCTCGACGCCATCCACGCCCGCCTCACCCCCCAACAAGCCCAAGCCCTCCGCGACGAAGCCGAAGCCCTCAAAGCCCGTCAGGCCACCCCCGACACCCCCCAAGCCCTCGCCACCATCCCCATCCTTTCCCGCGAAGACCTCGACCCCAAAAATCGACCCATCCCCACCGACCGCATCGACCACCAAGAGACCACCCACCTCGTCCACGAACTCCCCACCCAGGGCATCATCTACCTCGACCTCGGTTTCAACCTCCAAGCCCTCCCCCCCGACCTCCTCCCCTACCTCCCCATCTGGAGCGAAGCCCTCTTCGAAACCGGGACCGCCACCGAAGACTTCGTCGCCCTCTCCCAGCGCATTGGCTCCACCACCGGCGGCCTCGCCGCCAACAGCTATACCTCCGCCCTCCGTGCCCAACCCGGAGCCGCCGGTTGGCTCTTCCTCCGCGGCAAAGCCATGCACGACCGGCTTCCCGCCATGCTCGACATCCTCCGCGACGTCATCCGCAGCGCCCGCCTCGACCTCCGCGACCGCGTCCGCCAAATCGTCCTCGAAGAAAAAGCCTCCATGGAAGGCGACATCATCCCCTCCGGACACCGCTTCGCCGCCATGCGCCTCCGCGCCTCCCTCACCTCCGCCGACCACCTCCACGAAACCCTCGGCGGCCTCTCCTACTTCCACTTCCTGCGCTCCCTCATCAAGGAAATTGATACCCAATGGGACGCCGTCGCCGCCAAATTCGCCGCCATTAGCCAACTCCTCTTCACCCGCACCAGCCTCGTGACCAACCTCACCTGCTCCTCCGACCTCCGCAGCGCCGCCTTCGATCTTGTCCAGGCGTTCGCCCGGGATCTGCCCGACTCCCCCTCCCGCACCCTGCACCCGTTCGCCTCCCCTCAGCCTGCCTCCGCTCCCGAAGGCTGGACCATCCCTTCCCAAGTCAACTACGTCGGCGCCGCCCTCCCCCTCTATGCCCACGGCTACCAACTCCATGGCTCCGCCCTCGTCATCGCCCGCTACATCCGCTCCGCCTGGCTGTGGGACCAAATCCGCGTCCAGGGCGGTGCCTACGGCGGCTTCAGCCAATTCGACCCCCGCTCCGGCATCTTCACCTTCACCTCCTACCGCGACCCCAACCTCGACCGGAGTCTCTCAATCTACAACGACACCGCCGATTACCTCCGCAACCTATGGCTCTCCGACACCGAACTTACCAAAGCCATCATCGGGACCATCGGCGACTTCGACAGCTACATGTTCCCCGACGCCAAAGGCTACCTCGCCCTCACCCGCCATCTCGCTGGTGACGACGACGCCTACCGTCAACAACTCCGCGAAGAAGTCCTCGCCACCACCGTCGAGCATTTCCATCACTTCGGCGACATCCTCAACGACCTTTCCCCCCATCGCCTCATCGCCGTCCTCGGCTCGGAAGAAGCCATCAAGGCTAGCTCCCACCCCTTCGCCATTCACAAAGCCCTCTAATACCATTACCTCCCCGCCAGCATCCCCCTCGTCACCGGCATCCGCCTTGCCCCCCACGTCCCGTGCCCCCCTGCAAACACCCCCGCACACCGTGACCCGCAAAACCGGCAACACCCCTCACCGGTCAGATCCCAACTCGTAATCACATACCAGTCCCGTCCAATCACCCTCCTCCCGCATCCCGCGCAATACGTGCTTCCTCCCTCCTCATCGTGCACATTCCCGGTGTACACATGGCGAAGCCCGTTCCCCAACGCGATCTGCCGCGCTCGCTGTAGCGACTCCGGCCGTGTCGCCGGCACATCCTGCATCTTGTAGTCGGGATGAAAGGCCGTGAAATGAAGCGGAACATCCCTCCCCAGCGCCTCCCCAATCCACCGCGTCATCGCATCCACCTCGTCCACCGAATCATTCATCCCCGGAATCAACAACGTCGTGATCTCCACCCACACCTTCGTCTCACGGCACAAATACACCAGCGTCTCCTTCACCGCCTCCAGTTCCGCCCCGCACACCGACCCGTAAAACGCCTCCGTGAACCCCTTCAAATCCACATTCGCCGCATCCATCACCTCAAAAAACTCCCGCCGCGGATCCTCGCAGATGTACCCCGCCGTCACCGCCACCGTTCGCACCCCGTGCGCATGACACGCCTTCGCCACATCCACCGCATACTCCAAAAAAATCACCGGGTCATTGTACGTAAACGCCACACTCGAGCAGCCCAACCGCCGCGCCGTCCGTGCGATCGCCTCCGGGGTCGCCTCCGCCGCCAGCAACTCCATCTCCCGCGACTTGCTCATGCTCCAATTCTGACAAAACCGGCAGGTCAAATTGCAGCCCGCCGTCCCGAACGAAAGCACCGGCGTTCCCGGCAAAAAATGATGCAGCGGCTTCTTCTCAATCGGATCCACGCAAAACCCGCTCGACCTCCCATACGTCGTCAACACCACCTCACCCTTCTCCGCCGCCCGCACAAAACACGCACCCCGTTGCCCCTCCGCCAGCCGGCAATGATTCGGACACACATCGCACTGCACCCGGCCATTCGGCAGGCGATGCCAGTACCGCGTTGACACCTGCGTGATCATTCCGTTCCTCAATTTCATTGTAACCGCAATCCCTTCCTTCTACAATCAAACATGGACATGAGCGATGCCCCCTCCATCCGGCCTCCTGCTGTTGCCGGGCTCTTCTACCCCGACGACCCCCTCGCCCTCCGTGAAATCGTCCAATCCTGCCTCGACGCCGCCCTCGTCCCGCCCCACCCCCCGCAACTTCGCGCCCTCATCGCCCCCCACGCCGGTTATCTCTACTCCGGGCCCATCGCCGGAACCGCCTTTGCCAACCTGCGGGGGGTCCACTCCATCACCACCGTCATCGTCATCGGTCCCTCCCATCATCTTCACTTCGACGGCATCGCCACCACCCCCGCCCGCGCCTTTGCCACACCTCTCGGTGAAATTCCCCTCCACCCCCCCGCCCGCGAAACCCTCCGCTCCTTCCCCTGGATCGTCTCCCTGCCCGAAGCCCATCGCAACGAGCACGCCATCGAAGTCGAACTCCCCTTCCTTCAGGTTGTCCTTCCCCAGGCCGACCTTATTCCCCTCGTTACCGGTAAAGCCACTCCTCAACAAGTCGCCCAAACCCTCGCCGCGCTTGCCACCACCGACGCCACCCTCATCCTCGTCAGTTCCGACCTCAGCCATTACCTCCCCCAGCGCGCCGCCGTTACCCTCGATCGCCAAACCGCTGACGCCATCGAGGCCCGCACCCCCCAACGAATCTCCCCTCACCAAGCCTGTGGCCACCTCGCCATTCAAGGGCTCCTCCTCGAAGCCCAACGCCGCTCCCTCATCCCCCAGACCCTTGACCTCCGCACCTCCGCCGATACCGCCGGCGAACCTCAACGCGTCGTCGGCTACGGCGCCTTCTCCTTCTCATCTTCCTGAACCCCTGAACCCTCACCCGTCCCCCCTCCACATGCACCTCTCCACCCACCACCTCCGCCTCCAATCCGCTCCTCGTCGCACCCTCGAATTCACCCGCGACCTCGAACAGATCCTTCGCCAAAGCCGCCTCCACGAAGGACTCATGACCGTCTTTTGCCGACACACCAGTTGCAGCCTCGTCATCATGGAAAATGCCGATCCCTCCGCCCGCCGCGACCTTGAAGCCTACCTTGATCGCCTTGTCCCTGAAAACCATCCCGGCTACACCCATACCCTCGAAGGGCCCGACGATATGCCCAGCCATATCAAAATGGCCCTGACCCGAACCAGTGAAACCATCCCCTTCTCCCGCGGTAAACTCCTCCTCGGCACCTGGCAAGGGCTCTTCCTCTGGGAACATCGCGCCATCTCCCATACCCGGGAAATCGTCGTGACCCTCCTTGGAACCTCGACATGACCGAACCCCCATACTCCCTCGAGGAAGGTCAAATCCTTCTCCACAACGCCCGCGAATCCATCCGCAACGGACTCGAGTCCCACCGCCTCCTCATCCCCGAACTCGATCACATCCCCCCGACTCTGCTTGAACCTCGCGCCTGTTTTGTCACCCTCGAAAAGAACCACACCCTCCGGGGCTGCATCGGCGGCCTCGAACCCCGCCACCCCCTCCTTCATGCCGTCGCGCGCAGCGCCTACCAAAGCGCCTTCGCCGACCCCCGCTTCCCTCCCCTTGCCGCCGACGAAGAACCACACATAAACATTTCAATCTCCATCCTCTCTCCCCCCGAGCCCCTTCCCGCCAAATCCAACCTCCACCTCATCCAATCCCTTCGTCCCCGGATCGACGGCCTCATCCTCGAGGATCGGGAAAAAACCGCCACCTTCCTCCCCTCCGTATGGGAACAACTTCCCGACCCCGCCGAATTCCTCGCCCACCTCAAGCGCAAGGCCGGATGGCCTGAATCCTATTGGTCCCCCACCCTTACCGCATCCCGATACACCGCCGCCACCGTTTCCGAGCCCCGCTTCTCCCTCCATTGATCAACCACCTTGATCAGCGACATCATTCAGCTACCAATCCATTCCACACCCGTTTCGGTTTGGCGAATCCCCCCCCATATGCCAAACTAAACCTGTCATGACCAAGAACCTCCTCAACATTCCCCCCATCTACCTCGCCCTCCTCTGCGCTTCCTTCCCCTCACTCATTCTTCCTGCCCCCACCCAAGCCGACCCCCCGCCCCCCTCTCTTTCCACCCCCCACCCT
>DAOLCW010000115.1:0-9087 GCA_035327665.1 Kiritimatiellia bacterium
AGCTAATCTGTCCCCGCATTTGTGTTTCGCATTTACAACCAGGGCTTCAGGGGTCAGGGGTCTCGTCTCCAGATTCTTGCGCCTTTAACATCAATCCCCACGACTTTATGGTATAAAGAAACGTTTCTTTGCGAAATTTGGGTCGAGTTCCGCGAAACCGAAGCCTCTATCGGCCAAGCCCGGTCTCGCGGAGCTCGACCATACCGAAAAGTTATTGGTAATCGTATAACATCTACACTGCGAGCGACGCCGGCTCGTAACTGCAGGCCGGATCCTCGGCGAACAATTGGCCGGTCACCGCATACGCCCGGGCTCGCGAGCCACCGCCGCACACCGGCTGAAATTCACATACCCCGCACCGGCCTTGAAGGAGGCTGGCATCCTTGAGCTGCCGGAACACCGGGTGGTTGCGATACACATCGATCACCGACACCTCGCGCACATTGCCGCATTCGATGGGCAGGAATCCACTCGGACAAATGTTCCCCACATGGTCGACAAAACAAAATCCATTCCCCGCATGCACCGCCTTCACCGAGACAAAATCCGGCCGGCGGCCCGGCGTCGGCGGCCCCGCGTGCTGGGCCACATACCGCCGGTAATGCTGGCCCTCGGTGATCTTGATGATGAATTTCGACCCGCCCGCCTTGGAGAAGGCGTGAATCTTGGCAAACAAGTCCTCGACCTGTTCCGCCGAGCACCCCTGCAATTCCGATCCGCGCCCCGTCGGCACGAGCAGAAATACCTCCCAGAACACCACACCCAAACTCGCCACCAGCTCTGCCAGTGCATCAAACCGGTGAACATTCCAACTCCCGAAAACTGTATTGGCCTGCAACGGAAGCCCCAGTTCCCGCGCCCACGCCGCCCCCTGCATCGCCAACGCAAACGATCCGGGAACCCGCCGGAAGTCGTCGTGCTCCGCCTCGGTGGCCCCGTCGATGCTAAAGGCGACCTGATCCACCCCCGCTTTCTGAAGACTCACCAACCGTTCCCGGGTCAGCCGCGGCGTAGTCGCGGGGATCGTTCCCACCCGCAACCCTGCCCCCTTTGCGTACCGGATCAAGTCCTCCAGATCCTCCCGTTGCAGTGGATCACCCCCGGTAAAAATGATCAACGGGGTTCCCATCTTCGCCACATCGTCGATCAGCCGGTACCCCTGTTCGGTGGACAACTCCCGGGGGTCGCGCCGGTTCTCCGCCGAGGCCCGGCAATGCCGGCAGGCCAGTTCACAGGAACGGGTAATCTCCCAGATCAGGAGCAACGGGGCTTGGTTAAAGTCGATGTCACGCTTCATAAAACTTGGTCCTTTGCTTGACGTCCCTTCGACTGACCCGGCCCGGTACGTCTTGGCTTCGATTAAAAGGTATAGTGGATCGATGCGTAAACAAAATCGATATCCTTCGACGGACCCGACTGCTTGATAAATTCACCCGCGAAAAACCGGCTGTATCCGGCCATCATCGAGGTAGGCCGGTCCATCCGCCAGGTCACCCGCACATCAAGCTCTGACCCCAAATCTCCCGAGGTTCCCGCATCCGCCTCGCGAAGAATCCCGCCCCCCACAGCGTAGGCCGCATCGCTGCGCTCGGCCCGGCGAAAGACGTGATGGTCGATTCGGACCTGAACCCTGGTCGCCAACGGCCAAAACGAAACCCCCTGACTGAAGCTCTGCACATTCTGCCGCCCCAGTACATCGATGTAACCCAAATAGGCATGTCCGAGGGGAAACATCTGATGAAAGGTCTGCGTTTTCCCGTCGTCGCCATCGCGATCCCCGCTGGCATAGTCGAAACCGAGATACACCCGGGGCTTCATCGCCCAATCGGCCAGGGTATATCCCGCCTCGATCGCAACAAACCACGCTTCAATGTCCAAATCATCACGCTCCCCGAACTGATACCCTCCCTCCACATCATACTCGATCCCGGTCAGCAAACAGGCTCCATAGAGCCGGAGTCCCGCAGTGTACCGTTCTTCATCGAGAAGGTCACGGTCATGCCGGAACAGGTAGGTGTCCACCACCATCTTCCCCTCTGGGATCTTGACCGTCGCGTGCACCCCGTAAAACCCCTGATCATCATCCCGTTCGTTAAACGAATACTTTTCCACCGTCACCGGCCGGGTCGCGAAACCCTCGATCCGCCACCCATCTCTCCGCAGGATCACCCGCGCCCCGTCCCAGGTCCGCCGGGTGTTCGACCAGTCCAACGGACTCACCAGCCGCTGGGCCCCATACGACAATTCCTGCCGCCCCAGACGCAACGTCATCGACCCCGCGTTCAGCGAGGTCATCACATCCACAAAGGCGTTCTGCACGTCCAGTTCGTCCACATCCAGGGTCCGCCGTCCCCCCGGCAGGTCGCGGTCAGTCGCCGTCGCGCTCTTGCCTTCAACGAACACCCGTACCCTTGGGCCCAGCCAAAGATCGGCATGCAGCCGCAACCGCAACAATCCAAACTCATCATCGTTTTCCGGAGCGAATCCGAAATTCCGCCAAGCTTCCCCTCGCACCCGCGCCTGACCACCGAGGCTCAAAAAGGCCTCGTCGCCGAGGGCGATGTATTTGAGTCCGTCGAGCCGCGACTCCACCGGAAGATCCCGGTAGCCCGCCGCGTTCTCCTCGAACCGGAGATTGTGAAACGCCGGGCGCTCCGCCAGCCCATGGGCGCCCCACAATACGACCAGAAGCATCTGAACGATGGATGTACGCATCTTCATATCAGGTTCCTTTTTCTTGGTTGGGCTGAATTCCGGCCAGCGGTCCATACACCGCCAGCCACACGATCGTCACCACGCCCCAGGTGATCCCCGCATACGCGTAATGAGACCACATCATCCTCGGGAGTAAATCCGCCGAAATTCGTGTGGCCATGGTCAGGAAAACCAGGCCGGTGATCCAGTTCGCCGCCGTGGACCGCGCATAGATCAGCTCGGCGGAACCGCTGTGACCCAGCATCACCCGCGCCGCAATGTTCAGAATCAGCAACCCGTAGCCGCTGATGAAAAAAAGATGCGCGTAGGTCATCAGCCGCTCCGGCCAGACCGCGATCGCGGCCAAACCACTAAAAATCGAGACCACCGAAAGTACAAGCGCCCACGGAATCGAACCGCGAATCCCCGGCGTCCGGAACAACGGTGCTTCATGCAACAAGCAGATGATGGCTGCGGCGCTCCGCACAATATACGCCGCCCGGATCGAACCCGAAGCCTCCAATCCAAAACTTCCCAGCAACACCACGCCACAAACCAGCATGAATCCCGCCCGAACCATCCATGCCCGCGAAACCCGGGCCGATTTCGGCGCGATCAAATGGCGGTTCGGAACCCCCACCATCCGCGGCAGCAGATACGCCCCTACCCCCAGCACCGGAAAAAGAATCATCCCGTGATAAAGCAGGTTCTTCGCAAAGACCGTCCACCACGCCGGAATCTCCCCTATCGTCGATGCAGCTAAAATCCCTGATCCCGTCATCCCCGCCACAAGGCCCAACCCGGCAAGGGCAAATCCCGGCGGAGGCAAGTCCGCGCGTTCCCGCCACCGACGCAACCCCAACCACGCCAGCACCCCCACCGACACCGCGAACAATCCATCCGCCCACGCCGTTTGGCCCCCTAAATGCAAACCCTGCACCATCGCCACCAGAAAAAGCATTCCTCCCGATTCCCTCAACGTAGGTCCCTTCACCTCCAGCATGTGCGGCAATGCCGACAACAAGAAACCCGCCATAAAACAGAACACAAACCCCTGAACCATCATCCTCGCGTGAAGAACTCCCGGATACCCATCCAGCCAACCCACCACAAACACTGGCCACAACATCACCCCCACCATCCCCACCGCTGCCCCGAACGGGAAAAAGATCCGGTATGGCTCACCCCGACCCGCCCCCGCCAAAACCTGACCGATCCACCTCATGCCCCTGTCCTCCTCATTCCAAAGGAGCCCCCAGCCTGCAACCAGTTCTCGCACCCCATCCAACCTCTCGCATCAATCCCACACTTAATATAAAGACTCATTTGTCTTTTTATAGCCGCCCGCCCTCCGCGATGTCAAAACCAATACACCACCCAAGCCGCCGTCCGCCGAGCCTGCGCTTGCCATAGGCGGGGATCACGCCTAGACTTCGCCCCCATGAGCTGGACCCTTAAAACTGACCGACCCCTCGCCGTCTTTGACATCGAATCCACCGGAATCAACCCCCGAATGGACCGGATCATCGACCTCGCCATCGTCATCATCATGCCCGACGGCGAACGCAAAAATTACACCTACCGGGTCAATCCCGAATGCCCCATTCCCCACGGAGCCTCCTCCGTTCACGGCATTTACGACGCCGACGTCAAGGACAGCCCCCCCTTCCGCACCATCGCCCCCGAAGTGATGCGCGTCCTCGAAAACTGCGACCTCTGCGGTTACAACATCCTCCATTTCGACATCCCCATGCTCACCGAAGAATTCACCCGGGCCGGAATTCCCTTCTCCCTCGAAGGCCGACGCCTCATCGACGCCCAGCGCATCTTCCACAAACGCGAACCCCGCACCCTCTCCGCCGCCCTCAAATTCTACTGCGGCGACGACCATGTCGGAGCCCACGGCGCCCTCGAAGATGTCGTGGCCACCATCGACGTGCTCGAAGGCCAGTTCCGCAAGTACCCCGACCTCCCCCGCGAGGTCAATGCCCTCGCCGAGGAATGCAACCCCCGTGACCCCTCCTGGCTCGACAGCACCGGAAAAATCCGCTGGGAAAACGGCGAGGCCATCATCAATTTCGGACGCAACAAAGGACGCACCCTCCGCGACCTCGTCGCCACCGAAGCCGGCTTCCTTCGCTGGGTCATCGACAACAACTTCCCCAAGGACACCCGGGACATCCTCGCCAACGCCCTCCGTGGCCAATTTCCCGAGCCCCCGACTGCCGCCAAGCCCGCCGAGGAGACCGAGTCATGAGCGACCTCGCAACCCGCCTCATGGACGACATCAAGACCGCGATGAAGGGCGGCGACAAGGAGGCTCTCCTCACCCTCCGCTCCCTTCATGCCTCCCTCAAAGACGCCACCGTCAATGTCGGCAAGGACATCACCGACGACGCATTCATCGCCGTGGTCGCCAAGGCGATTAAACAGCGCCAGGACGCCGCCGCTCAGTTCCGCGCCGCCGCCCGCAATGACCTCGCCAACAAAGAGGACCAGGAAATTGCCCTCCTTCAGCGCTATCAGCCCCGACAGCTTACCGAAGCCGAACTGATTCCCCTTATCGAGGCTGCTATCGCCGAAACCGGAGCCGCCTCGAAAAAGGAGATGGGCAAGGTCATGGCCGCCCTCATGCCCCGGACCAAAGGCAAGGCCGACGGCGCCCTCGTCAGCCGCCTCGTCGGGGCGCGGCTTCCCTAGCCCGGAAAAACCCTTCACTCCCGGCTTGATGATTCCGGGTCGACCCGACTAGGATGCGCCCTTCACCAAGGCAGGAGTCGATCATGGAATCCAAAATCAACACCTACGGCGTGGATACGTCGTATGAACCCTATTCTCGCGAACCCGAATACCTTGAAGCCAACCAGCGCTTCCTTGAACAACTTCCCATCCAACCCGGGATGAAGGTACTCGACCTCGCCTGCGGAACCCTCACCATCTCCGAACTCCTGCTACAGGTTCATCCCAACCTTACCATCATGGCCCTCGACCTCTCCCGCGAGTCCCTCGAACTCGGCCAGCGCGACTTTATCGCCCAAGGCTACGAGGTCAAAGACGGCATCGTCCTCTGTAAAGAAACCCCCGACCTCACCAACCGCCTCACCCTCATCGAAGGCTCTGCCGATTGCCTTCCTTTCCGCGATGGATGGGCTGACATGGTATTCATGGGCAACTCCATTCACATGCTGCCCGACTTCGACCTCCTGCTCAGCGAAATCCGCCGCGTCCTCGTGCCCGGTGGCCTGTTCGCCTTCAACAGCGCCTTCTACGCAGGCACCCAGGCCCCCGGCACCGATCCTTTTTACCGCATCTGGTGGCAAAAGGCCCTCGAGTGGGTCCTTGCCCAGGACGCCCAGCGCAAAGCCGCCGGACTCCCCGGCATCACCCGCAAACGCGGAACCGCCTCCCGCGCCAAACCCTGGACCTCCAAGGACGAATGGCTCGCCCTCATCCAGCGCCATGGCTTCGCCCCCACCTCGGTCTACGAGCGCCCGGTCATGATGACCCAAAGCAGCCTCGAAACCATCGGCTCCTACTCCGGCCTCGCCCGCCTCGCCCTCAGCGGCTACCCCGTCGACCTCGCCTCCGAAGCCCTCTCCAAGTCGGTCAAACCCGCCATGGAAGAAGCCGGCATGACTGAAGTGCCCCGGCTCTGGCTCGAAATCGCCTCCCGCAAGCAGGCCTGATGGGCGGACGTCTCGACCAGCAAGTGGCCATCGTCACCGGGGGCAGCAGCGGAATCGGCCGCGCGGTGTCCATCGCCCTCGCCCGCGAAGGCGTGCGCCTCGTCGTCGTCGGCCGCGATCCCGCCAAAATCGACGCCACCCTCGACCTCGCCCGCGCCGAAAACCCCGCCCTTCAAGCCTTCGGACTCGCCCTCGATGTCACCCAACGCACCGACATGGACCTCATGGCCGCTCAAACCCTCGAACGCTTTGGCCGTATCGACATCCTCATCGCCTCCGCTGGTTGCGGAGGCGGACGCCTCAGCCGCGAGCGCAACGTACCCTTTGCCGTGGTTCAACTTCCCCTCGCCGAGTGGTCGGAAATCGTCGACACCAACCTCAACGGGGTCATCCACAGCACCCAGGCCGTCCTCCCCGCCATGATTCAACAACGCCGCGGCCAGATCCTCCCCGTTTCCTCCTCCCGGGGCGCCACCATTCCCCTCCCGTATGCCGCCGCCTACAGCGCCTCAAAACGTGCCCTTACCGGCTACCTTGAGTCCTTTTCCGCCGGCGTCCGCCATCTCGGAATCCGCGTGCAAACCATCCTTCCCGATGTGGTCGAAACCCCCATGATGGAAGGCACTCGAAACCTTGCCCCCCACGGGCTCATGAAGCCGGAGGACGTCGCCAACTGGATGGTGACCATGCTCTGCCTTCCCCCCGACACCGTTGTCATTAACCCCCTTATCCGCCCCTTCGGCGGAAACCAACCAGGAGAAACATCATGATCGATTCCCTTCAACCCCTCGATGGGCAAACCGCTATCGTCACCGGCGGCGCCAGCGGCATCGGAAAAGCCACCGCCCTCCGCCTCGCCAAGGCCGGAGTCAGAGTCGCCGTGGCCGACATCAATCCCGACACCATCGAAGCCACCCTCGCCGAACTCCGCGCCCTCGGGTCCGACCCCGGGCACATCGGCATCAAAACCGATGTCAGCTCGGAAACCGACGTCGAAGCCATGACCGCCAACGTCTTTGAAACCTTCGGCCGCATCGATATCCTCGTTCATTCCGCCGGCATCCTCCGCCCCGCCGGCTATGGTCCCCGCATCCTCCCCCAGATCGATGAAAACGAATGCAACAAAGTCATCGACATCAACCTCAAGGGAACCTTCCTCTGCGACCGCGCCGTCATCGGCTACATGATGCGCCAACGCGGCGGCCAGATCATCAACATTTCCTCGACCTCCGGCCTCAAAGGACTTGCCTTTGACTCCGTCTATTGCGCCTCGAAATTCGGAGTGATCGGACTCACCGAATCCCTCGCTGAGGAAGTCCGCCAGTTCGGCATCAAGGTTCATCTCGTCCTCCCCAATGCCGTCGATACCCCCTTGTGGGACCGCAACCACGTCCGTGCTCCCGAAGGCTCCCTTTCCCCCGACCGCGTCGCCTTGTCCATTGAACTCATGCTCCGCCTTCCTGACGACATGCTCCTTAAAAACGTGATCGTCATGCCCCACAAAACCCGCAAACGCAAAAAGAAAGCCGCTGCCGACACGGCCGAGGGCTGATGACCCACCTTTCCCCATCTGCGGTCCCGGTCAAGGACCGCGTCGTCCTGATCACCGGAGGCACCTCCGGGATCGGACGGGCCGCCGCCCTCCGCATGGCCGCCGAAGGTGCGCGCGTCATGGTCTCCAGTCGGCGGCAATCCGCCGTCGACGACACCCTCGCCGAACTCGCCCCCCTCGCCCCCCCCGGCCACTTCGCTGGAACAACCTGTGATGTCGCCGATCCCACGGCCGTTCATGCCCTCGTCGATCATACCCTCGAACGCTTCGGTCGCCTCGACATCGTCGTACACTCTGCCGGCATGTTACGGCTCGGCGACAGCGGCCTCCGTATGCTCGCCAACATCCACCCGGAAGAAATGCACGCCGTCATCAACACCAATGTCAAAGGCACCTTTTACATCAACCGCGCCGCCGCTCGCGTCATGATGGATCAGGGTGGCGGCGTCATCATCAACATCGCCTCCATCCTTGGCCGCATCGCCCGCTCCTTTACCTCCGTCTATTGCGCATCCAAATTCGCCATGATCGGCCTCACCGAATCCTTTGCCGAGGAAATGCACCCCTACGGCATCCGGGTCATGGCCGTCCTTCCCGATGCCGTCAAAACCCCCTTTTGGGAGTCCGACGGCCCCCAAAGCGCGACCTCCTTCGCCCTCGAACCCAGCCGGGTCGCCGATCTCATCCATGACCTCGCCACCCTCCCCCCATCCCTCCTCATCGACCCCATCATCCTTTCCCCTTTTCGCACCGACCCACCATCTGATTAAATCCACCTGAAGGAGACTCCATATGACCACCCCATCTGAACGTTTGAACGCCATGCTCGACATCCTCGCCTGCCCGGTTACCGGAAGCATGCTCACCCTCGAAGGCGACGCCCTCGTTTCCGTTGAAGGAGGCCATCGCTATCCCGTCGTCAACGGCATCCCCATGCTCCACCCCAACGTCATCAAACCTTCCCCCGAGAAGGCCCCCGAACCGACCGATCCCATCCCCTGAATCCCGTTTTCGACTGGCGTTCTGCCTGTTCTCGAAGATTATGGGGTCAGAAGATTATGGGGTCCGCACATAGTTGCAACTCGGATTTTAATCGCGAACGAACTCGATCCCGGGGTGCCCGATACGCTTTGACCGCCCGGTGGATATTGCTGC
>DAOLCW010000116.1:0-8930 GCA_035327665.1 Kiritimatiellia bacterium
CCCCGACCAGCGTCCAGGTCGTATTGGTGTGCAACGCGGAGTTGGTGGCCACGCTTCCGGCTTGTAAGGTCAGAAGTCCGCTGGACACTCCCCAGCCCTTGCCCAGGAACGCCACTTCAGAACTGCCGTTCATGAACGACATGCCGGCGAAGGCGCTGGTATTGAACGACGACTGGATGTTGATCTTCACCGCCGCGTAGATCTTGCCACTGTTGCGGGTGGCGAAGGTCCGGGTGGCGCCGTATGCATCGCCGGCGACCGTAACAAACTTCAACTGGCGGCTGTCGTCGCAACTGATCCCGCAATTCGTCCGGTTATCTTGCGGATAGCCGCGGAACGTGTTGGGCGAGTTGGCATCGTCGACCGCGCCGTAGCCGCCAAAGGTGGACCAATTGCCGCTCCAGCCACTACCCGTTCCCGCGCCGTTCAGGTTGTTGTTGGCGTAACTGCCGAAGTAATTCCAGACGAACCGGTCGCTGGCCACCCCGAAGGCGGCGGTGGCGGTGGTCCGCGGATTGTTGGTGGAATCGGAGATGTTGTAATCGGAACTGCTGCCGCCCCCGTTGAAGCTGTAGACCTTGAAGGTGTAGGTCTGACCGATGGTCAATCCGGACACCGTGGTTACGTTGTTGGTTCCGCGGTACACCACGTAGTTGCCGGTCCCGAGTTGCGTACCGCTCCCGAAGGTGGCGCTGGAGGTGTAGCTCAGTCCATCGGCGGGGTCGGCAGTGATCGAGCTACCCTGGCGGGCCACGACCATGCTGCGGTCCCCGCTGCCCCGGGTCCACGACAAGCGGATGAAGTCGGTACCGATATTCTGGAACACGATGTTGAAGGCCTGAATGGTCGGCTCGCCGCATCCGGTAGTCGTATTGGCAACCGGACCGGAGGACAGGTTGTAGTGGATGGTCTGCGGATCGGCGGCCTGATTGAAGGCGTAGATGCGGAAGTGATAGGTCTCGCAACCATCCAAACCACTATGGAGGAAAGTGGTCGCACTTCCAGGAGTGACCACCCGAACCGTGACATCGCCAAGGGTCTGGTTGTCGGTGAACGCGGTTCCGTTGACCGGGACGTTGGTCACCGCCGCGCCCTGGCGCCGGAAGATCACATAACCGGAGGCGCCGCTCGCCGTAGTCCAGGTATTGCTGATCGCGACATCGGACACCGTGAACGCGGCGAACGAGCCCGGCACCCCGGTCGGCGGGGCGGTCAGGGTCCAACGATTGCCTTCGAGCGGGGTCCCGCTGGTCAGGTAATCCTCGGATCCGCTCACAAAGTTATACTCGAACACCTTGAAGTAATAACGGGTGGCCGGGTCAAGACCGGTCACGTTCACGCTGCCGCCCGCTTCGTTGTAGATGATCTTGTTTCCGCCGCCGAGGTCGGTGGCGGCGGAGAAGTCGTTGTTGGCGGCGTAACTGTTGCCGTCGGTCGGGGTCCAATCCACCGGTGAACCTGCACGGGCGACCACGATGCGGGCGGCGCCGTTTCCGGGGATCCAGTTCACGGTCATGGAGTTGGTGGTGATGTTCTCGAAGGTCATGTTCGAGGCGTGGAGGGTGGGCTCCTCCTCGAAGAAGTTGAGGAGGTTTTCCCAGGTGCGAGCGACCCGGATTTCGTCGAAGCAGGCCGTGCCGACATTCCGCGCCCCTAGCCGTACCCCATTGATGCGAGAGACCGAGGTGGTGAGCGCAGCCCGCCAATTCGGCTCGGTCAACGGGAGAGTATCCCCGCTATTGTAGGCCCGTCCTTGAATGATTCCGGTATCGAAATCATACTTGAGGATGATGAAATAAACCGACCCGTAGATGCCAAATCCGGGATTACCGGGTGAACTGCTACTGCCGCCCGCCACTCCGAACTGGTCGCTGTTCCACAACTTGCCGGCGTAGGCCCTTTCAATCGTCCCCTCGACAAACGACAACCCAATGTACCCCGCATTATCGCCTGCACTTTTCTGGATGGCCACGGCGGCATAGAGGGTTCCGTTGGAGACCACGTTGAAGTTGCGGTAGGCGAGAATTTCGTTGGTGCTGTTGCCACATACTTTGTTCCCGACGGCAGCGGGGTAGTTGTTCGGCACGGGTAAGTTGTCCGAGTCCACCGACAGGAAGCCCGCCGGCACATTCCAGTTGTTGGTCCATCCCGTTCCCCCGCCCGCACCATTCAAATCGCTGGCCGGGGCATTGGTGAACTGATCGACGATTTCGTTGGCAAAGAATCCGGTCACGGTCAGCCGGTTGGTTACAAACCTCGCCCCGTTGGTCTGATTGCCGGAGATGGTGAGCACGGCTTCGTAGGTCCCGGGGTTCAGCGATCCGGTATTCAGGGTGATATTGTGGTTTTGAGAGCCGGCGGTTCCGACCGTGGCCCCGGACGGCACGACCGAAAGCCAGCCTGCGCTGGGGGTGATGCTGTAGATCAGATTCCCCACCCCAACGTTGTCGACCACAAAGTTGGTGGGACCGGTCACGTTGCCGAAGGAGGAGGTCTGCACGAGCAGGGTCGTGGATACATCGATGCCGGCCAGGCTGTCTCCGGGAATCACCGTGAAGGTAAAGGCGTTGGTGGTAAAGAGGCGGTCGTTCGGCCGGTCGTTGTCGGCGTCGGCAACCACGACCCTTGCCGTCCAGATCCCGAGAGGTGCGCTCACCAGCGGCGAGTTGGTTCCGCTCCGGATTGGGGTGAGGGCGCTTAATGCTCCCCCATTGGCAAAGGGGATATCGTTGAAGGCCTGGCGCAACTGCATCGAACCGGCAGGATCCCACAATTCAAAATAGGGGGAAATGTCGGGATGGACGGTGTTGGTACCGTTGACATTGATCCCGCTTTCTGCGTCACGGACCAGACCGGTGATCGACCACTGAATGCCGCCAATCAGTTGCTCCACGGTGACGGTATAGCTGCCGCTACCCACACCAAAAATATTGAAGTTCTGGACCAATGGCGGATAGGGGTCATCGTCGATGACCCGGAACCAACCCTGGGTGGTGATCAGAGTTTCAAAGTCATTTGGCCGGTCGTTGTCAGCGTCGCGCCAGGTCATGATGACCGCGTTGGAACCCTCGGCGGTGGTGGTGTCAAACAACTCCCCGATTTCTGAAGGGGTCATGGGGGTGATCCAGCTCCACACGTTGGTCGCCCGGGCATCCATGGTCTGGGCGAAGGTCGAGCTGCGGAATGCATCATACTGGGCAACGTTTTCGAAGATGGCCGAACCGATGGTGAGGTGACTGTTGATCGCAGGATCCGTATTTCCGCGGGCGAGACCGGACCCGGCGTCGCGAGCCCCCAACCAGATAACCAGCGGGTTGGTTGCGCCGACACTGGCGAGCTGACCATCGGTGGCGGTGTAAGAGATGTTTGCTCCCGCCGCGCTATTGGCGGTCAGGTTGGCGTTCCCGATAGCTATATGCATGTTGCGATTCACGTTGCCGCCGGTGTTGGTGGAGGAAATCTGAACGACTTCAGGCGGGGTGGTGTCATCATCGACCACGGTAAACACGATCGGGGTGTTGTTGGACAACACGCTGATGTTGATCCCCGCCACCCCGTTGGAGGCGATGGCGCTCCACCGCCCGGTGTAGACCCCGAGCAGGACTTGGGCAGGAACCACGGTGGAATGGGCCGCGTTGGAAGCGATGACCGTCCGACCGCTGTCCTGGAAGCTGAACGCGGTAAAGACCTGATCGGTGACCACTTCGACCCCGCCGGGGTTGAAGATGTCGTAATTGGGGATGAAGAATGGCGGGGTGGTGTTGACGGTTTCGACCCCGGTTTCCGACCGGAGGGTCATGACCACCGGGAAGGTCCCTTGATTGACTTGGGCGTCGAACACATAGTTGGTCGCATTCCCGATCTGATAATTGGTGGCGACCACCCCAACCTGATTGAACAGGTCGGCCCAGGTCGTAGCGACCCGGATCTCATCGAAGAAGCCTTCACCAATCGTTCCGGCGGGATCACTGGAGCCTCCGGAGAGACGAATTCCGTTGACCATATTTACATCCCCGATCGGTGCGGTCACCGACACCGTCCACGAACCCGGTTCCACGTCGGGAACGGTCTGGGTGCGATGATATCGAAGGGCGTCGATTTCGCGGGTGCTGAAGTTGTAGCGGAGAATGACCAGATAGACGTTTCCAGTATTTCCACTTCCACCACCCCAGGGGCTGAGATTCTGCCCGGATTTCGTCTTGGTAATGTTGGGGCCGTTGATTCCGAACTCACGATCATCCGCGTTGTCGAAGAGTTTACCCACGAAGATCTTCTCGGTGGCATTGGACATCAAAGACAAACCAAACCATTTTTCGGTTCCCAGGAACTGATAACTCATCACCGCAGCAGCATAGATATAGCCGCTGGTCACCGGATCAAACGAGCGGGTGGCGTTGGCTTGATTGCCATTCCCGGGATTGCTGAACCGGACGAGATTTCCGGAGTGGTCGGGATACGGAGGCTGATTGAAGAATCGAGGGATTGAACCACTGCCTTGATTGCTCACGATCATGAAGGAACCCGCGCCCACCGACCACGCGCCGCTCCAGCCGTTGCCGCCATTCAATCCAGCGAGGCTGACTCCGTTGGTATAGCCGAAAGGCTCCATGACGATGGAATCGAAGGCGGGGGTGGTCGTCGACACCTGCACGCCCGGCGAGTAGTGGTTGTTGTTGAGGGTGTAAACCCGGTAGAAGTGGGTTTGATTTGCCGCCACCACATGCTCGAGGCCGGATGCGCTCCCCTTGTAAAGGACGGTGCCCAAGCCCAGGGCATCGCCAACATTGTACAATGTGTTCTGGGTCGGATCACCCGTGGGTGCCGAACCTTGGCGGTAGACCACCATGACCTGATATCCGGAAGGCGGGGTGAAGGCGAGGCGCACCAGCTCGGGCCCGTCGGCGGTGGCGGTGACGGCGGTCGGGTCGGGCAGCGCGGTGACCGTCATCGCGATCGACACCTGCTGGTTGGCATTGCTCTGGTTGCCGGCCACGGTATTGGTCGCGTAATAGGTAGTGGCAGGAGTGAGACCGGACGCATTCAGGGCCAGGGTCACATTTTCATTCGCGGCGGGGGCGAGGGAAGAGGTTCCCGGAGTCGGGGTAGCCCACCCCGAACCGGTGCCGTAGGTAATCGTGTTGGTGTACAACAAGGTCGAACCACCCACGTTTTGCACGTTCACCGCGACATTCGAGGTGCTGCCGAGCATCACGTTGAGGGTGACGGATGCCGGCGATACCGCAAGGCCCGGATCGGTGATGGTTTGGCCAATCAGTTCGGTCCACGTCGATGCCACCCGGATTTCATCGAACAAAGCGCCACCGATCCAATCCTCATTGCTGCCCGCCTTCAACCGGATCCGGTTGATACGGCCAAGGCTCAATGAACCCCAAGTCGCATCCCACGAGGAAGGCTCTGTGAAGGGGATATTTTCGCTGCGCCGGAACGCCTTGACCCGGGCTTGCTGCGCGGCGAAATCATATTTCAACACAACCCAGTACCAATTATTGGTGCTGTTCTGATACGGGTCGATGTTTGTAGAACTGGATGCATTGGACCCGCTACGACGAATACTAAAACGTCGATTTTCGCCAAATACCTTCCCGAATTCGAGATGCTCGGTACTCCCGTCCAGGATGGCGATGGTTGCCCAGCGGCGGGACTGTTCAAAGGTTTCCTCATAACGATAGGCCAACAGGGCCGACACATAGATCACACCATTGGTCACTTCGGGAATTCCCCGGGACGCAATCCCCCAACGGTCCGCGCCCATCGCGCTTAAAAACGCACGATTGCCGCTGATCGCCACCTGATTGGACGGGGCATCGAAGAACATCGGGCGATTGCTGTCGGTGTCGGTATTCGACCGGATCGACCACTCTGCACCGCCTCCGGTGGTCAACGACCATGAACTCGTCCATCCAATGCCCCCGCTCTTGGCGTCAAAGCCGGCGGAAGAAAACGTGTTGTTGGTATAGCCGAACGGCTCAAAGATGTCCCCGGCGAGGAAGGAGGGAGTTGAATCACTTCCGGAAACGCCCGGGGAGTAGTGATTGTTGTTGATGGAGTAGAACGCATAATGATGGGTTTCCCCGGCGGTCACTTCATGTTCCCACGCCGATCCGGTACCCTTGTAGATGACCTGACCGCCGCCGGCCAGACCGTCCCCAACATTGTAGGAGGTGCCTTGAACCGGGGCGGCGGGGGCGCTGCCTTCACGGTAGGTGATCATCACGTCGTAGCTGGCATTCTTGGTCCAGGCCAGGCGCATGAGCTGATAACTTTCCGCCGTCACCGACACCGCAGTCGGATCGGGGAGCGCATTCATGGTCAGGGTCACCGGGATGGTGCGGGGAGAATTGGTGGCGGCATTTTCGCCGGTACCGGTGCCGGTGATGGTGATGGTGGCATCATAGGTTCCCGCCCCCAGACCGGTGGCATTGTAGGTGATGGTATGGCTCAGGGTTCCCGCCGGGCCGATGGAACTCCCCGCGTTCGGGGAGATCGACAACCAGCTCTGATTGGTAGAAAGGCTGTAGGACAGCGAGCTCCCCCCGACGTTGGTCACGACAAAACTTCCCGCCGCCGGCGTATTGCCGACCGTGGCCGAGGGCGTCAAGGTGGCGGGATTGATCCCGATACCCGGCTCATTGGCGGCGGTGGTATGGCTGGCCGGATTGCCGGTCGCGGTATCAGTGAAGTAATTCGCGGTTGCGGCAGAGCCGTTGAATTCAAACACCCGGAAATGGTAGGTCGTGTTGGTGTTGAGACCGGTCACCGTCACGCTGTTTCCAGATCCGCTGTACACCACGAAGCCGGTGCCGAGGGCATCCCCGGAACCGTATTCCGCGTTGGCGGTGTAGCCGGTCCCGTCCACCGGGAGGTCGGCTACGGCGGAGCCTTGGCGGGCAACCACGATCCGGTTGGCCCCGTTGCCGCTGGTCCAGTTGACCTGGATGCTGCTCTTGGTCCGGCTCGGGAAGGTGAGGTTCGTCGCCTGGGTGGTCGGTTCGGCGGTCAGAGTCGAGGCACTGGAAGTTGCCGGGCCGGTGGTCAGATAGTTTTCCGCGCCGTCAACCGAGCCGTTATAGCTGTAGACCGCGACATGGTAGACCGTGTCCTGACTAAGACCGGTTACCGCGACCGAAGTGCCAGCGCCTTTATACACCACGAAATTGCCGGTCCCGAGTTCCGACCCGCTGCCAAACGCGGAATTGGCGGTGTAGGTGGTCTGATCCACCGGGTTGGAGTCCACGGCAGCGGCGGCCTTGATCAGGACGATCGAATTGGCCCCATTGCCCGCGGTCCAGTTTACGGTGAAACCGGTGGGGGTGATTGCGGTAATGGTGGCCGAGGAGGCATTGACCGTCGGCTCGTTGGCCATGGTGGTGCGACTGGCGGGATTGCCGCTCGCGGTATTGACATTGTAGTTCGCGGTATTGCCGCTGCCGTTAAATTCATAGACCCGGAAGTGATACACGGTGTCCGGGCTCAATCCGGTGACCGCCACCGAGCTTCCCGAACCGGAATACACGACGAAATTGCCAGTGCCGATTTCCGCGCCACTTCCAAAAGCCGCGTTGGCGGAATACGCAGTCTGGTCGGCGGGATTGGCGTTGACCGCCGACCCGGCCCGGCCCACCACGATGCGATTCGCGCCGTTGCCGCTCGTCCAGTTCACCGTCATCCCCGAGGTTCCGACGGAGGTGAAGGTGATCGCCGAGGCTTGGGTCCCCGGTTCAGCGAACACGGTGGAGGCGTTGGCGGTGGGGATGGTCGCGGCGGTCCGGTAATTATAGGTCTGGGCGCTCGAACCATCCCAATTGAAGGGCATGATGCTGAAGTGGTAGGTGGTGCCCGCGCTGAGTCCGCTGATCGTGGTCGAGGTCGCGGAGCCGGGGGTGACGATCGCGGCCACCGTGCCGTCGCCAATACCGTTACCCACCGAGTAACCCTGACCATCCGAAGGCGTTCCCGTCGGATCTGCGCCGGTACGCTGCAGAATGATGTAGCCGGATGGAGGGCCGGAGGCGGCGGTCCAGTTCAGATTGATGCTCGTCGTGGAGGCAGGGGTGGCGGTAAAGGCCGTGGCGTGAGCGCCGGGCTCGGTGCTTAAGGTATAGCGGCTGGCCGGATTCCCGGTCGCGGTGTCGTTGAAGTAGTTGATGGCCAGTCCGCTGCCATTGTACTCGAAGACCTGAATGAAATATTCGGTCTGGGCGGAAAGCCCGGTGAGGGTGAAGGAATTCCCGGTTCCGATGTAGACGACCTTGCCGCTACCCAGTGCGGAACCACTGCCAGCGAAATTCGCATCGGCGGTATACGTAGTGCCATCGACCGGACCGCCGCTGGGTGCGCTGCCTTGCCGGGCAATGACGAGGCGACCTGCTCCGTTCCCGCTCGTCCATGACACCCCAAGGCTGGTCGAGCCGAGCGAGGAGAAGGTGACAGAAGATGCCTGAGTGGTCGGTTGGTTTGCCAAGGTGGTCCGGCTGGCCGGATTGCCGGTCGCGGTGCTCGTCAGGTAATCTTCAGTGCCGCCGGAGCCATTGTATTCATAGACCCGGAAGTGATAGATGGTATCCGCGCTCAATCCGGTCACCGCCACCGAGGAACCGGAACCATTGTAGACGACAAAGTTACCGGTCCCGATTTCCGCGCCACTGCCGAATGCGGCATTGGCGGAGTAGGAGGAACTGTCGGCGGGATTGGCGTTCACCGCGCTACCCGCACGGGCGACCACGATCCGGCTCGCACCATTGCCGGAGGTCCAGCTTACCGTCATCGAGGTCACGCCGACCGAGGAGAAGGTGATGTCAGTGGCCTGAACCGTGGGCTCGCCCGCCGCCGGGGTAAAGGTCAACACGAGGTTGCCCCCGCTCGCGGAAAGGTCGAACGTGCCCCCGCCTTTGGCCGAGCTGAAATGGGTT
>DAOLCW010000117.1:0-8927 GCA_035327665.1 Kiritimatiellia bacterium
CTGCACTATGCCAATCAGGGCGTGACCATCAACCAGATCCACAACGTCTACGAGGAGCCCAAAAGTCTCCAGCAGAACTGGTACAACCGCGGCTATCACGGGTCGTACAAGCACAACAGCCGGGGGGTGATTCAGCGTTTCCTCGGCTTCTGGGACTGCAATCCGACGACCCTGATTCCGCTGTCTCCTGATGAATCCGCGCCGCTCTACGTCGAGATGATGGGCGGGGCCGAGAAGATCATGGCTCGCGGAAGCCAGTTGATCAACGAAGGCAAGTATTTCCATGCCACCGAAATCCTCGACAAGTTGGTTCAGGCCGAGCCGGACAACCGGTTGGCCAAGGACCTGCTGGCCGACGCCTTCGAGCAAATTGGGTATCAGCAGGAGAACCCCGGGCTACGGAACAGCTTCCTGTCCGGCGCGTATGAACTGCGTAATGATATCCCGACGGCGGCGACGGCCAGTTCATCCTCGCCGGATACTATTCGCGCGATGACCACCGGGCAGTTCCTTGACTTCCTCGGCATCCGCATGGACAGCCGCAAGGCCGAGGGCTTGAACTTCACCATGAATCTGGCCACCCCGGACAATGGCGAACAGTTTGCGATCGAGCTTGCGAATGCCACCCTGACCAACATCCAGGGCTTCCAGGTTCCGAATCCCGACTTCTCCATGACCCTCAACCGTTCGGACTTGGAACAGGTCATGATGGGGGCCCGTTCTTTGGAGGCCATGATCGGCGACGGGACGGCCCGGGTCAGCGGCGATATCAGCATTCTCGGTGCCCTCGCTTCGCTGATGGTGGAATTCGATCCGCTCTTCCCGGTCATGCCCGGCACCCAACGCCGCGCCGCTGCGGCGGAAATGGCTGCAGGCGAAGAATTCAAGGCTCAAATCGGCGAGATCAGCGCGGAATAATCCGCCGTCATTACGTGATCGAAAGAAGCCGCATGGCCATGCCATGCGGCTTCTTTTCTGCCGTGTGATACCACACCGAGAAGTTAAAGGGAATGGTATGATGAGTGGTCTTGGACATGGGTACCGTGGACGGCGACTCACGTCGGCGGCCAAGATTCTGCTCAACCCGCGCTGTTCATGAATGCGATGCGTTCACGAATCCTCCGGGCTACTTTGCGAAAAGCTCATGCAGCCGCTGGAGTTTCCCTTCGCTCCATCCCGGGGGCTCGGTCAGGGCGAGCCAGGCCGTGAGATAATGGGATGCGGCATACTCATGACCGAATCCCGTGGGCGCGGTGCCCACCATCATGTCGGCCGCGAGTTGAAGCATGGTCACCACCGGGAACCAGCGCAGGGCGGGGGAGATATCGGGGCCGCGGGGTTCGCGCATCCAGTCCGGTTCGCGCCATGCCGACCCCGTGCTGAAGAAGGTGATGGGATCGCTGGCATACTGCAAAAACGCAATGCGGAAGTTTCCCCACGGCGCCGTCCCCCGGTCGAGTCCCTGCTCCTGGTTCATGAACCGCGCCACGGAACCCCCGCGAAACTCGGGTAGCCAGGCTGTCGATCCGGGATCCCGCTCCGCGGTGACCCGGTTCCATGTCCGCGAGCTAAACGGCGGGCCGATCCACAGGGCTCCGTCGAAGGGGTCGTCGATGATATCATAAAGATCAAACGAAAGATCGGAGTTCAGAGCGCCCAGGCTCAGCCCGGCGAGGAAAAGCCGGGGCCGCGCGTCCCGGGGGAGGGTGCGCCAGTGTCCGTAGACCTCGGCGAACAACGCCCGGGCCATCTCGGCCCCGTAAGCCGCCTGGGTTAGCAGCGCGAGCGGGCTGTTAAGATAGGAATACTGGGCGGCGACGGTGGCAATATCCCCGCGATGCAGGAACTCCACCGTATCCTGCGAACCTGGATCCACCCAGCCGGTGCCGGTGGGCGTGACCAGTAGCAGGATCGAGCGCTGAAAGCCTCCCGCCCGCTTGAGTTCCTCCAAGGCAAGGCGGGCCCGGGCTTCGGGGGTTGGGGCGGAGTTGAGCCCGACATAAACGCGGATCGGTGAGAGGGCCGGAGCCCCGAAGAAGTTGGTCAGATCTTCCGCAGTGGGGCCGCCCGAGACGAAGCGGCGTCCCTGCCGCCCGAGATCCTGCCAGTTCACCAGCGACGCGGAACTGCCGGCCTGTTCAGGGCGTAAGGGTTGGGGCAGGTCGGCTTCGATCAATGCATCGAGCTGCTGAAAGGACCGGTCGGCCACGCGCAGGAGGGACGCGACCAGTAGGCCGTCGATGATCGTCCAGAACAGCAGGATGGCTGCGGCCATGCCGGCGAGATGGGAAATCCGGGGCGGCACAAACCGGTGCAGCCATCGTGAAAAACGGCGAAAGACCCAGCGGAACAGGCGCCCGAGGCCGAGCAGTGCCAAAAAAACGCCGATGGCAACGAGGCCGATCCATACGGGATGCGCCCCGGGAATCTCCTCCATACCCATCAGCAATCGAATGGAATTTTGTCCGTTCGCGGTCTGCCATAGGAAGCCCACCGCCACCAGGATGCTGATCACGGCGGCCATCACGGTGGCGACGAAAGCCCCCCGCCCCCTTGTGAGGGGAAGTTGCAAATACTTCCATAGAAACAAGCCGGCGACGCCCAAGCCGTATCCGGCGGCAAGAGAGATTCCGGAAATGACACCTTGAATCAGGAAGGGCCGGGGCAGCAGGGAGGGCGTCAGGGAAAACGCAAAGAAGAGTGTCCCCAGGAACAGTCCAACCATGCTGGGTAGATTTCTCATGGTAAAAGCTTGAAACAATCAAGGGGCAAGATCAAGTCACGGTCCCTTCGTAGCCTTATGTTTTCTCGTTATCGAAGAGTTAATGTCTTTGCATTATGCGTAGGGAAGAGATTCGCTTAACCTTAGCCCGTCTTGTCGAGTCCCGGGCCGTCCTCGTGTCGTCCCGCAACAACGTATGAAGAAAGGTGGAGGAATGAAACACTTTGTAACCGGTATTGGGATCATGACCGCAGTTTTGACGGGCTCTGCGTCGTTTGGCGCCGGCCTCTGGTTGTATGAAGGCGGGACCCCGGACGTGGGCGCCGCGATTGCCGGCCGAGCCGCTTTGGCCTCCGACGCCTCCACCGCCTCCGCCAACCCGGCCGGCATGACTCAACTTGATCGATCGCAGATGCTGGTCGCCCTGCAGGGCCTTTACCTAAATGCCAAATTCGATACCGAACTCTCGGCATTTGGTGGCGGTAATGGCGGCAATGCCGGCGGGTTTATTCCCAGCGGCGGTTTTCACTACGCCCACCGGATCAATGAGGACGTGAGTGTGGGCTTGAGTCTGGGTTCCTATTTTGGCCTTGGCGTGGACTACGCTTCCGATTGGGCGGGGCGCTACTACATCACGGAGGCGGATCTCATCACCTTCGGGGTGAATCCCGGCATTGGTTACCGGGTCAACGACTGGCTTTCGGTGGGCGCCGGCTTCAGTGTTATGTATGCAGAACTAAGTCAGAAAGTTGCCATCAACAATGCCGCCGCCACTGCCCAACCCGGTGTTCCCGATGGTGAACTCGTCCTTGAGGACGATGACGTGGCCTACGGTTTCAACTTGGGTCTTCTGGTCGAACCCCGTTCGGGAACCCGCATCGGTCTGACCTATCGCTCCGAGATCGATCTCGAGTTCAGGAATGTTGCGAGCGCCCGCGATGTCGCTCTCCCGCTTCAGGGCCTGTTGGCGATGAGCGGCCTTGCCGGGAGCCAGGTGGATCTGAATATGACGGTACCTCAGGCCATCATGCTGAGCGCTTATCAGGAACTTACCAGCCGTTGGGCGATCATGGGCAACATCGGCTGGCAGGAGTGGAGCAAGTTCGGAAAGCAGGAAATCGGCCTGCGATCCACCGAGTCGCGCAGCTTTACCCAAGACCTTGATTATGACGACACATGGCACTTCGCCCTTGGCGCCCAGTATCGGATTGCCCCCGACTGGCTGTGGTCCTTCGGCATTGCCTATGATACCTCACCCGTGGATAACGATCAGGGCCGCACCCCGGACCTCGCCCTCGACCGTCAGATCCGTTTCGCGACGGGTTTGCAATATGATCTGAGCGAAGACGTGACCATCGGAGGCGTCTACCAGTACATCGATCTCGGCAGTGGCGGGATCGACCGCAACGATGGCCCGCTCAAAGGTCCGTTGAAAGGCGACTACAGCTCCAATGAGATTCATGTGTTCGCCCTTAACCTGATTTGGCGCCTCTAGAGCGGTTTAAACCATGACCTCGCCGCCTTGGTGAGGCGGTGGTCGGCGTTCGTTCAGGTCGTATCATCCGCGTTCTGACGAGCGCGGCTACGCATTTTCTTTACCCGCTCTACGTTTGGCGACTTACTTGAGCTGCTCAAGAAACGGCATCCAGCGGTAGATCACGTCGTCCAAGGTTCCGTCTTCCTCCCACGTTGCCAGCACGGCGTTGACCGACTGGAGCAATTCCTGATCGGAAGGCCGAACCGCCCATGCGATGTATTCCTCGGCGAGGGGCTCGCGCAAGTAGGCGATCGACGCTTCATTTTCGGCGAGAATCCAGGCAAGGGCGAGGGTGTCATCCACGTAAGCATCGATGCGTCGGCTGCGCAAAAGAAAAAAGGCTGCATCTTTTCGGGTCTCCAGCGCGGTCCTCCGAAGCCGCGGCCCGTGGCGTTGCACAAACGAGTCTGCGGTTGTTCCTGCCACCACGCCTACCCGCATATCGGATGCCATAAACGCTTCCGTGGTGGTAAAGCGGGCCTCGTCACGCTTCCGGAAAATCACCCGAAGCTCATTTTTTAAGTATGGTTCGCTGAAGGCCACCCGCACCCGGCGGGCCTCGGTGATGGACATCGCGGACATGATGATATCGGTCTTGCCTCCCAGCAAGGCGGGGATCTGATCCCGCCAGCGCACGTTCACGAATTGAATCGGCCGCCCGAGCTCTTCACCCAGGGCCCGGGCCAATTCCACTTCCGCGCCAACAAACTGGCCACCCTGCCTGAAGACCAGCGGTGGATAATCCGCAGTGATGCCGACCCGCAGAGGTTCGGCCCGGGGACCGAGGGATGCGCACCCGCTTGGAAGCAGCGCGTACATGAACACGGGTATCAACCTGAGAAGCGTTTTGCGAAAAGGTATCTTCATGAGCATCCTTAATGTGCGGGCGAATCGTAGACGTGGTTACTATAACGGTCTAGGCAAATGCAGGACAGTCATTTTTCATGACCCGGGGGGACACCTTAGATTGCCTTTGAAGGAAGCGATGTCGGGATCGGAGAGGGATTGACCCGTAACATCACCCCATTCCCACATCGCTATCTGATTTCGAGGATGGTTGCGACGGCTCGACAAACTTCGTCGAGTTCGTCCCGGTCAAGGGATTCAATCGGGGATCGGACGGTCAGCCCTCCGTTCCGTCGTCACAAGCTTGCCATTCGTCAGTCTCGCGCACTAGCGCCTTGTCGCGATTCGCGGCGCGGCATGCTGCCGCCAGCGAGTCATCGCGTTCGGACAACTCCTGTTGAGGAGACGGGTGACAAGACGCGATCGTCGCCGGGCGGGTACCGCCACCTGAAATCGGTGCGCCACGGCATCAGGAATGGATCGTGTCATTCTCATGTCGCGTTGGTCTTGGCCTGGACGCGGAGGCGGAGGGCGTTGAGGCGGATGAAGCCGGTGGCGTCGTCCTGGTTGTAGCCTTGGTTGCCTTCGAAGGAGGCGATTTCGGGGTCGTAGAGGGAGTGCTCGGCTTTGCGACCGACGACGGTGCAGGAGCCTTTGTAAAGTTTGACGCGGGCGACGCCGTTGATGCAGGCGGCGGCGTCGTCCATGGCGGCCTGGAGCATGAGGCGCTCGGGGGCGAACCAGAAGCCGTTGTAGACGAGTTTGGCGTAGTGGGGGACGAGGCTGTTGCGGAGGTGGAGGACCTCGCGGTCCATGGCGACTTGCTCGACGGCTTCGCGGGCGCGGTAGAGGATGGTACCGCCGGGGGTTTCATAGACGCCGCGGCTCTTCATGCCGACGAAGCGGTTTTCGACGAGGTCGATGCGTCCGACGCCGTGTTTGCCGGCGAGTTTGTTGAGGGTCTGCATGACGCCGAGGGGGTTGAGTTTCTTGCCGTTGACGGCGACGGCGTTTCCGTTTTGGAAGGTGATTTCAACGTATTCGGGTTTGTTGGGGGCTTTTTCGGGGGCGACGGAGAGTTTGAAGATGGATTCGGGTGGTTCGTTCCAGGGGTTTTCGAGGATGCCGCCTTCGTAGCTGATGTGAAGGAGGTTGCGGTCCATGGAGTAGGGTTTTTTGGCGGAGACTTCGACGGGGATTTTGTGTTTGCGGCAGTAGTCGATCATGGCCTGACGTCCGCTGAACTGGGTGCGGAAGGTTTCGTTTCGCCAGGGGGCGATGATCTGGATGCCGGGTTCGAGGGCGAAGGCGGTGAGTTCGAAGCGGACCTGGTCGTTGCCTTTTCCGGTGGCGCCGTGGGCGATGGCGTCGGCGCCTTCTTTGCGGGCGATTTCGACCTGGCGTTTGGCGATGAGGGGGCGGGCGATGGAGGTTCCGAGGAGGTAGCCGGACTCGTAGACGGCGCCAGCGCGGATCATGGGGAAGACGAAGTCGCGGGCGAATTCAAGGCGGAGGTCGTCGACGTAGCACTTGGTGGCGCCGCTGTCTTTGGCTTTTTGTTTGAGGCCGGTGAGTTCCTCTTCCTGGCCGATGTCTGCGGCGAAGCAGATGACGTTGGCGTTGTAGGTTTCAATGAGCCATTTGAGGATGACGGAGGTGTCGAGGCCCCCGGAGTAGGCGAGTACGATTTTCATGTGGATGATGCTCCCGAAGGTTGGGTGAGTTGAAGGTCTAATCGTTTACAGGCTTGGGCGATTTTGTCGAGCGCGGTGTCAATGTCGGCTTGGGTGACGATGAGGGGGGGGACGAAGCGGATGACATGGTTTCCGGTGGCGACGGTGAGGAGGCCCTCTTCGATGAGGGCGAGTTCGAGGGGTTTGGCGGGAACGTTGAGGACGAGTCCCCAGATGAGGCCGAGGCCGCGGGCTCCGGTGATCCAGGAGTAGGTTTTGGCGAGTTCGGCGAGGCGGTGGCCGAAGCGGTGGCCGACGGTTTTGACATGGTCGAGGAGGTGGTCGCGTTCCAAGGTGTGGAGGACGGCGAGGGCGGCGGCGCAGGCGAGGGGGTTTCCGCCGTAGGTGGTTCCGTGGGTGCCGGGTTGAAGGACATCGCAAAGGCCCTGGCGGGCGACCATCGCGCCGATGGGGAAGCCGCCGCCGAGTCCTTTGGCGAGGGAGAAGGCGTCGGGCTGGATGTTGTAGGCTTGGAAGCCGAACCAGTGGCCGGTGCGACCGATGCCGCATTGGACTTCATCCATGAGGAGGAGGATGCCTTGTTCGTCGCACAGGGCGCGCAGACCCTGGAGGAATTCGGGGGTTGCGGGGATGACGCCTCCTTCGGCCTGAACGGCTTCGATGAGGATGGCGGCGGTTTGGGGGGTGATGCGCTGGCGGAAGGAGTCGAGGTGGTTGAATTCGGCGTAGTCGAATCCTTCGGGGAGGGGGGTGAAGCCTTTTTGGACTTTGTCCTGTCCGGTGGCGGTGAGGGTGGCGAGGGTGCGGCCATGGAAGGAGTTGCAGGAGGAAAGGATGCGGTAGCGGCCTTGGTCGTGGCCCCATTTGCGGGCGAGCTTGATGAGGGCTTCGTTGGCTTCGGCGCCGGAGTTGCAGAAGAAGGCTTTGGCTCCGGGCTGGAAGCGTTGGACGAGTTCGCGGGCGAGCCGGGGCTGGAGGGGATGGTAGTGGAGGTTGGAGACGTGGGTGAGGACGCCAGCTTGTTCGCGAACGGCAGCAACCCATGCGGGATGGCTATGACCAAGGGCGAGCACGGCGATGCCGCCGAGGAAGTCGAGGTATTCCCGGCCTCCGGCATCCCAGACCCGTGCGCCTTCACCGCGGACGAGGACGAGGTTGGGGGCGTAGTTGGGAACGAGGTAGGTGGCGTGGTCGGATTTGATTTGTGCGGGGTCGTGCATGTTATTCTATGATTTCGGTGCCGACGCCTTTGTCGGTGAAGAGTTCGAGGAGGAGGGAGTGGGTGAGGGCGGCGTGGACGAAGTGGGTTTTTTTGACGCCAGCCTGGAGGGCGCGGACGGCGCCGTTGATTTTGGGGAGCATGCCGCCGTCGATGACTTTGCGGCGGATGAGTTCCTCGACATCCTTGACGTGGAGGGTGGAGATGAGGGAGGAGGGATCTTTGGGATCTTCGAGGAGGCCGGGGACGTCGGACATGAAGACAAGCTTGCGGGCTTTGAGGGCTTCGGCGATGGCGGCGGCGGCTTCGTCGGCGTTGCAGTTGTAGATTTTGTTGTCTTCGCCCCAGGCGAGGGGGGTGATGATGGGGACGATGTTGGAGTGGCTGAAGGCGAGGATGGGCTCGATGTCGACGCTGGTGATGTTGCCGACGTAGCCCCAGTCAAGGATCTGGCCGGTGTCGGGGTCGGTGGCGGTGTGTTTGCGTGCGTCGAGGATGTCTTCGCCGAAGATGCCGCGGGCTTTGCAGCCCATTTCGGTGAGGGATTTGACGAGGTCGGGATTGACTTCGCGGTTGAGGACTTGTTCGACGACGGCGATGGAGGCTTCGTCGGTGACGCGGAGACCTTTGACAAAGTGGGGTTTTAGTCCGGCTTCGCTCATGCGGCGGGAGATGGCTTTGCCTCCGCCATGAACGACGACGGGTTTGAGGCCGACGCAGGCCATGAAGGCGATGTCTTTGAGGACGGCTTCGACACCGGCTTTTTCTTCGAGGGCGCTCCCTCCGAATTTGACGACGACAATGTCGCCACGGAAGCGCTGGATGTAGGGGAGGGCTTCGATGAGGACGGCGGCTTTTTCGATGAGGGTTTGCATGGGGGGGGGAGGGGAGGGGGTTCAGGGTTTCAGG
>DAOLCW010000118.1:0-8798 GCA_035327665.1 Kiritimatiellia bacterium
GGGGGGGGGGGCCGGGGGGGGGGGGGGGGGGGGTTGGGGGGGGGGGGGGGGGGGGTGGGGGGGGGGGGGGGGGGGGGGATCGCCGAGGCTGTTGGAGGTGTAACCGGCGGTTTCGAGGAGGGTGATGAAGTTGCCGTGGAGGCCGCCGATGTCGCCGGGGGCGTTGAGCTGACGGGTGTAGAAACTGAGGGCGTGGCCGGCTTCGGGCTGGTGGCAGATGAGGCATTCGGAACGGCTGGGGATGCGCCAGGTCTGGATTTCGGTTTCGAGGCCGTTGGTGATGGAGAGGTCGAAGTTGACGCCGGCGTCGGGGACGAGGTAGGCCTCGGTTTCGGCTTCGTTCCATTGGTAGCTGACGCCGAAGGCGCCGGAGGCGTTGCGGACGAGGACGCGGGTTTCGAGGCGTTTTTTGGTGTCGGGGTTGCCGCGGTCCATTTCGAGGTCGAAGTGTTTGACCCACATCATCCCGGGGGGATAGTCCCAGGGGCCTTCGAGGTGGGCGCCGACGGTGTCGGTGGTGTTGGTGATGGCGAACCAGCGGGCTTTGATGCCGTAGTCGGACCAGAAGGAGAGGTTGGGTTCGTAGAAGACGACGCCGGGGTTGGGGGAGAGGTCGGTGAGGTCGGCGAAGAAGCCGGTGGCGGAGAGGGTTTCGGGGAAGTCGAGTTCGGGGGCGTCGGCGACGAGGCGGTTGATGCGGCCGGCGACGAAGTTGACGAGGAGGATGTCGCCGTTGGCGGGGTTCATGCCGAAGCTGACGAGCCAGGGGAGGCCGGTGATGCGGACGACGTTGGTGGCGTCGGGGGTGCGTTCGATGGTCCAGACGTTTCCGGAGATGAAGTCGCCGCAGATGTATTTGCCGTAGAGGCCGGGGTAGTCTTCGCCTCGATAGACGAAGCCGCCGGTGATGGATTTGCCGCGGAATTCGTCGAAGCCGTGGTCGTATTCCCAGACGGGCTGGACGAATTGGAAGCCGGGGGGCGGGGTGCGGTCGGGACGGGGTCCGGGGAGGGTGCCTTCGAAGAAGACCCAGCCGCCGTTGGAGCCGGGGGGCATGATGGAGACTTTTTCGCGGGTGTCGTCGCCGAGGTCGGCGACCCAGAAGTCGCCGGTGAGGTCGTCGAAGGAGAAGCGCCAGGGGTTGCGTACGCCGACGACGTAGAATTCGGTGCGGACGTCGGCGGGGTTGACGGACTGGCCGTTGAAGGAGGTGGCGCCGATGAAGGGGTTGTCGGCGGGGATGGAGTAGTAGGCGTTGCCGTTGCCGTCGAGGGGGATGCCGGGGTGGGGGTTGGGTTCGAGGTTTCCGGGGAGTTTGTCGACGTCGAGGCGGAGGATGGCGGACCAGAGGTCGCGATCGATGACCTGGGTGTTGTTGTATCCGTCAGTTTGACCGTTGAAGAAGCCTTCGTCGCCGATGCTGAGGTAGAGGTAGTTGTCGGGGCCGAAGATCATGCCGTTGATGTTGTGGACGTCGCCGCGGTTGATTTGGTTGATGAGGATGAGTTCGGAGGAGGGGTCGCCCTGGTTGGGGTTTCCGGCGTCGGCGAGGAAGCGGCTGAGGCGGACGCGGCGGTTGGCGCCATCCCAGTGGTTGTAGGTGAGGTAGAAGGTGCGGTTGTTGGCGTAGTCGGGGTGGAAGGCGATGCCTTTGAGTCCGAGTTCGTTTTGGCCGAATTCGTCGATGAGGGAGGAGA
The DNA here is from genome assembly GCA_035327665.1 of Kiritimatiellia bacterium. Lineage (GTDB taxonomy): Bacteria > Verrucomicrobiota > Kiritimatiellia > CAIVKH01 > CAIVKH01 > DAOLCW01. The sequence goes on from DAOLCW010000118.1 coordinate 1,698, forward strand.
TGTCCATGAAGAGGGAGCGTTGGGCGTTGGTGCCGCCGACGCCGGTGATGACGTGGACGCGTCCGTCGCGCTGGGTGATGAAGATGCGGTTGGTGTCGCCGGGAGGGGAGGCGATGGCGGTGGGGGCGTAGAAGGAGGTGAGGTTGGGGAAGGCCTCGGCGACGGAGAAGGCGGTGGCGGGAGGCTCGACGGGCATGGTGATGGTGGTGTTGGGGAGGCGGAGGTTACTGGAGAAGGTGATGGCGACGGTGGCGGGGGGCGAGGTGACGCCGCCAGCGCCCTGAACGCGATAGGTGAAGAGGTCTTGGGCGGGGATACCGGTGGTGTGGGTGTAAAGGATGCGGCCGTCGGGCATGGGGACGGCGGTTCCGTGGGAGGGCGGGGTGACGATTTCGAGGGTGGAGGGAAGGAGGTCGCCGGTGTCGTTGTTGAGGACGGCGATGCCAGCCTTGGTTTGATGGTGCATGACGATGGCGTCGGGGACGGTGATGAGGGGGTTGGTGTCGGTGGGGTCGGGGACGATGGGGGAAGGCATTTGGAGTATCCAGGAGTCGAGGGCGGCTCCGGATTCGCGCATGACGATGCGGAGGGTGTAGAGGCCGGGGGCGGGGATGGAGAAGGCGGCAGGAATGACACTGGGGGAGCCGGTGTTGGCTTCGAATCCAGCGAGGTTGACCCAGGGGTTGATGTTGAAGTTGGCATCGGTGTGGCCTGCGTATTGATACCAGTCGACATCGCCGCCGGGGCCGTCGGCGAGTTCGGGGATACCGGCGAAGAGGGAGTCGGAGTCGCCATCGGAGCCGTCCCAACGGAGCCAGAGGGTGTAGATTCCGGGATTGGAAATGAGGATTTTATATTCGAGGGCGGGGCCGGAAAAATAGTCGGTGAGGCTGGCGGAGGCGGGGAGGGCCTGCATGTAGCCGGGTCCGCGAGGGTTGGCGAAGGCGCTGGGTTGGTTGGCGGGGATGAAGGTCCATTCGGCGCCAGCGGCGGCGGAGCGGGCGTGATAGAATTCGGCTTCGCCGGCGACATAGCCGCCGCTTTCGAGGTAGGGCTGGGAGAGGGGGAGGTTGCCGGTGGGGGGACCAACGGGGGTTCCGGCGCGGATGATGGTGATGGCGTCGGAGCAGGGATAGGTGGCGGCGCTAGAGGTGACGATGGCGAGGTCGTTGAAATAGAGGTTTCTTGCGGATTCGGGTCCGGCGAAGATGTTCCAGAACCGGACGCGGTCGATGGTCATGTCGGCGCGGGTTTCGAGGGAACCGGTGAAGGTGTGGAGGGTGTCGCCAGCGCGGAGGATGGTGACTTCGTATTCGGTGGGGGAGGTGAGGGTGAAGGAGATGTCGAGGCCGGCTTCGGTGACGGGGACGTCGGTAATTTGGTCGTGCATCTGGTAGAAACCTTCGCCGCCGACAATTTCGAGGAACCAGAGGTGCTCGGAGTCGCTGTTGGAGAGGTGGATGGCGAGGATGCCGTCGGTATCGATGAGGTTGTTGTCGAAGCGGGCGTGGAAGGTTTGACCGATCTGGAGGGGTTGGTCGAAGGGGCGTTCGGCCCAGGTGGTGTTGCCGCTGTTGGCGTAGAGTCCCCAAGCGCGGGGGCCGATGTTGAGGTTGCCTTGGCCTTGTGCCATGAACCAACCGCCGTTGGCGGGGCTCCCGGCGGTGGTGAAAAGGGTCCAGGGTCCGAAGCCGGAGCCGCCGTTGTCACCGGATTGCCAGCCGGAGGCGTAGGCGGGGTCACTGCCGCTGTCGGTAGCGTTGGTGGTGGCGGAGGCGGGGGCTCCGGGGCCGCTGTATACGGTGATGAGGTTGGTGCCGATAGCGAGGGGGATGCCGGCGATGGTCCAATGAGGTGCGGCAGGAAGGTTTCCGGAGGCGGCGTTGGCTTGGTTGATCCAGTTGAGTTGTCCGGTGACGGTTCCGGACCAGGAGCCTTGGAGGACTTGGCTGGTGATGTCCTCGTCGACGAAAATGACGGTGGTGACAGGGTTGGTGATGGAGAGTTCGCATTCGCCGGGGGGATCGTCGGACGGAGCGGCGCGAATGATGGTGACGGAGGCAGAGCAGCCGGAGGAGGGGGCGTTGGAGGTGAGGATGGCGAGGTCGTTGAAGTAGAAGTTGTTGTCGTCGCCCGCGCCAGCATAGATGTTCCAGAAGCGGACGCGGTCGATGGTCATGTCGGCGCGGGTTTCGAGGACGCCGGTGAAGGTGTGGAGGGTGTCGCCAGCGCGGAGGATTTCGACCGAGTATTCGGTGGCGGAGGTGAGGGTGAAGGCGAGGTCGAGACCGGCATCGGTGTAAGGGATGTCGGTAATTTGGTCGTGGAGGCGGTAGAACTCTTCGCCGCCGACGAATTCAAAGAACCAAAGGTGTTCGGAGTCGCTGTTGGAGAGATGGACGGCGAGGATGCCGTCGGTGTCGATGAGGTTGTTGTCGAAGCGGGTGTGGAAGGTTTGGCCGGCTTGGAGGGGTTGGTCGAAGGTTCGTTCGGCCCAAGTGAACTGGCCGCTGTTGGCGTAGAGGCCCCAGGCGCGGGGGCCGACATCGAGGTTGGCTTGTCCCTCGGCGATGAACCAGCCGCCGTTAGCGGGGGAGTCGGCGGTGGTGAAAAGGGTCCAGGGGCCAAAGCCGGAGCCGCCATTGTGGTCGCTTTCCCAGTCGGAGGCGTAGGCGGGATCGCTTCCGCTGTCGATGGCGTTGGTGGTGATGGAGGCGGGGAGGTTCTCGCCTGCGGTGATTTGGATGAGGTTGGTTCCAACGTCGAGGGGGATTTCGGGGATGGACCAGTTCGTGGCGGCATGAAGGGTGCCGGACGCATTGTTGGCGAAGTTGATCCAGGTGAGGGTCCCGGTGGCGGCGGATGTGCCTTGCAAGGTCCGGGTGGTGGTTTCGTGGGGGACGAAGCTTTCGGGAAGGTCGGGGTCGGTGATGGTGACGGGGCAGGGATCGGCGAAGGCGGGAAGGCCAAGCAGGGCGGAGAGGAGGAAGGCGGCGAGGCCGGATTTTGTGGTGGCGGTGGGGAGTGGGAATGTCATGGCTGGATATCCTCCGCAGGCGTTTCGCCTTTTGTACTGAGCCAGTTTTTGCTTCCGCGACCGTTCACCGGGAACAACTCGCATTTCGGGTGGACCTTACCGGCTGAAGCGTTTAAGGTAAAGGTATTTTATCGGGGGAAGCATGATGGATATCCGAAAAAAGGATTATGATATTTTTCTGTAGGCATTCAGCAACATACAAAAAGCGGCGTCAAGCCGCCGCCCTCCAAAAAGCTGCTATCGCAGCTTAAGGGGCCAAACCTTCAGAGACGCGAAGTGTTGCGATTAGAGGTTTCCGTTTACGGTAGAGATCCAGTCAGGTGAACGATATGAGCGAAATAAATCAAGTGGTGAGGGTCGGGGTGATTGGGGCAGGGAACATGGGATCGTTTTATGCGCGTGAACTTGCGGGGGGTGGGGTGCAGGGAGCGGTTTTGGCCGGGGTATGTGATGCCGATCCGGGGCGGCTTGATTCGTGGCCGGAGGTGGCGGGGTTCACGGATGCGGAAGGGTTGCTGAATTCGGGGGAGGTGGATGCGGTGATTATCGCGACGCCCCATTATGCGCATACGCCGATCGGTATTGCCGCGCTGGAGCGAGGTTTGCATGTGTTGGTGGACAAGCCGATTTCGGTGCACAAGGCGGATGCGCTCCGCCTGATTGCGGCCCACCGTGACCCAACGCAAGTTTTTGCGGCGATGTTTAACCAGCGGACAGATGGTTTCTACTGGAAAATCAAGGAATTGCTCGACGGGGGTGCAGTAGGGGAGATCCGGCGGGTAAATTGGATCATTACCAACTGGTTCCGGACGGAGGCGTATTATGCTTCGGGGGGCTGGCGGGCGACGTGGGCAGGGGAAGGGGGCGGAGTTCTCCTGAATCAGTGTCCGCATCAGCTCGACATGTTGTGCTGGCTGGTGGGAACGCCGGTGAGGGTGCAAGCGGAATGCCGGTTTGGGCGGTATCACGAGATCGAGGTGGAGGATGATGTGACGGCGTTGCTGGACTTCGCGAATGGAGCGACGGGGGTGTTTGTGACGAGCACGGGGGAAGCGCCGGGAACTAACCGGTTGGAGATCGCGGGAGAAAAGGGCAAGGTGGTGTTCGAGGACGACCGTCTCACCTTTTATGAGAATGCCGAGCCGATGTCGGAGTTTTCGCGGAGGACAACGGAGGGGTTCGCGGCGCCGGAGGTTACGGTAAGGACGTTTGATGGTCTTGACCACGGGGAACAGCATCTGGGAGTGCTGAGGAATTTCGTGGCGGCGATCCGGGAGGGGGAGCGGTTGATCGCTCCGGCAGCGGAAGGGTTGGCTTCGGTGGAGCTGGCAAATGCGATGTTGATGTCGGCGTTCGAGGGGCGGGCGGTGGAGCTTCCGTTGGATGCGGAGGTGTATGAAGCGCGTTTGCGTGAGCGGATTGACGGATCGACGTTGGTGAAGAAAACGGTGCAAACAACGAAGGTGGCGGATATGACGGGGTCGTTTCGATGAGCGGGTTCGAGAAAACGGACGGGATGACGTATGCGCCGAAGGGGAAGCCGTCGCCGGTTTGCCAGCCGGGAGACTTTGTGTTCGCGGCGGCGGCGCTGGACCACGGTCACATCTATGGCCAGGTGAACGGCCTGAGGGAGGCGGGGGCGACGTTGAAGTGGGTCTACGATCCTGATCCGGGCAAGGTGGGAAATTTTCGGAAGGCGTATCCGGAGGCGGCGTTGGCGCGGAGTTTGGAGGAGATTCTGGACGACCCGGAGGTGCGGCTGGTGGCATCGGCGGCGATCCCTTGCGACCGGGCCCCGCTGGGGTTGAAGGTGATGAATGCTGGGAAGGATTATTTTACCGATAAGTCGCCATTTACCACGCTTGAACAGTTGGAGGAAGTGCGGGCGAACGTGGCGGCCACGGGCCGGAAGTACGCGGTGTATTTTAGTGAGCGGTTGCATACGGAGTGCGGGATGTATGCCGGGGAACTGATCGAACAGGGAGCGATCGGGCGGGTGTTGCAGGTGATCGGGTTGGGTCCCCACCGATTGAACGCGGGAAGCCGTCCGGATTGGTTCTTCAAGAAGGAGAAGTACGGGGGGATTTTGACGGACATCGGAAGTCATCAGTGTGAGCAGTTTCTTCATTACACAGGCGCGACGGGAGGGAAGGTGCTGGCGGCCCATGTGGCGAATCATCATCATCCCGAGCATCCTGAACTTGAGGATTTCGGGGAGGCGATGATCCTCGGGGACAACGGGGCGTCGTTTTATTTCCGGGTGGATTGGTTCACCCCGGACGGGTTGCGGTCGTGGGGGGATGGACGGACAATTATTCAGGGGACGGATGGCTATATTGAATTACGGAAGTATGTGGACATTGGGACGGACCGGATGGGCGATCAGGTGTACCTGGTGAATGGGGAGGGAGAAGCGCGGTGGGATGTTTCGGGGAAGGTCGGGTTTTCGTACTTCGGGAGGCTGGTGAGAGACTGTCTGGAGGGTACGGAGACGGCGATGACCCAGGAGCATGCGTTCAAGGCGGCGGAGTTGTCGATGCTGGCCCAGAACCTGGCGGATGAGCAGCGGGGGTGATTTCCAAGCGCTCGGGTTAGTTTCCGAGGAGGGCGAGGAAGACGCCGGCGGTGACGGCGGAGCCGATGACGCCAGCGACGTTGGGGCCCATGGCGGCCATGAGGGGATTGACGCGGCCATGGGTATGGTCGGAAACGAATTTCTGGACGACGCGGGCGGACATGGGTACGGCGGAGACGCCAGCGGCACCGATGCAGGGGTTGATTTTTTTGCCTTGGGGTAGGGCGAGGTTGAGAAGTTTGGCGAAGAGAACGCCGCCCGCGGTGGAAAAGGCGAAGGCGATCATGCCGAGAACAAGGATCTGAAGGGTCTGGGGCCGGAGGAAGGAGTCGCCGGTCATGGTGGCGCCAATAACGAGGCCGAGGAAGATGGTGACAATGTTGATGAGAGGGCCGGAGGCGGCTTTGCTGAGGCGGTCGGTGACGCCGGATTCTTTGAGGAGGTTGCCGAACATGAGCATGCCGATGAGGGGGGCGCTGGAGGGAATGGCGAGGGAGACGATGAGGGCGAGGAGTATGGGGAAGAGGATGACGGCGGTCCGGGAGACGGGCCGGGCCTGGGGCATGGCGATTTCGCGTTCATGGGAGGTGGTGAGGGCGCGGATGATGGGGGGCTGGATGACGGGAACGAGGGCCATGTAGCTGTAGGCGGCGACGGCGACGGCACCGAGGAGTTCAGGGGCGAGTTTGGCGGTGATGAAGATGGAGGTGGGGCCATCGGCGCCGCCGATGATGCCGATGGCGGCAGCGGACTGGGCGGAGAAGCCAAAGAGGTAGAATGCGCCGAGGGCGGCGATGAAGATGCCGAACTGGGCGGCGGCGCCGAGGAGGAGGGTGATGGGGCGGCTGAGGAGGGGGCGGAAGTCGGTGAGGGCACCGACGCCGAGGAAGATGACGGGAGGGAGGAGTTCGGTTTTGATGCCCATGCTGTAGATGAGCTGGAGGAGGGGGAGGGCGTCGCCGGGGTTGGCGGGGACGTAGGTGCTGGAGGCGCCCATCATGGCCTGGGGGAGGTTGGCAAGGAGGGCCCCGAAGCCGATGGGGACGAGGAGGAGGGGCTCGTAGTTTTTGGTGATGGCGAGGTAGATGAGAACGCCAGCAATGAGGAACATGACAAGGCTCTGCCAGGTGAGGCCGAGGAAGCCGCTGTCGAGGAGCAACCGTTCCCAGACGTTCATGGTCAGGTTTCCAAGGTGAGGATGGGCTGGCCAGCGGAGACTTCGCCGCCAAGGGTGGCGTTGACGGAAACGACTTTTCCGGCGGCGGGGGCGCGGACGTCGTGTTTGGCTTTCATGGCTTCGACGGCGGCGACGACCTGGCCCTGGGTGACGGTGTCGCCGACTTTGACGTTGATCTCGACGACTTCGACTTTGCCTTCGAAGGGGGAGTAGACGGGGGTGGTCTGGCCGGAGGAGGGGGCGGGGGCGGATGGGGCGGGAGCCGCGGAGGAACCGGAGGCGCCGGGGGGCTCGATGGTGATGCGGTAGGTT
>DAOLCW010000119.1:0-8754 GCA_035327665.1 Kiritimatiellia bacterium
GCGGGGCGTTACAGCAGGGTTGGCCCGGCTTGGGGAGGGGGGGCGGTAGGGGGAGGGCGGGGGATCGGCGGTGACGTCAGCGCGCATGATTTCGTCGGTGACATCGCGGCTGGCCTTGCGGAACTGTTCGAGGGTGCGGCCGAGGTTGCGGGCCATGGAGGGGAGGTTTTTGGCCCCGAAGAGCAGAAGAGCGGCAAGCAGGATGAGCAGGATTTCCCCGCCGCTGATCGAACTGCCGATAAAGGCCAGAGGTGTTGCGGTCATGGCGATAGGGTACCACGGAGGGTGGGCGGGTCAAATGAAAGTACGTTGTCCCATTCGGCAAAAAGATCGGCCGCTTCGCGTCACGCGAGCCAGGGTCAAGGGCTGGGCTCAAAGCTGGGTCACCCCCCGCAAGTTTGTTTCCAAACCTTGGAAACGGGAGGGGTTTTGATTTCCAAACCTTGGAAACGGGACCGGAGGGTTGCCTACCAATATTCGACGAGGCGTTCGACGATGCGTCGGGCGAGGTCTTCGGAGGCGTTGGGGTTGGCGCGTAGTTTGGAGGAGCTGAGGTCGCCAAAGACTTCGAAGACGTGATCGCCGATGACCCGCGGGCTTTCGACGACGACGGATTGGTCGGAGGTGCGGCGGAGAACCATGTTGGCGACGAGGTTGAGGCGGTATTCCTGGGCGGCGGAGCGGCGGTCCTTGCGGAAGACGACGGGTTCGAGGCGGTATTCGGTGAGGACGACGGTGAGGATGGCGTCGGCTTCGCTTTCGGTGGCGACGGTGAGGGAGCCGTCCTGTTGGATGCGGCGGAGGGTGGCCTGGGTGGCGTCGACCTCGATGAGGGGTTCGCTGGTTTGGTTGATGAAGGTGGGGACGTGGACGGTTTTGATGTCGCCGGGGAGCATGGATCCGACGCGGTAGCCGGCACAGCCTGCGCCGAGGAGAAGCAGGGCGAGGGCGGCGGCGAGGGGGAGACAGGCGGGGCGGGTGGAGTTATTGGAGGGTTTCATCTGGTTCCTCAAGGGTGACGGTCCGGGAAAGTTCGGTGACGCGCTGCTGGGCTTTGGGGGCGTAAGAGGAGGTGGGGAATTGGCGGAGGAATTCCTGGTAGTTGGCAAGGGCGGCGGCGGGGCGGCGGGTGTGCCGGTCGTAGAAGCGGGCGATGTCGAAGGCGTTGCGGGCTTGGCGGTGGACGAGGGAGTTGCGGATGTTGAGTACGTCGTCGCGGTACTCGGAGCGGGGATAAGCGTTGAGGAAGAGGTTGGCGGCGGCGACGGCTTCGTTGAGGGTGCGGTTGTCGTTGGGCTGGGAGGAGGAGAGTTTTTGGAGGGTGCGGGTGCGGGCGAAGGCGGCTTTTTCGGCGAAGGGGCTGGCGGGGTGGCGGTGTTGAACGACGAGGTAGGCGACGATGGCGAGTTCGTAGTCGTTGCTTTCTTCGTAGGCGCGGCCGATGAGGTATTGGGCTTCGGCGGCGTGGGGGGATCGGGGGCCATTTCGGATGACATTTTCGAGGAGGGGGATGGCGCGCTCGGGGGCCTGGAAGCCGGGGAGGAAGAGGAATTGGGCGCGGCGCTTGTCCATGACTTCGCGGGCGAGTTCGAATTGTCGATTGAGGATTTCGTGGTAGGGGATGCGTCCGGCGTAATTTTCCATGAGGCGCTGGTAGGCATCGAAGGCGGCTTGGGGGTTGCCGCGGTCTTCTTCGATGCGGGCCTTGGCGTAGAGGGCGGCGGCGGCCTGGGGGGTGCCGGGCCAGGTGGTGGCGAGGGCGTTGAACTGGCGGCGGGCCTTGCGAATGCGGCCGCGTTCGCGAAGCTGGTTGGCATGATCGAGTTGGTCGTCGGGATTGTCGCGCGCGGGTCGGCTAAGGCTGAACCAGGAATGCTGTTTGCCTGCCTCGACATATTCGGGGGAGGCGCTGGCGGCCGGCGCGAGGGTGAAGAGGCTCGCGGCGCTGGCGAGGAGAAGGAGAATCGGGATGGAGACGGGTTTGGGCATGGAAGGTAAGAGAGTACGAGGGGCAGGGGTAAAGGGCAAGCGGGAAGCTACAACGGAAAGCGCGGCTTTTGCGGGAGGGTCGAGTTGTCGTTGCGCTCACCTTCGCTTCGAGAAGCGAAGGTGAAAGCGGGATCGAGATCCCGCACTCCATACGGCCGAAGACTCGATGTGTTAATCATCACTCTCTGGGAGTGATCAAAGAGAAGGGATCATCTTCTTCTTTTCATAGAATTCACATGCGGGGCTCATTGACAGGTGACAAGGCGTCCTTTAGTTTGTGGACAAGTTTTCGGCTCGCGGGGAAGGTTTCCCGCGGGCGAGGTGATTACGAAATGTCGCTGAACCAACATGTGCTGGTGTTGAACCGGTGCTGGCAGGCGGTGAATGTCTGCACCGTGCAGAGGGCGTTTGCCCTTTTGTATACGGGTCACGCCCAGGTGGTGAATCAGGATGAGAACGGGTTCAATACGTACTCGTTCAAGGAGTGGTGTGATGTTCCTGCGGATCTCGATGAGGCGGCATCGAGCGTGCAGACGGTTTCGGTGCGGATCCGGATTCCGCGGATTATCCTGCTGATGTTTTTTGACCGGGTACCGAACAAGGATGTGAAGTTCACCCGCCAGAATGTGTTCGAGCGGGATAAGAATACGTGTCAGTATTGCGGGCGAAAGTTCGAGCGGAAAGATTTGAACATCGACCATGTGGTGCCGCGCCAGCATGGGGGGCTGACGACCTGGACGAACATTGTGTGCAGTTGCATCCCGTGCAATTCCCGCAAGGCGAACCGTACCCCGGAGCAGGCGGGGATGCATTTGATCCGTCGGCCGAAGAAGCCCCGGTGGCGTCCGTTCCTGGAGATCCAGTTCACGAAGTCGGCGGATCGTTCGTGGAGCCATTTCCTGGATTTCGCGTATTGGAATGTGGAACTGGGCGAAGACAAGGGGTAGGCCCCCCCGCGCCTTTTTTTTCGGTCTGCGATGCTTTTTTAGTTGCCGAAGGGTTTGGCGGTTTACGATTATTGTGTCAGGCCCTCACCATGGATCAGGACAGGAGTGGATGTCATGACACGAAATGGTTTTTACGGAGATGACGACGAGGCAATCGGAGCCGGCGATGATGCGTATGAGGAATGCGAGGTCTGCCATCAGGAGTTTACGGGGATCTGCCCGATTGGCTCGGCGGATTGTCCGTATGCGGATATGACCGAGGATGATGAGGATGAGGGTCCGGATTTCGAGGATGTGGATGACTTGGATGAGCTGATCGAGGACGATGAGGAGATCGAGAAGCTGATCGACGAGGATGTGGAAATTCCGGAGGAGGATTTGATCGATGATGATCTTGAGCCGGAAGCATCGGACGACGAAGAGGTGGGCGAGGTTGAGCCGGAGCCAGAGCCGGAGCCGGTGAAGGCGACGAAGGGTCACGCTGCGAAGTTGAAGCGTGGGCCAGCGAAGAAGGCCTCCCGGGAGAAGCGGAAGAAGTAGGTTCGGGATTTATCCATGCCGCCAGAGGAGGGCTCCGGCGAAGAGGAGGATGGCGAGGAGGGTCTCGCCGATGGCAATGGCCTTGATGGGGACGGTGGGGGCAAGTTTTTGAAAACGGTTGAGGCCGGCGAGCCCGATGGCGGCGTCGATGAGCAGGACGATGGCGATCCAGATGAGGATGCGGGGGCCGTCCATGGTGGTTCAGGCTCCGCGGGGATCTTGCTGGGTAAGGCAATGGATGGCTCCAAGCCCCCACACGAGGTCACGGGCATGGATGCCGATGATGGGACGGTCGGTGATGAGTTCGCCGAGGATGCCAAGGGCGATGCGGTCGTTGGGGTCGTTGAAGGTGGGGACGAGGACGGCGGCGTTGGCGATGTAGAAGTTGGCGTAGCTGGCGGGCAGACGCTGGCGGCGGAAATGGACGGGGGCGGGCATGGGTAACTTGATGAAGGTGGGCCGGGAACCGTCGGGGAGTCGGAAGCCGGGGACGCGTTCCCAGTTTTCGGCGAGGGGGCGGTAGTTGGGGTCGGAGGGGTTGGATTCGTGGCAGAGTACGGCGGTGGTGGGGTTGACGAAGCGGCAAAGGTCGTCGACGTGGCCGTGGGTGTCGTCGCCGGCGATGCCGGAGCCGAGCCACCAGGTGGTGGAACATCCGAGGGCACGGGCGAAGACGGCTTGGTAATCGTTTGCGTTGAAGCCGGGGTTGCGAATCTGGATCTCGGGGTGGAGGAGACATTCTTCGGTGGTGATGACGACGCCGTGGCCGTTGACGTCGAGGGCGCCGCCTTCGAGGGTGACGGGGCGGCCTTGATGTTCGAGGGAGAGGAGGGGGCGGGAGAGGGCCTTGGCGGCGCGGGCGGCGATGCGTTGGTCTTTTTTGTGGTCGGGGTATTTGGCCCAGGCGTTGAAGCGGGCGTCAAGGATGTGGGGACGACGTTTGGGGTCGAGGACGGTGATGGGTCCGAAGTCTCGGGTCCAGCCCCGGTCGGTGGGCCAGCGGTGGAAGGAGAGGTTGGCGAGATCGATGCCGGACCGGGTGAGGATGTTGCGGGCCTTGGCTTCATGGGCAGCGTCGTTGACGAGGATACGGACGGTTTCACCGGGGGAGATGTGTCGGACCATTTCGGCGAAGACCCAGGGGATGGGAGCGAATTTGCCGGGCCAGTCGGAGGTGTTGTGAGGCCAGCCGATCCAAGTGGCGTGGTGAGGCGCCCATTCGGGGGGCATGAGGTAGTTTTTGGAGGAAGGCATTAGGGATCGATGTAGCGGCGGGTGATGTCGGCGTAGGCGTCGATGCGTCGGTCGCGGAGGAAGGGCCAGCCGCGGCGGGTTTCTTCGATGCGGTGGAGGTTGAGGTCGGCGGAGACGATTTGCTCGGTGTCGGTGGAGCCTTGGGCGAGGATGACGCCGAAGGGGTCGGCGATGAAGGAGGTGCCCCAGAATTCGAGTCCGGGGGTTCCGGGAGTAAGGACTTCATGGCCTACGCGATTGGCGGAGACCATGAAGACGCCGTTGGCGATGGCATGGCTGCGCTGGATGGTCATCCATGCTTCGCGCTGGCTGGCCCCATGGGAGGATTTTTCGGCGGGGTGCCAGCCGATGGCGGTGGGGTAGACAAGAAGGTCGGCGCCGCAGAGGGCGGTGAGGCGTGCGGCTTCGGGATACCATTGGTCCCAGCAGATAAGGACGCCGATGCGACCTTTGGCGGTGGGGGTGGCTTTGAAGCCGAGGTCGCCGGGGGTGAAGTAGAATTTTTCGTAGAAGGCGGGATCGTCGGGGATGTGCATTTTGCGGTAGAGGCCGGCGATGGAGCCGTCGGTGTCGATGATGGCGGCGGTGTTGTGGTAGAGGCCGGGAGCGCGGCGCTCGAAGAAGGAGGTGATGATGACGGTTCCGGTTTCGCGGGCGACGGCTTGGAAGGTTTGGTTGGTGGGGCCGTCGAGGGGTTCGGCGAGGTCGAAGAGTTCGGCATCTTCGCGCTGGCAAAAGTAGAGGCTGCGGTAGAGCTCGGGGAGGACGATGACCTCGGCGCCTTCGGCGGCGGCTTGACGGGCGAGGTGTTCGGCATGGGCAAGGTTGGCGTCGGGCTGGGGGACGCAGGTCATCTGGAGCAAGCTGATCTTCATGGCGGGGAACCTACATGGGGAGGCGGGGGAGGAGCGAGAAAAAAGGGCGGAACGGATGTTGAACCCTTGGCAAGCGAATGGGGTCAGGGGGCAAGACGAGCCTGGGGGGAACCTTCGCTTCGAGAAGCGAAGGTGAAAGCGGGATCAAGATCCCGCACTCCATAACGGTGGCCTCACGGATCCGTGATTGTGGGAGCACGCGGAGACGCGTAAACGATTGAGTTTGCTGATCGAGGGAAGGAAAGCTCAAGTGTCAAGGTAGGCGCCGTTGATGATTACGGCCTGGGCCTGGCCGGAGGGGTCGAGGAGGTCGAGGCGGCGGATGGTGATGGGGCAGCCGGGGGCGTAGACGATGTCGTGATGGACGACGTGGGCGGGATCGGAGAAGGCGTCGGGGGCAACGGTGCCGCCGAGGTGTTCGCTGCGGCCATAGGCCCAGTGGAAGCCGGCTTTTTCGTCTTCGAGCACGTTACCGGTGATGATGGCGCGATCGTTGCAGCCGAGGCCGAGTTCGGCGATGTTTCGGCGGGCGGGATCGACATCGAAGTGGGCGCGGAGTTCTTCGGCGGCGGGGGAGGGACCGGAGATGTCGGTGATGCGGTTTTGCTCAACGTGGACCACGCAGGTTTGGCCTTTCCAGGAGAGGGGAATTTCGCCACGGGTGCGGGAGGGATCGCCGGGGCGCTCGCCTTCGTAGGGGACGATGAAGGCTTCGCCGCTGGGGAGGTTGATGAGGCGAAAGCCTTGTTTGTCGGGACGGCACATGCCGTCGTCGGCGTGGGCATGGCGGTGGCGGAGGTCGAAGGTGACGTGGTGGCCGGTGTCAAAGGTGATTTCGGCGCGTTCGGCGCGTTCGAGGAGGTCGGCGAGGAGGTTGGCTTTGCGGGCGACTTCGGTGTAGTCGGCGGCGAGGGCGGATTGTTCCATGCGGCGGAGCACGTTGGGCATGCTGGCGACCCGGAGTTTGGGGTAGCGACGGGTGAGCATGGAGAGGGGGGCGGTGGCGGAGTAGCGGGTCATGGCGGTGACGATGTTGGCTTTGGCGATGAGGTCGTGGAGGACGACGGTCTTGCCATCGAGCTGCCCGTGGAGGGGGAGGTCGCCGTTGTTGGCCCCGGTGGCGGGATAGAAAAGTACGGGCGGGGTGGGAACGCCGAGTTCGACGAGGGCCTTCTGCCAGTCGGCGGCCATGTCGCGTCGATCCTTCCAGTCTTGATGGTCGGGGATGGAGCCGTGGGGAACATCGACGATGACGAGGGCGGTTTCCCCGGGTTGGGGGTCGAAGACATCGCGGAGGAGTCGGGGGAGGTTGAAGGTGGTCATGGGTGTGTGGTTCCCGGGTGATGGAGACGGTTACGTTTTAGCAGGGCGGTGTGAGTTGGGGCAAGGGCTTCTGTTGGGGGCGACCGTGCGGTTGAAGGTGAACTTCTTCACCCGCCGGATGAACCGGCGGGGGCCGTTTTCTTTTCGCGTTGGGTTGCGAAGGTTGAATTTGCGCACCGGCCACCCAAGGTGGCCGGGAGCGTGTTGCATGGGGATTGCGTCGGCCTCCCGGCGGGTGCCGTTTTCTTTTCGCGTTGGGTTGCGAAGGTTGAATTTGCGCACCGGCCACTCAAGGTGGCCGGGAGGGAGTTGGATGGGGATTGTGTCGGCCTCCCGGCGGGCTTGCCCCCGCCGGAGGCAAAATTCGGCTTTTGCCGGGAATCATCACACCCATGCCCCCTGCCGGTTTACCCGGCAGGAGCAGATGTTCAGCCCCGGTGACTCAAAACAAGGTCATCTGCTCGCCGGGAAGACCGTCGTCGTTGGGCTCAATTAATCCTTCATCGTCCTCGCTGGCGCGATTGACCCGGGGGGATACGGGGTATCGCTGGAGTCTGGGATGGGGGGCGGAGCGGAAAAGGCGGTGTAGAGCGTCGGTGGAGGTTGAAGGGTCGAGCCAGGCCGGGATCATGGCGGGATCGAGGAGGGCGGGCATGCGGTGATGAATCTCCGCGACCCAGGCGTTGGCGGCCTTGGTGATCAAGGTGCAGGTTTCAATCCCCTCGCCTTCCGGTGAGGTCCATGATTCCCACAGGCCGGCGATGGCGAAAAGTTCGCGGCCGGGAAAATGGAAGTAGTAAGGGATCTTGGGGGAGGATTTGCCGGGTCCGGCTTGCCATTCGTAATAGCCGTTGGCGAGGACGAGGCAACGGCGGGTTGTGAAGGCGTGCCGGAAGGCGGGTTTTTCGGCGACGGTTTCGGAGCGGGCGTTGATGAGTTTCCAGGCGATGGAGGGGTCGTCGGCCCAGGCGGGGATGAGGCCCCAGCGGAGCCATTCGACGCGGGGTGTGGCGAGGCTTTTGATGACGGGAATGAGCTGGCCGGGGGTGATGTTGTACCGGTTGCCGTGCCAGTCGGAGGCGGTGGCGTCGGGGAGGAGGTCGGTAAGCTTTTCTTTTTTGTTGGAGGTGAGGGTGAGGCGGCCACACATGGGAATGTTCAGGGGGGGGATGGGTGGGTCAGGGTTGTTGAAGGTGGCGGAGGAGGGTTGGGTGGTCAAGGAAGACGGGGAGGCCGGTGGCGGCGAGGCGTTCGGGGTGTTGGCTGCCGGAGGCGAGGAGCCAGCAGGAAACCCCGAGGTCGTGGGCGACTTCGGCGTCGTGGAGGGTGTCGCCGATGAGGAGGATGGAGGAGGGAGGAAGGTTGAGCCGGGCCATGAGCTGATGGCCTTGTTCGAGCTTTCCGGTGGCGTAGTCGTTGTCGATGCCGAGGATGTGGTCGAAGAGGTGGGCGATGGAATGGTCTTGGAGGATGCGCTGGAGGGCATCGTGGCGGTAGGCGGAGAGGATGGACATGCCGATGGCGGCGTGGCGGAGCCAGTCGAGGGTTTGGGTGGCGGCGTCGCGGAGGCGGCAGGCGTGGCGTCCGTGTTCGTAGCCGCGCATGAATTCAGCTCCGAGCTGCTCGAAGGGTTCGCGGGTGAAGTCGAACCCGATGCGTTCATAGTAGCGCTGGACGGGGAAGTCGAAGATGCGTTGGTAGCGTTCGGGGGTGAGGGGGGGCATGTTGCGGCGGGTGAGCATGGCATTCATGACGTGGCGGCAGTATTCGGAGTCGTCGAAGAGGGTGCCGTTCCAGTCCCAGATGACATGGCGGAGGGACGGGAG
>DAOLCW010000120.1:0-8612 GCA_035327665.1 Kiritimatiellia bacterium
AGCCGCAGCAATATCCACCGGGCGGTCAAAGCGTATCGGGCACCCCGGGATCGAGCTCGGTCGCGATTAAAATCCGATTTGCAACTATGTGCGGACTGACCCCCTCACTTGACCCCCTCACTGCGCTTTGGCACGAAGGCCCGGGCCAAAATGAACTGGGGGGCCGGGCTCCCGTCGGGTGATCGCGGGTTTGGAAGTTGGGGGAGGGTGGTTTGGAAATTGGGGTGCGGAGGAGGAAGAGGGGATTCTTTAACCACGGAGATCACAGAGGACACGGAGGGGAGGTGCGGGGAGTGGAATGTTGCGGGGGGTGAAGGCTGGTATGGTGTCGGCGGTGATGGGTCGGTTTTCCAAGGTTTGGAAATGGGGGGAGGGTGGTTTTCCAAGGGTTTTGGAAATGTGCTGAGTCCGTTTGAGGGATCAGGATGGGGAGGGTTGATGGTGGCGGTGTTGGCGTTTTAGGCGGCGGGTGTGGGCGGAGGTGCGTTGGGCAGAGGCGTCCCAGTCGGGGACGTGGGGGCGGAGGAGGCGAGGGAGGTCGGGGCGGCCGGTGCGCTGGAGGTCGCGGGCGAGGGTCGCGGCGACGTCGGAGGGGGAGAGGTGGAGATGTTGGGTGAGGAAGGTGAAGAGGTGTTCGATGAGGGTGTCGAGGGGGATGGCGTGGGTGCGGCCAAGGCTCTCGAAGAGGTAGTGGCTCCATTGCATGAGGCGCTGGAAGGGGGAGTGGCCGTCGGACCAGAGGAGGGGAGCGGTGTGGATGAAGTTGCCGCTGTTGCCGGTGAGGTCCCAGACTTTGGCGAAGCGGCGGAGGCGCTGCATGGAGGGGAAGTCGATGAGGCTGGTGGAAAGGATCTCGTAGGGGGGGTGGGGGCTGTAGACGAGGTTGTAGGGTTGTTCGTGGCGGATGATGGGGGTGCCGCGAAGGCGTTTGAGGAGGTTGACCTGGATTTCCTGGGGGCGGAGGGCGAGGAGGCGGTCGAAGCCGCGGCCAATGGAGTGGAGGTCTTCGCCGGGGAGTCCGAGGATGAGGTCGGCATGGATGTGGGCGCCGGTGTGTTCGAGGAGCCAGCGGATGTTTTCTTCGGTGCGTTGGTAGTTTTGGCGGCGGGAGATGAGGGCGGCGACGTCTTGGTTGAAGGTCTGGATGCCGACTTCGAATTGTAGGGCGCCGCGAGGGTAGCAGGAGAGGATTTCGCGGAGGGGTTGGGGGAGGCGGTCGGGGATCATTTCGAAGTGGAGGAACATGCCGGGCTGGTAGCGTTCGAGGAAGAATTCGAGGAGCTGGAGGCTGAAGGGGACGCTGAGGTTGAAGGTGCGGTCGACGAATTTGAATTCTTTGACGCCACGGTCGAGGAGGTTCTGGAAGGCGGGGAGGAGGCGGTCGAGGGGGAAGCGGTTGAGGTGTTGGTCGAGGGAGGAGAGGCAGAATTCGCAGGTGAAGGGGCAGCCGCGGGAGGCTTCGACGTAGATGACGCGGTGGGCGATGTCTTCGTCGGTGTAGAGGTGGTAGGGGAGGGCGATGAGGTTGGCGTCGGGGGGCGGGGAGGGGATGAGGCCTTTGGGGGGCGGGGTTCCGGCGAGGAGGTCGCGGCAAAGCTGGGGGAAGGAGAGGTCGGCTTCGCCGGGGAGGATGTAGTCGGCGGCTTGGCAGACGGGTTGGTCGTGGATTTCGTGGCTGACTTCGGGGCCGCCGAGGACGATGAGGAGGTCGGGGCGGAGGCGGCGGAGGAGGAGGACGGTTTCGGTGACGAGGGCGACGTTCCAGATGTAGACGCCGAAGCCTGCGATGCGGGGGTCGTGGCGGAGGATGTCTTCGGCGAGGTCGAGGGGAGTGACGCGAAGGTCGCGTTCGAGGAGGGTGGTTTGATCCTGGAGGTCGCCGAGGTTGGCAAGGAGGTAGCGGAGCCCGAAGGAGGGATGGCTATAGCGGGCGTTGACCGCGGTGAGGACGATGGCGGACATGGCCAGCGGGTCAGGGGGAGGTTTCGTCGGTGAGGTAGAGTTCGCGGGCGGCGCGGGCGATGCGGCGTTCGAGTTCGCGTCCGGCTTCGGTGAGGCGGGCATCGCGGAAGGCGGGATGTTGGTAGATGTGGAAGACGGTGATGGGGTCGGTGATGTCGAGGACGCGGGAGAGGTGGGCGATGGCTTCGTCGGGGCGGTCGAGGGCGGCGAGGATGCGGGCGGCGTCGAGGGAGGGGGCGGGCCATTGGGGGCCGAGGCGGATGGCTTCGTCGAGGTGGTGGAGGGCGGTGAGGGGGTCGCCTTCGAGGGTGGAGATGCGGGCTTCTTCACGAGGGGCGCGGGGATCTTCGGGATGGAGTTCGCGGTGGCGGGCGAGGAAGTCGCGAGCGTGTTCGAGGTCGCGGAGTTCGATGGCGGCGAGGGCGGCATGGAAGAGGGAGGGGTCGTGATCGGGTTCGAGGAGCAGGACGGCTTGGAAGGCTTGGAGGGCGAGTTCGGGTTGGCCGCTTTGGAGGTAGGCGAAGCCGAGGTGGTCGAGGAGGTCGGGGGAGTCGGGCTGGGTGTCGAGGGCGAGGGTGAGGGAGGTGATGGCTTCGGGAAGGCGTCCGGTTTGAAGGTAAAGGCGTCCGAGCTGGCCGTGGACGATACGAAGTTGGGGGTTGAGGGCGAGGGCGTCTTCGTAGCGGAGGATGGCATCCTCGATGAGTCCTTCCTCTTCGAGGGCGAGGGCGCGGCGGGAGAGGAAGAGGGCTTTTTCGATGGGATCGGCGGTGAGGTCGGCAAGGGGGGAGTGGTCTTGGGGTTGATCCTCGTCGGGGAGGGGCAAGGGGGTTGCCGAGCGTTCGGGAAGGGTAGCGGGAGGGGGGGCGGCGGGGCGGCTGGTGGATTGGAGGCGGGCATCGACCCGGCGCCAATGGACGTGGAGGGCCTTGATGCTGCCATAGACGACGGCGAGCATGATGACGATGACGACGACGGCGCGGCGGATGTAGCGGTTGATGATTTCGTGGGGTTTGACGTCGGGGTTGCGACCTTTCCGGCCGGGAGAGGTTTCGTCGGCGACGACCCGGACGGTGGGTTTGCGATAGGATTGAGGGCGGAAGGGTTCGCGGTTGTTCATGGGGTAGATCAAGGAGGTAGCGTGAAGGGAGGGGCAAGTCAAGGGGAGCATTTCGGGGAAGTGCCGTGGACGCGGGAGGGTGTTCATTTTTGTCATGACGAATGACGAAAGACCCAAGCCCGAATGAAATCCGAAGTCCGAAGCCAGTCCCAGAAAGGCGGCGGTTATCTAATTAGCCCATCTTCCCATTATGTTGAACGGCTTCAAGTTGCGCCAACAATCGTGGCCGACTCGATTTTCAACATTCGGATTTAGTGCCTCTTTCGAGCTTCCGCCTTCGTCGAAACGGCAGACAAGTGGGTACTTGAGCGCTTGGTTATTCTTTTCAATGGGCTGGGGAATTAAACGAATGTGCGTTGGCAAGCGTCGGGGGGCGGGTATTTGGGGGTGGCGTGGGCGGGCTTGAGAGGATAGGCTTTTGCGAAATGAAAGGAGTCCAGTGATGCAAGAATTGATTCAGCAGTTGACGTCGCAGCTCAAGATTTCCGAGGCTCAGGCTCAAGGGGGAGCGGGGTTGTTGTTTAAGATGGCCCAGTCAAAATTGGGAGGAGATTTTTCGCAGGTGAGTGCGGCCTTGCCGGAGGTGGGGGACTTAATTTCGAAAGCGCCGGAGGCGGGAGGGGCTTCGAAGCTGCTGGGAGGATTGGCGTCGTCGCTGGGCGGAAAAGGTGCAGCGGATTTGGCAACGCTGGCGGCGGGTTTTTCCAAGTTGAATCTCAACCCTGCGATGGTGAAGCAATTTGCGCCGATTGTTTTATCCTTTCTTCAGACGAAGATCAGTCCGGAGGTGTTGGGCAAGCTGGCGGGGATGTTGAAGGGGTAAGGGTCTTGCTGCGACGAACTTGTTCACCCGCGAGACGAGGTCGCGGGGGGCCTAGAGGGAGCTGACGAAGTGGGCGGCGACGGGAGCGGCGTATTCGAGAAAGCGGTCGCGGGGGATGGAGGGGGTGGATTCGGGCCAGATGGCGGCGAGGGCGATGGACAAGGGGTTGCGGTGGAGGGGGCGGTAGCGGATGTCCTTGCGATGTAGCTGGCTGGCCGAAGCGGGAATGATGGAGATGCCGAGCCCGGCGGCGACGTGGGTGAGGAGGGATTGCATCTCGTTGGGTTCGTAGACGGGAGCGGGGGTGAATCCGGCGTTGTGGCAGGCCTGGTGGATGACGTCGTAGAGTCCGGGTCCGTGGCGGCGGGGGAAGAGGATGAGGGGTTGGGATTGGAGGTCGGCGAGAACGATGCGAGGTCGGCGGGCGAGTGGATGGGCGCGGGGGATGGCGACCCAGAGGGGTTCGTTCATGATGACCCGGACGGACAGGCCGGGTTCGGTCACGGGAGGGCGGAGAAGTCCGAGTTCGATTTCCCGGCGTTCGAGGGCGATGAGCTGCTCCGAAGGTTTCATTTCGCGGAGGGAAAGTTCGGTTTCGGGGTAGTCCCGTACATAGGCACGGATGGCGGCGGGGAGGATGGATTGGGCGGCGGAGGTGACGTAGCCGATGGCGAGTCGTCCGCGGCGACCTTCGGCGGCGGCACGGATGACCGACCGGGCCCGCTCGGCCTGGGCGAGGGTGGCCCGGGCCTCCTCGACGAAGAGGCGTCCGGCCTCGGTGAGTTCGACCTTGCGGCGGGTGCGGACAAACAGGGCGGCTCCCAGTTCCTCTTCAAGGGCTTTGATTTGCTGGCTGAGGGGAGGTTGGGCGATGTGCAGGCGGCGGGCGGCGCGGCCAAAGTGCAATTCCTCCGCTACAGCCAGGACGTAACGCATGTGACGCAAATCCATGTCTGTAATATATAAAAACTATCAATCTGATACAAACATAATATTTTGCATATCAAATGACCCGGGGTAGGTTGAGGTCATGAATACACAACCCATTCCGGCCACCCCCACGTTGATTGCATTGCGTCCTTCGGATGAGCGAGGGTTTACCGATTTCGGCTGGCTGGAGAGCCGGCATTCTTTTTCGTTCGGTGAGTACTACGATCCGGCTCATCCCGGTTTCCGTTCGCTGCGGGTGATCAACGACGACAAAGTTGCGGGGGGTGGGGGATTTCCTTCGCATCCACACCGGGACATGGAAATTTTCAGCTATGTGGTTTCGGGTCAGCTTGAGCACAAGGACAGTCTGGGCAATGGCCGGACGCTGACGCCGGGGCAGATTCAGGTGATGAGCGCGGGTTCGGGGGTGGTGCACAGTGAATACAATCCGAATCCGGACACGCCGGTGCATTTTTTGCAGGTATGGATCAAGCCGGACCGGACGGGAGTGGCTCCCCGGTACACGGAATGGCATCCCGGTCCGGAGAGGGAGGGCGAGCCCAAGGTTTTGGTGATTTCAGGGGATGGCGCGGAGGGATCGGCGACGATCCATCAGGACGCCCGGGTGTACCGGATTCGATTAAAGGAGGGGGAGTCGGTGGAGCATGAGCTGGAAGCGGGACGAGGAGCGTGGTTGCAGGTGATCCGGGGGGCGGTGCAGTTCAACGGGAATCCGGTTGCGGAGGGGGATGGCGCTTCCACCGAGGAGGCGGGCCGGTTGTGGGTGACCGCGCATGTCGATGCGGAAGCGTTGTTGTTCGATTTGGCCTGAACGGCTGGAAATGAAAGAAAAAAAACAAAGGAGAAATGATGAAAAAAGCGCAGTTGATAGCGGCAGGATTGCTTGGAGCGGTGTTTATTGTGTTTGGATTGAACTTCTTTTTGCAGTTCATTCCGATTCCCCAGCCTGAGCCGGATACGCCGCCCGCGAATTTTATGGGGGCGATGTATGTGACAGGCTTCCTGACCTTCGTGAAGGTGTTGGAAGTTCTCGGTGGCGTGTTGGTGGTGATTCCGAAGACCCGGGTGCTTGGTTTGCTGATCCTGACCCCGATCGTGGTGAACATCGTCGCGTTTCATGCGTTCATTACCTCCGGATATGGGTTGTTTGATCCTCCGGTGATTTTGATCACGGTGACCTCGACGTTTCTGATCTGGAGCCATCACAAGGGCGTAGCCGCGTTGCTGGCGGACCGGGGTTAATCATGTCGATCCTGCTGGTCCATTTTCTCCCTCGTGGGCAGCAGTCCAATACCCGCCGCCTCGTTGCAGCTTTCCGCGACGAGGCGGGCGGTGAGGGGGTGGTGGACGTCGACCTTGCCCGGGAGGCGCCGCCGATGTTCGACGCGGTCCGGCTGGCTGCGTACACGCGCCGGAATTATCAGGGTGTGCAGTTGTCGGCGGAGGAGCAACGGCAACTTGCGGCGGCTGACCGGCAGGTGAGTTTGCTGGAGCAGGCCCGCGATGTGGTCCTGGCGTTTCCCATCTACAATTTTTCGGTGCCAGCCCCGGTGAAGGCGTGGATTGATGCGGTGACCCAGAAGGGGAGGACATGGGATCTCGAGGGAGGGGTGTATCGCGGGAAGATGGCGGGGAGGCGAGCCCTGGTTCTAATGACAGCGGGGGGGAGCTACCGGGGCGAGCGGGCTTCGTGGGATCATGCGACCCCGTTGGTTCGGCATGTGTTCGAGTTTATGGGATTTGACGGGGTTGAGGTGATTCTTGCGGATGGAATGAATTCGGAGGCTCCAGACGTGGCGGAACAGCGGCTTTGCGAGGCGGAGGCCCGGGTGCGGGACTATGCGCGGGAGCGTTTTGGGATGATGGCGGGGGTTTTGTAACGCCTGAGGAAGAAGGGAGCCGTGCGAGGATTTTAGGGGGGCCGATCGGCATTTCGTCCGATGCCATCTGGAGTGTTCGGGCAGTCTTCGCCCCAGCGGGGCTTCGCCTCGGCGGGGTTGGGTTGAGTTGTAATTAACCTTCGCTTCAAGAAGCGAAGTACAGAGCGGGATCGAGATCCCGCACTCCAAAAGGTTGAAGACTTCGGGTGTTCAGTCGATTTATGAATTCAGCTTTGTGGCTTGTCCGCTGAGGGGGGCGCAACCTTCGGCTTGATTCCGGGTGGGGGATGTTTATTCTTGCCACGTTTTTTACCTGCCTGAGTGTTTTAGCGGACTCGCGGGATTTCGTCCCTCCAGGAGACGAGGTGTCGCGGTTTTCGGGGCATCGGGCGGGAGACCTTCTTTGAACAAAGCTAAACCCTGAGAGGAACGATTATGGCAAGCGCACGGAAAAAATTGACGGGAAACATGCTGATCGCGCAGAGCGGCGGTCCGACGATGGTGATCAACCAAAGCCTGATCGGGGCGGTGGTGGAGGCGAAGAAGCACAAGGACAAGATCAAGAAGATTTTTGGTTCGCTTCATGGGATCCAGGGGATTTTGACCGAGACGTTCATCGACCTCGGCAAGGAGACTCCGGCGACGTTGGAAGCGGTGGCGAATACGCCCTCGTCGGCGCTGGGCTCGGTGCGGAAGAAGCCGACCCCGGACGATTGCAAGGCGATCTTCAAGGTGCTGCAGAAGTACAACGTGCGCTATTTCTTTTACATCGGGGGGAATGACTCGGCGGAGACGACCCACATCATCAACGAGGAAGCGATCAAGTTCGGGTATGACATGCATTGCTTCCATATCTGCAAGACGATCGACAACGATCTTCGGGAGAACGATCACACCCCCGGTTTCGGGAGCGGTGCGCGCTTCGTGGCCCAGGCGTTCATGGGGGATAACCTGGACAACCGGGCTCTGCCGGGTGTGAAGATCAATGTGATTATGGGACGGCATGCGGGATTTCTGACCGCAGCGGCGGCGTTGGCCCGGGTGTATCCGGATGACGGTCCGCACCTCATCTACCTTCCGGAGCGGCCGTTTTCGATTGAGCGGTTTGTGAAGGATGTTCAAGGGGTGGTGAAAAAATATGGCCGGTGCGTGGTCGCGGTTTCGGAGGGAATTTCAGACGAGAAGGGGGAGGCGATTGCCGCGAAGTTCACCAAGGAAGTGGATTCGCACGGGAATGTGCAGTTGAGCGGAAGCGGAGCGCTGGGCGATTCGCTGGCCAAGGCGATCAAGGAGCAGGCGAAGATTTCGCGGGTGCGTTCGGATACGTTTGGATACTTGCAACGGTCGTTCGCGGGTCTGGTTTCGGAAGTGGACGCGAAGGAAGCGCGGCAGGTCGGTGCGAAGGCGGTGCAGTTTGCGACCGGGAAATGGCACGATGGCAGCGTGGCGATCAAGCGCAAGCCGGGCAAGAAGTATGCGGTGACGTTTGAACGGGTGGAGCTGCGGTCGGTGTCGAAGGAGACCCGGCACATGCCGGACAATTTCATCAACAAGCAGGGCAATGATGTGACGAAGGCGTTCATCGACTATGCGAAGCCGTTGGTGGGCAAATTGCCCCCGATGGGCCGGTTCAAGGGCGTGAAGGTTCCGAAAAAGTGAAATAAAGCTCCTTGCCCTTGACGGGGCAGGTGGCTAGATTCTTCCGATGGCCGGTGGTTCCCGCCGGCCGATCGAACGGAGAGATGGCTGAGTGGTCGAAAGCGACTGATTGCTAATCAGTTGTACGGGTGTAAAACCCGTACCGAGGGTTCGAATCCCTCTCTCTCCGCCAGTCTTCGTTCGCAGCGCAGCGAGAACGAAGACTGCCGCGGCGAAG
>DAOLCW010000121.1:0-8567 GCA_035327665.1 Kiritimatiellia bacterium
AAGTGGACAAAGAAGCTAAACATGTTAGGATGTGCGGACTGACCCCCTCGCCCCCCTCGCCCCTTTATCCGAAATGCCGCCGGGAAAACGCCCCGCACAAGACCACGCGGTACATCGGCGGCACTTCGGATAAAACGCTTAGCGTTCGCTGAAAAACACCACTTGACAGGATGCCTTATAGGCATACACTGTAGAGTATGATATTTGAGTGGAATCCCGAGAAGAACGGGTGGCTGAAAGAAAAGCGGGGCATATCGTTTGAAGAAATCGCCTTGCTCCTTGGTGCCGGACAGCTCTGGCGTGTAGCGAACCATTGGAACCAAGACAAATACCCAGGGCAAGAGGTATTCTTCATCCCGATCAGAGGCTACATTTACTTGGTTCCATACGTAGTGAATGGTGACACGATATTCCTGAAGACGGCCATACCAAGCCGGAAGGCAACTCGTGAATACCGACAAGAGATAGGTGGGCAACATGAAAGCATCTGAAGAGAACGAAATTCTTGAAGCGTACGAACAGGGGCGGATGAAATTACGAAAGCCATCCAAGGCTCTCATGGCGAAGCTCGCTGATGCATCAGATCACACCTTCAAGAAGGACAAACGAATCAATATCAGAATCAGCAACCATGATTTGATTGGCATTCAAAGAAAGGCCCTTCAAAAGGGGTTGCCGTATCAGGCATTGATATCGGGACTTATTCATCAATATGTTGAGGGCGATTTGCTAGAGAAGGCATAGGCAGCGAACCAGAGAATGGCGACGCGTGATACGCGTCGCGGCCTTTTTGGTGAAGGCTGCGCCACATCCCGCGTATCACGCGCTGCCTCAGTGTTAACGTTCATATGGCTGACGTTTTGTCAACAGGGCACACCTCATCTATTCCTGATTAAAGTGCTAAGGATTGCTAAGTACCCGCCCGTCGTTGTGTACGTTGATGGAGAAGATGTTACGGGGATTATGCGGCGATGAGGACAGCACGAATCACCGGGGTTAGGGGGCATAGAGTACCCTTGCATGAGCCGGGTGATTGAGTGGCATATACTGCTGGGTGATGATCATGAAGATCATTAACCTATTCCTCCAGTTGGCTTCGCGAACATACCCCCATGCCTCCTCATCCTTTCCCATTCCCGTCC
Source organism: Kiritimatiellia bacterium (assembly GCA_035327665.1). Taxonomy (GTDB): domain Bacteria; phylum Verrucomicrobiota; class Kiritimatiellia; order CAIVKH01; family CAIVKH01; genus DAOLCW01. The sequence goes on from DAOLCW010000121.1 coordinate 1,143, forward strand.
TGGTTTATTGGTTCATGGGTGGCAAACATACTTGAAAATAAGGCAAGATTGGCCGATATTGCCATTGTTATGACTACGATTTATGATATCCATGGCCTTCATCCGTCCAAGAGTCTTCCCACTTCGGCGGCTTCCGAACTGAAGAATGCCTTCAAAGGGGTCTTCAATCAGGTTCTGAAGGGGGGGGCGGTGAGCATTACGCGTAACCGCAAGCGGGAAGCGATCCTCCTTTCTGTTGAACTTTACGATCAGATCGTCGAGGAACTCGCGGCGAGAGACCCCTTGGAAATTCTTCGCAAGGACTACGACAAGCGCTTCGCAACCATGCAGACGAACAAGGCTCAAGCGGGTTATGAGCGTGCATTTGGTGCGTCGCCAGACGAACTCGGCAAGAATGCAATTTCCCGTGCCTCAGGTCATTGATGGCGACCCCCGCACTCTATGTTTTGGCGGGCGTTAATGGCTCCGGCAGAAGCAGCATCGGGGGCGCGAAGATGGAGTCTCAAGGGGTTGAGTACTACAATCCGGACAGGGTGGCCCGGAAGCTGCGCGACATGCACCCCACCATGACACCGGGTGTGGCCAACAGCCATACGTGGATGCTGGGAAAAGAGTTGCTTGAACAGTCGATCGCACGAAAAGACGTTTACGCCTTCGAGACCACGCTGGGCGGTCATACCATCACAAACTTACTGATCTCAGGCGCAACCGCAGGGATGCAGGTAAAGATATGGTATGTGGGACTGGAATCCGTGGAACGGAACATCGCCCGCGTCCGGGCGCGCGTGGAACGCGGAGGACACGACATCCCGGTAGCGGATATCCGGAAGCGTTGGGACAGCAGTCGGCGTAACCTCATTGCCCTATTACCTCAACTGCACAGCCTCCGGCTTTACGACAATTCCCATGAGGCCGACCCGCATGAAGGCAAACCACCAAGGCCGCAACTTCTACTCCATGTAGAAGCCCGGAAAATCGTTGAACCGAATGGATTATCGAGGGCTCCCGAATGGGCCAAACCGATCATCGCCGGGGCGCTGAATACATACAAAGCGTCGTGAATCCACCAACCGTTTGAGGTTATCTCCTCTTCTCGCTGGCCCTCCTGCATCAGGCAAGAACCTTTGCGCGGTTTTGCGAAAGATGCCTTGGGGGGACTTTGGTGAGCTGCGAGTCCGAAGACGTCTTGACCGGAACGGTCCGAAACGCCCCCTCCTGCACATCTACGGACAGGGGTTGCACTTGCAATTTCCCCGGTGATGAAACAACACGTTTTCTCCCCACTTATCCACAACCAACCCTTAAATTTCCAGCGGCCCTCACCCAAAACAAAATTTGCGCTCACGCTATCCATTCAATCAGAAGTACTTGCAAACTACGCAAGCAACATCGCGCCGCCCCGGAACTTATTCACAGTCCGCCACCCCGCCTGTGAATAAAATCCGCAAACCCTTCTGTTTGCGGGGCATGAGCAATTTACTTACCTGTGATTAGCCATCAGTTCGATCGCCGTTGGCTGGGCATTTAAAACCGAACCTCAGCCCATCCTCCGCTATGTTTACGAATTATTGTGTTGCACCGAACCAATCCCCAATATACTTAAACGATTCAACCCTATGAATACCCCCTTGCCCTCCGATAACCTTTCCCCGCCTCGCCGCACCCGTCGTTCCCGATCTCCCCGAACCAAACCCACCATTCTCGACGTCGCTCGGCGGGCTAACGTATCCGCCGCCACCGTATCTTACGCCCTCAATGGTCGCACCCAGGAGCTAACCCAAGCCACCGTCGACCGCGTCCTCGCCGCCGCCCGCGAGCTCGGCTACGTCAAAAACCTCGCCGCCGCCGCCCTCTCCGGCAAAAAAACCCGCCTCATCGCCGTTGTCTTCCCCACCATGAACCAAAATGACCAAAGTGGCGACGTCAACCCCTTCTACGGCGAATTCATCTTTCGCCTTGAACATGCTGCCCGCAAAAAAGGATACGGCCTCTGCATCTACGGAGGAACCAACGATGAAGCCACCGAATTTCTCCTCCAACGCGGCGCCGAAACCGCCATCCTCGTTGGGGCCACCAACTGGACCCCGCCCGAATCCCTCGCCCTTAACGATGTCCACTGCATCCTTTACGATACCCTCGACGACACCTCCCCCTTGAGCCAGGTCCGCACCAACGAAATCAAAGGCGGCTACCTCGCCGCCGAACGACTCATCGACCTGCGACGCCCCCGCATGCTCTTTCTCGGTGACGTCCAGCCAGCCGCATCAAAAGATGTCGTATCCCTCCGTTACCACGGTGCCCGAACCGCTTGCTCCATGGCCGAAATCGATCCCCTCCCCCACCATTCCGTCACCGCAACCTATGACGGTGGCTTCCACGCCGCCGAGGCCGTGATCGCCGCAGAAGTCCAGGGCGTCGTTACCGCCGCCGACATCGTCGCCGCCGGCCTCATCGACGGCCTTCAAGAGCGCGGCATTCGTGTTCCCGAAGACATCACCGTCGTCGGCTACGACAACCTTCCCATCGCCCGCGTCGTGCGCCCCCGTCTTACCACCATCGATCAGGGGCTTGCCGAAAAAGTCCAAGCCATCATGACCCTGATTGATTCCCGGGCCCATGGCGAGATGCACATCATCGACCCTAAAATTGTTCTTCGCGAAAGCGCGTGATCCTCGGTCCCACATCCTGGCGAGCCTCCACCCCGTTCCCCGAGCTGCGGCCCGGCCACACCTACCTTTGGCGGACCCGCCTCCTCGCCACCGAATCCGACCTCCACCGCGCCCGCGCCATTCTCACCCCTGAAGAAATCCAACGCGCTGACCGCTTGATCCATCCTGCCCGGGGCCGACTCCAAGTCCTCAGCTTCGCCTTTCTTCGCTCCACCCTTGCCGCCTGCCTCCGGTGCCCTCCCTCCTCCCTCCACTTCGCCACCGGCCCCCATGGCAAACCTCACCTCATCGATTCCCCCCTTCACTTCAACCTCTCCCACACCAGCGATCTTGCCCTCCTTGCCGTCACCCTCGACACCCCCCACATCGGCGTCGACATCGAGGCCCATGGCCCCCGCGCCTCCCGCGACATCGCCTCCCGCTTCTTTTCCCCCCGCGAACAACGCGACCTCGAAGCCTGCCCCGATTTCACCTCCGGTTTTTTTAGCGTGTGGACCCGGAAGGAGGCCTTCATCAAAGCCCTTGGCCTTGGCCTCGCCTGCCCCCTTCACACCTTCGACGTCTCCGTCGCTCCCGCCCCCGCCGCCCTCCTCGATTCCCGGATCGACGACCAGCCCCCGTCCGCCTGGCACATGGCCGATCTCATCGCCTTCGATCAAACCACCGCCGCCCTCTGCCAACGCGCCCCCCTCACCAACCTCATCGCCCACACCTGGACCCCCGACCTAATCGGGTGATAAGAAGAACGAATGAGGGATGAAAATTGTTTCACCGGCATCGTTTTCCCATAAACCCGAATAAAGAAGTCGTAACCGCAGATTACTCGGATAACGCAAAAAACAGGTTGGAGCAACAGGTCACGAACGTACTTTTTCAATCGTTGCCCTCTTGAATTTTTCTGTGTTCTTCTGCGTCTTCTGCGGTTCCACTACCGGCCTTCGGGATAAATAAACTTCCCAAACTTTCCAAACCTTGGAAAACTCCCTCCCCGACATTTCCAAACCTTGGAAATCCAAATCAAACGACCTCCACCCACCATGAAACCCCTTTCCGGCTATACCAAACCTTACGCGGTGCTTGGCCATCCCATTGGCCACACCCTTTCCCCCGTGATGCACAACGCATCCATCGCGTCGCTCGGTCTCGACGCCATCTACCTCGCCTTCGATGTCCATCCTGATCGCCTTCTCCCCGTCCTCGAGGCCATGCAGTCCATGGGTTTCGGCGGGGTCAACCTCACCATCCCCCACAAGGAAGTCGCGTTTCGTGGCCTTGACCAGCTCGACGAATCGGCCCGGCTCGTCGGAGCCGTCAACACCGTTGCCTTCACCCCTCAAGGTCTGGTCGGCCACAACACCGACGGTTACGGTTTCCTCAAGGCCATGGAAGAATCCGGCGGCGGTATCGAGGGTAAGCGGATCTTCGTTCTCGGCGCCGGTGGAGCCGGACGCGCCGTAGCTCTCGTCAGTGCCCGCGCAGGTGCCGCCCAGATCGCCCTCGCCGACCTCGACCACTCCCGCTGCGAGGCCGTCGCCGCCGAAATCCACCACGCCGCCCCCGGAATCGAGGCTCTCCTCGCCACCACCCCCGACCAGCAAATCGCCCGCTGCCGCGAGGCCGACATCATTGTCCAGGCCACCCCCGTCGGCATGAAACCCGGCGACCGCCCCCTCCTCCCTTCCCAAGCCTTCCGCCCCGGACAACACGCCTTCGATCTCATCTACATGGTCCCCGAAACCATCTTCATGGCCGAAGCCCGCCTCGGCGGCGCCACCACCGCCAACGGGCTCGGCATGCTCCTTCACCAAGGCGCCCGCGCCTTCGAAATCTGGACCGGACAATCCCCCGACATCCACGCCATGCGCACCGCTCTCGAACGCGCCGTTTACCCCCAATGACCACGCCCTTCTGGACCCTCTATTTCACCGTCCTCTCCTTCGTCGGCGGCCTGTGCATCGGGAGCTTCCTCAACGTCTGCATCTACCGCATCCCCCTCGGCCTCTCCATTGTCCGGCCCCGCTCCTACTGTCCCTCCTGCCAGAAACCCATTGCCGCCTTCGACAACATCCCCGTGCTCAGCTACCTGCTCCTGCGTGGCCGCTGCCGGGCCTGCCGCGCCCCCATCTCCCTCCGCTACCCCCTCGTTGAACTTCTCACCGGCGTCCTCTTTCTCGCCATCTGGAATCACTACGGCGCCACCCCCCTCACCCCCGTCTACATGCTCGTCACCTTCGGGCTCATCCTCGGCTCCTTCGTCGACATCGACCACATGATTCTCCCCGACCGCGTCACCCTCGGCGGCATTCTCCTTGGCCTTATCCTCAGCCCCCTCCTTCCCGCCCTCCACGGCAAATCCACCCCCCTCGACGGCCTCCTCGCCTCCGCCCTTGGCGTCCTCGCCGGAGCCGGAAGCCTCTACCTCGTCGGGGTGATCGGCAAAGCCGCCCTCAAGCGCGACGCCATGGGCCTCGGCGATGTCAAGCTCCTCGGGGCCATTGGCGCGTTCTTCGGATGGCAAGCCGTCCTCTTCACCATCATCATCTCCTCGGTCATCGGTTCCGTCGGCGGACTTCTCCTCATCGCCTTCGGAGGCCTCGAACTGCGCGGCCGCATGCCCTTCGGTCCCTACCTCGCCCTCGCCGCCGTCATCTGGATGCTCGGCGGCGACGTCCTCTGGGACTGGTACATCTCCTTCATCACCGCCCGCCCCACCCCCCACTCGTAATCCTAATCGTAATCGTAAACGAAAACGTGTTAAGGGTTCAGTGTTCAGTGTTCAACACTGAAACCTGAACACCTGAACCCCCGAACCCCGAACCTCCCCACCTACTCCCCCCCAATGACCACCTCCAACCCCAACCTCATTCTCGTCGGCTTCATGGGAACCGGAAAAACCAGCACCGGCCTCATCTGCGCCCAACGCCTCAATCGTCCCTTTCTCGACATGGACGATGAACTCGTCCGCCGGGCCGGGAAATCCATCCCCCGCATCTTCGCCGAGGACGGCGAGCCTGCCTTCCGGGCCATGGAGCATGACCTCGTCAAAGAACTCGCGTCCGAATCCGGGCGGGTCATCGCCCCCGGCGGCGGCATTGTGCTCAATCCGGCCAATATCCAGGCCTTCGCCACCACCGGAACGGTCATTTGCCTCACCGCCACCCCCGAGTGGATTCTTCGCCGCGTCGGCAACGACACCAACCGCCCCCTCCTCCAAGTCGACGACAAGCTCGCCAAAATCCGCGAACTCCTCGCCGCCCGCAAACCCCTCTACGACGCCATCCCCCTCCAGATCGACACCGACGGCCTCACCCCCGCCGGGGCTGCCGACCTCGTCATCGATCAATTCCTCAAGCTCCATCCCCCTGCCTGACCCCTTTTCATCAGAATACGAGTCGGACACGTTCGTGAAACCGATGCCCATGACGGATTGCCGTAGAACTCCAGTATCAAGGCACGTTTACATCAATGCGGAACACCTCCAACTCGGAGCCGGGGGTGGGATTGGTGATGATCAGGAAAGGCAGGGTCGGCGCGAGATTGGTCATGCCGGGCAGTGGCTGCCAGGGCTGAGCCACCCCTGCCGCCGCAGATACATCATACATTCGTTGGGTTGAAACCGGCCATGTAATCACTTGGCTGATGACTTCGCATTCGATATTGGTGCCGATCTCGAAGGGCGGCACATGGTTGGTCCAGACCACCTCCCAGCAGTTCGTTCCGAAAAATGGGTCGATGGCGCGGACGCGAAGGACGGAATCCGGGTCGGTGGGGTCGGTATCCATGATGAACTCCTCCCAGGTCAACGCGCCATCGCCGTCGGGATCCTCGCCCACCGCGGTTTCGAAGTCGTTGGTGATTCCGAAGCTGGCCATCCACCACAATGGCGTGGGATGGTTGGTGGTGTAGAGGGCGGCGAAGGAGGCCGAGACCGATCGGGCCCCGCTCATCAAGAGGGGCAGGGGATTCGCATCGCCCGAGGCATCGCCGGACCATTGGTCGAGGGCATAATAGAGATCCGGCAGGGCGGTGAGGTCCACCGTGGCGCCGGCCGCTTGCCAGCCGTCGCCGGGATCCACGCTCCCGTTCGGCCCGCTTTGCACCTGCAGCCAGTACTGAGTGGTCCACAGCCAGGTCAGGGTGGCGTTATTGGTGACCGCGAAAACCAGCTCGGCATCGGCGCCGGAGGCGGGCTCATGTCCGGTCATCGCCCAGCCGATTGCCACAAATTGCGTCGTGCCCAGGGTTTCCGGTGAGAGCACCTGATTGGTGATCACGGTTCCTTGAACGTAGATGTGATCCCCCTCTGCGGGCTCCGCCATACCGTGCGCAGAAACAACCTGCACTGTATACACCCCGAGCACCGTGAACGTATTCGTGACCGACGGCGCGACGCTCCAGTTGCTATCCCCGGCCTGCGACGCCACCACGCTGACCATGCCCGCTCCGGTAAACATCAGGTTCGTCCCGTCCGAAAGCGATCCCGGCCCGCTGCCCACCGCAAAACTCACCGGCAACCCGCTGGACGCGGTGGCCGTGAGGCCGAGCAGGTTCGTGCTGACTTGATCGGGGATCGCCGGGAAATGGATGGTTTGCACGGAGAATGGGCTCTCCACTGCGCCGATGTCGGGCGCGGTTCCTTGCGGACGCGAGACGCCGCGCTGGTCGTTGGTGATGCCGACGATAGCGACCGCCGCGTCAATTGCCGGGCTGCCGGACAACAACGCGTGGGTCAGGGTCGGGCCGCCGTTGTCGGCGA
>DAOLCW010000122.1:0-8489 GCA_035327665.1 Kiritimatiellia bacterium
GGAGGTCGGTGGGGTGTTCGGTGGGGGGGGCGCGGGCGGTGGGGTGGGTGGTGAGGTCGGGGTGCGGGGCGGTGAAGGGGCGGCGATTGGAGCAGGGGTTTGAGTTGGAGACGACGACGGGGGAGGTGGTGAGGGCGGACCGGTTGCTGTTGGCGACGGGGGGGAATCAGAATGGGAATGGGAGGTCGCTGGCGGAGCAGTTGGGGCATGGGGTGGCGCCACCTTGTCCGTCGCTGTTTACGTTTGAGTGCGGGGACGGGCGGATTTCGGATTTGGCGGGGATTTCGGTAGGGGATGCGGTGGTGAGTGTGGAGGGGACGAAATTGATGCAGCGGGGGCCGTTGTTGATTACGCATTGGGGGTGGAGTGGTCCGGCGATTTTGAAGTTGTCGGCTTGGGGGGCGCGAATTTTACATGAGATGGATTACCGGTTTGGGTTGCGGGTGCAGTGGGTGCCGGGTTGCCGGTTGGAGGAGATGGCGGAGAGGTTGCGGGGGGTGAAGGGGGAGCATGGGGGGAAGTTGGTGGTTTCGTGGAATCCGTTCGGTCTTCCTGGGCGGTTGTGGCAGTCGCTTTGTCTGGGGGTTCCGGGAGTGACGAGGGAGGTGGCGTGGGCCGGGGTGACGAAGGGGGGCTTGTTGGGGTTGGCGGAGATGTTGACGGGGTCGCGGTTTGAGGTGACGGGGAAGAGTTTGTACAAGGATGAGTTTGTGACGTGCGGCGGGGTGGTGTTGAAGGAGATTGATTTCCGGACGATGGGAAGCCGGGTGTGTCCGGGGCTGTATGTGGCGGGGGAGTTGCTGGATATCGACGGGGTTACGGGGGGCTTTAATTTTCAGTCGGCGTGGACGACGGGGTGGATCGCGGGGAAGTCGATGGGGCAAGACGTGTGATCTGGTTATGAATGTGGAGGTTTGGGCGCCGGTGGGGATCCGGCTGGCGTGGATGGTGGGGTTGGTGGTGGCGGGGTATGGCGGGCTTGTGCTGCTGGGGGGAGGTCAGCGGTTCACGGACCGTTTGAGCCGGTTGGTGATTGACGGGTTGTTTCCGGCGATGGTGGTGAGTTCGTTGGCGAGGTCGTTTGACCGGGGGGATGTGGGGGCGGTGCTGGAAATGGGGTTTGCGGCGGTGGTGATGCTGGGGATGGCGGGGTTGGTGGGATGGTGGAGGTGGTTTTATCGATCGTGGCCGGGTGAGCCGCGCAGCGCGTTGTTTTGTGTGATGCTTCCGAATTGGATTTTTCTGCCGTTGGCGATGGTAGGTCCGCTGCATGGGGAGGTGGGAGTCCAGGCGGTGATTTTATTCAACATTCCGATGCAGGTGTTGTTGTGGACGGTGGGGGTATGGTTTTTGAGGGGGACGTTGCGGGGGGGGCATTCGATGCGGAGTCTGGTGGTGAATCCGGGGATGCTGGCGACGGGGGTGGGGATGGGGCTGGGGTGGATGTGGGGGGATGGTGAGGGAGGCGGGATGCCACGGTTGATCGAAGGGGTGGTGGAGGCGGGGAGTTGGGTGGGTTCGATCACGGTGCCGGTTTCGTTGATTGCGCTGGGCTGCCAAATCGCGGCGTTGCGGGATGCGGGCAGGATGTCGAAGCGGGGCATGGCATGGATTGTTACGATCCGGCTGCTGGCGGCGCCGCTGATGTTCGGGTTGGCGATCATGGGTGTGGCGATGGCTTCACCATGGTTTGGGGACCGGGAAATGCGGGGGATTTTGTATCTGATTGCGGTCATGCCGATCGGGGTTTCGGTCCCCTTGTTCCTCGCCCGTTTTGGGAGGGATGCGGGGTTGGGGGCGCGGGCGGTGGTGGTGAGCACGATGGTTTCGTTGGTTACGGCGATTCCCATGTTGATGCTGCTGGAACTGGTGGACCGATTGCTTCTGCCTTTTTGATACGGGTTTGGCAGGATGGTTCCGGAAGATGAGATCTTGCGAGTCCGATGGCTTTCTTCGCGGGGTCCGGTCTTGGGGTGCTACGGCCAGAGACGGAGAGGTGGGAAGTAAGGGGTGGTTGAGAAGTTGCGGCTCACCCTGAGGGTTTGCCCTGCCTTGTCCCACTTGTCCAAACGTACTGGTATAAAAGACAGACAATGATCTGCATCTTGGAGGGATGCGCTCCCCGCTTCGCTTGAGCTACGCAGGGCTCGGGAGCGCGACCCTCCATGCCGAGAAGTTATCGGTTATGGTATTCGAGGTATGGGGTGGGTCCGGGAATTGGACCTAAGATTTTTTCTTATGCGCATATCGGGGGCGAATTGGTGTGCATTTTTGCGGATTGTTGGGCAGAATTTGGGGCAACAAGGCTTTGGTTATTCCCGAACTTGATTGTTTTCAATGTGTTGGGCGGTGCCGAGGCGAGTTTTTAACCATGAGAAATGAGGTGCGTATGAAGTCGAGCATTCGCAAGGGACAATCTTGGGCGGTGGTGATCGTGTGGGTAGGACTATGGGGAATAATGAGTCAGGCGTTGTGGGGGCAGGAGATGGAGAAGCGAGGAGGCGGGGGGACGCTGGCGGACTTGAGTTTGGAGGCTCTGCTGTCCCTACAGATTGTATCGGCATCTCAGACGCCGGATGCCTATTTTGATACGCCTGCGCCGGTGGCGGTGGTGACGGGTGACGATATCCGGCGGTCGGGAGCGACGACGCTGGCGGATGCTCTGGCGCTTGCGCCGGGAATGACGGTATCGCGGATCGATCTGAGTCGCTGGGCGGTGAGTGTGCGGGGGTTCCATACGCAGTTTGCGAAGAATCTATTGGTGTTGATTGATGGGCGTTCGGTGTACACGCCGTTGTTTTCGGGGACGACGTGGGAGCTTCAGGATGTGCTTCTGGAGGATGTGGACCGAATCGAGGTGATTCGTGGTCCGGGAGGGTTGGTGTGGGGGGCAAATGCGGTGAATGGGGTGATTAACGTAATTACGAAGTCTTCGCGGGATACGCAGGGTGGTCAGGTGGTGGCGGGAGGAGGCACGACGGAGCGGGTGTTTGGATCGGTGCGTTATGGGGGGGAGTTGAATGAAACGACGACGTACCGGGTGTATGGAAAGGGTTTCTTGCGGGACGGGTTCGTGGATTCGGAGGGGAATAGCACGCTTGAGGAGTGGCATAGTTATCGGACCGGGTTCCGGTTGGATGGGGAGCCGTCGCTGTGGGACAAGTGGTCGTTGCACGGGGGTTTTTATTACAGTTATTCGGAGATCGCGGGCCGGGCGACGGTGGGGCCGAGGTTGGCGGATGAGGTTACGCTGTCGACGGCGGATAATTACGGGGCGCATGTGATTGGAAACTGGAGCCACGTGATCAACGAGGGGTCGCGTCTGGAGTTAAAGGGGTATTACGACTGGGTGGACCGGGATGTTTCACCGACCTACAAGGAGCAGCGTCACACGGTGGATGCGGAGGTGAAGCATGTGTTTGAACTTGGGTTGCGAAATCAAGTTGCGTGGGGTGGCGGGTACCGGTTCATGCAGGAGAACAATCAGAGCGGTCAGTTTATCGGGTTCGATCCGGAAAACCGGGACATGCACTTGGTGAACCTGTTTGTGGAGGATACGCTTTCGTTGCTTGACGAAAGGTTGTTGATTTCGGGGGGCAGTAAGTTTGAGCACAATGATTTTACGGGCTGGGAGGTTCAGCCGAGCCTCCGGTTAACGGGGAAGGTGGCAGAGGAGCATCGGGTGTGGGGTTCGGTGGCGCGGGCGGTGCGGATTCCTTCGCGTTTGGAGCGAGAAGGGAACTTTCTGGTGACGGTGGACCGGCGGGGAGAGTTTCCGGTGGCGTGGTATGTATTCGGTGACCGGGATTTGGATGCGGAAGAGTTAATTGCTTATGAGGCGGGGTACCGGGGGTTGGTGACGCCGAACCTGATGGTGGATGTGTCGGTGTTTTACCACGATTACGATAAGCTGGCTTCAGCGGAGCCGGGGGAGAGGCGGGCGACCAATCCGGAGGGCACGGCCTTCTTACAGCCATTCAACGGGGCGAACCTGTTGAAGGGGGAAAGCTACGGGGTGGAGTCGTCGGTGCAATGGTCGGCGACGGATTGGTTGCGGCTTCAGGCGATTCACAGTTTTCTTCGGTTTAACCTGAAGAACAAGCCGGGCGGGCAGGACTTTCTTGTATTGTCGGATCAGGACAAGTCGCCCCGGCATCAATTCGGGTTGAGGACGTCGATGGATTTGGGACGTGATGTGGAGTTGGATTTATGGGGTCGTTATGTTGACCCGATTACGAGGTTGGATGTGTCCTCGTATTTCACGCTGGATGCAAGGGTGGCGTGGCGGTATCGCCCGAACGTGGAGTTTGCGGTGGTGGGACAGAATCTATTGGAATCGCGTCACAAGGAATACAGCGCCCGGTTTTTGAATACCTTGGAGCCGGAGATCGAGCGGGGGGTTTATGGGAAAGTTACGTGGCTGTTTTAGTCATTCCCGGAGGGAACGCTTGATGTGATGCTGGGTCATGTCAAAAAGGTTTTGGCCGGCATCGTGCTGGTCGGGGTAGGGGCCACTCATTTAGCGCTTGGCTGGGGGGGCGAAGTCCGACCGGATGAGGCAGAGGTGCGGGCGGCGTTGATTTATAATGTTCTGCGTTTTGCGGATTGGCCCCCTGAACAGTTGGCGGAGGGGGATGAGATCCGGGTGGGTTTTTGGGGGTCTAGCGAGGTGGCAGCGGACTTTGTGGATTTGGCCCGGCAACCGCTTCGCGGGCATGCGGTGCGGGTGGTCCATGTGGGGGAGGAGGCGGATCTTCAAGGCCTTCATGCGGTGTATTTTCATGGAGGCGATCGGGCGGAGATCCAGGCGTTTCTGAACGCGGTAGCGGGGTCACCGGTTCTGACGTTGACGGAGATTCGGGGGGGACTCCGGATGGGATCCATGGTCAATTTTTTCCGTGTGGATGGTCGGTACCGGATCGAAATCAGTTTAAGCGATGTGAAGGCCTCGGGGTTGACGCTGAAGTCGTCCCTGTTGCGGTTGGCCAGGGTGTATGAGCGCGGGAAATTGGTCAGGGAGATAGAATGAGTAGCCCCAAATTGAGACATTCATTTCAACGGCGGTTGTACCGCTTGCTAATCCTGTACGGGATTGCGCTGCTGATCTTCGTAGTTGCCGGGGTGGCGGTGATTTCTGCGTGGGCGCGGTTGGCCGAGCAGAAGCAAGAGCTGGCTTCGACCGCGGATCTTCTGGGTTACAACGTGAGCGCGGCGTTGTTGTTTGGTGATGAGGTGTCGGCAAAGGAACTTTTGGGCTCGCTGTATTTGAAGCCGTATGCGGTGTATGCGCGGGTTTGCACGGTGGATCATGTGGAGCTTGCTACATGGAGTCGTCTGTCTGGTGAGGGCAAGGTGGAGGTTCCGCATCGCCATGAGGGCGGAGCACTGTTTATTCAGACGTTGCGGTATACGCTTCGCTACGCTCCGTTAGAGTTGGATGGCGAGCCGATCGGGTGGATGCTTTTAGTCTATAGTATGAGCGGGGTTTATGAGCGCATGTTGCGTGTGTTGGCGGGGCTGCTCGTACTTGCCATGCTGGGATTGATGGCGAGCCTTGGATACTCCCGTAAGCTTTCGCGGCAGGTGACCGGCCCGGTGTTGCGACTGACGGAGTTTGTCGATTCGATGCGATCCTGCACCGAGCTTACACGGCGGGCCGAGGTCGAGAGCGATGACGAGGTCGGAGGGCTTGCCGGTGGAATCAATACCATGCTGGATCATCTGGAGACGTCGGGACGGGAGTTGGCGGAGAGTCTGGTGTTTCAGCGGACGTTGCTGGATGCGATTCCGATGCCGGTCTATTACACGGACGGCGAGCGGAGACTCCTCGGGGCGAACGAGCCGTTTTGCCGGTTGATGGCGAGATGGTCGGAGCGGGAGTTGCTGGGCAAGCGGATGCATGAGTTGAACTGGTCGGATCAGGCAACGGTGGAGGCGCTTGCCTATCGTGATGAAGAGCTGTTGGCCGGATCTTCACCCGCTTCCGTTTTGCATTATGAGCGACAGGTTTGTCTTGAGGACGGTAGGGTGTATGCGATTCAGTTTGTGAAGACGATGTACACGCAGGGGAAGGGGGGGGGCTGCGGGGTGATTGGGGTGTTGAATGATGTCACGGAGTTGCGTCGGATGGAGAAGGAACTGGTGGATGCAACCGTGCAGGAGCAACAACGAATCGCCCGTGACCTTCACGATGACCTGGGCCAGTTGCTGACGGCGGCGGCGTACAAGGCACGGTTGATCGTGCTGGCGCTGGGTTCGTCGGGCAAAGCGATGGCGAGTCAGGTGGAGGATGTGATTCAGTTGATTCAGCAGTCGGCGAAGAAAACGCGGGATATTGCGCGCGGCTTGAATCCGTTGGAGCTTGAGGATGCGGATGGTCTTCCGGAGGCGTTGCGGCAGCTTGCCGAGCGGACGCTGAATCATTGCGAGATTCCGGTGGTGGTGCATGGGGAGCGCGGGCTGCCCAAGGTGCATGAGTTCGCGGCGACGAACTTGTTTCGAATCGCCCAGGAAGCGATCAACAATGCGGTGAAGCATGCGGATCCAGGGCGGATCGATGTGTCCTTGTTCACCGAGGACCATCATCTGATCCTACAGGTGAAGGACAACGGGCGCAAAGGCGGCGAGGATGCGGCGGTCCGGAGTGGTCCGGGAGGGATGGGGTTGCGGATCATGCGTTACCGGGCCCATTTGTTGCAGGGAGAGTTTTCGAGTGAGCCGGGGAGGGATTGCGGAACGATTGTGACGTGTCGAGTTCCGCTCACCGCGATTTCAGGATCGGATGGAATTATTGAAGAAGGAGCAAGTGATGCAAATGGATGAAGGCATGGCCGGTAGTATAGCCGCTGGGGAAGGTATGGCCCGGGAGGGCGTGGCAAGGGTGTTGGTGGTGGACGATCATCCCGTGGTGCGGGAGGGACTGATCGGCTTGATTGGCCGTTGCGAGCGATACGAAGTTTGTGCGGAGGCGGAGTCGATCGAGATGGCGCTTAAGCTTGCGGAGCAGGTAAATCCGGACCTTGTGCTGGTGGACCTTCTTCTTGGGGGGCAGGACGGCTTGAAGTTGGTGAGGGACTATCGTTCGGGAGGGGGGCGGGCACCGGTTCTGGTGATTTCCATGCAGGATGAAATGCTGTATGCGGAGCGGGCATTGCGGGCGGGGGCTCAAGGGTATTTGATGAAGGATGCGGACCCGAAGCACATCCTCCTTGCCATGGATGCCTTGTCGAAGGGGGAGTTGTATGTAAGTGATTCGGTAAACAAGAAGATGTTGCGTAAATTCCTCGATCACCCCGAGGAGCCGGACTCGGAGTTGAAGGGTCTAACCGACCGTGAGCTTCATGTCTTTCAATGTATTGCGAGCGGAAGGGATATGCATGATATCGCGGCGGCGATGGGGTTGAGCGTGAAGACAGTTGAAACCTACCGGGAAAACATCAAGCGGAAGTTGGGGTTGTCGTCCGCGCGGGAGCTGGTGCGGTATTCGCTGGCGTGGTCTCAGGGCAGGGACGGTTCGCGCTGAGGAGGAGCAGGTTGTGGCGGTGGGGAGCCGCTGACGAAGCGAGACAAAACGAGCACGAGGCGGAAGATAAGTAGGACGAGGGCAGGAACCCAGACGATGATGGCGACGACGGTTTGGTCGCGGGGCATGGTGCCGGGCTTTTGGGTGAGCAGGGCTTCGTAGCAGACCAGGGTGACGAGAAGGGTGATGGAGGTGAAGACGGCGGCGCGAAGGGTTTCTTCGATGCGCGAAATGGGCAGGTGGGGGTCGAGCACCCGGCGAGCGCGGAAGGCCCGGAGCAAGGGTTGAATGCAGATGATGGTGACGACGAAGAGGGAGTAGGAGGGGGGCATGGGAAAGAGAAAACGGGAAATGGTGAACCACCAGAAGAGGGCGGTAAGGATAAATAGCATGCCTTGAAAGGTGAGCATAAAGAAGGGGAACCAAGCCTCCCGGGTGTCGAGCAGGCGTTGAGCGGGTCGGGTGACGCGGGGATCGCCGGGGGTGAGGGCGGACATGCCCGACCATAAACCGATCAAGCCAATGGAAAGGCCGGCGGTGGCAAGCATCCAGGGTTCGTGATCGTTGAGGAGGTAGATCATGATTAACGCCGACACGAGAGGAATAAAAGACATGACCAAGGTAACCCGGAAATGTCCGGGGAAGCGGTGATGGCCGGGTTGATATTCCTGAATGAGTGAAACCATGATGTCCCGAAGTGTTGCATAAAGGCTGGGGTTGGGCAATGAGGGGTTGGAGGGGCGATTGGAGCCGCATCCTGGGTGCCGCCTCTTGGAATGCCGGATACGAGCGGGCCGGGATCCTCGCGGTCGGCTATTCAAGTACGGTTACGTCTGGAAGTGGGGAGCTAGATTTGGTTTTTAAGGGCTGACCCCGAGGGTTTTGAGTTGTGGGGGGGCGGGGGGCGGGCTATTTGTGGGGGATGATGCGACGATATGTGATTTCGGGGGTGGTGCAGGGGGTGGGG
>DAOLCW010000123.1:0-8465 GCA_035327665.1 Kiritimatiellia bacterium
ATATGGGCGCTACGAAATGGGGACAACTTCCTGTAGCGCCGAAATCTGTTCGGCGTCGCGGAGCTCCGTCTTCCGCGAAGGCGCTTCACGTTTCCTGGAGGGGCGAAGTTGCGGGGGGTGAAGATCGGGTGTAGGGTGGGGGATGAATACACAACTTATCCTTTTTGCGCTGGTGGTTGCCTTGCTTTCGGGATGTGCGACGACGCCTCCGGGAATTACGCCGGTTTCGGGGTTCGAGGCGGAACGTTATTTGGGGAAATGGTATGAACTGGCGCGGTTCGACCACAGTTTCGAGCGGAACCTGAGCAATGTGACGGCGACGTATTCTCCGCGGGCGGATGGGGGGATCGACGTTTTGAACCGGGGATTCAATGAGCGGACGAAGCGGTGGGAGGAAGTAAAGGGGAGGGCGTATTTTGTGGGTGAACGGGATGTGGGGGCGTTGAAGGTGTCGTTTTTTGGGCCGTTCTTTGGGGGATACAACATCATGGAGCTGGACAAGGAGAATTATCAGTATGCGCTGGTATGTGGTCCGAACCGGTCGTTTCTTTGGGTGTTGTCGCGGACACGGCAGATGGATGAAGGGGTGTTGAACGCGTTGATTCACCGGGCGAATGAGCTTGGTTTTGCTACGGAGAATTTGTTGATCGTGCCGCAAGATCGTCCGGATGCTTGAGCTTTAGGCCATCGGGCATTGACGGGGGCGGGCTGGTTTTGCATGGTCTTGCCCCGTTATGGATGTTTCTTCTGATTCTTGGACGCTGCTGTGGCAGTCGATCGTGCTGGGGGTGGTGGAAGGGGTTACGGAATTTCTGCCGGTTTCGTCGACGGGTCATTTGATTCTGGCGGGCCGGTTGATTGGGTTCGAGGGGGACGTGGCGGGAACGTTCGAGGTGGTGATCCAGCTGGGGGCGATTCTGGCGGTGGTGTGGTTGTTCCGGGAACGGTTTCTCGGGTTGGCGTCGATGGGGCGCGGGGAGGGGTTTCACGGCCGTCGCGGGGTGGGGATGCTGGTGCTGACGACGGTTCCGGCGTTAATTTTGGGGCCGCTGTTCCACCCGGTGATCAAGACGTATTTGTTTGAGGCGAAGATGGTGGCGGTGGGATTGACGATCGGGTCGCTGTGGATTTTTGCGGTGGAGTATGGCTACCGGCAGGATCGTCCGAAGCCGCTGGATGGGATTACGTGGAAGATGGCGCTGGGGATCGGGGTGTTTCAGTGTTTAGCGATGTGGCCGGGGATGTCGAGGTCGGCGAGCACGATTCTGGGCGGGATGTTGCTGGGACTGAACCGGAGGGCGGCGACGGAATATTCGTTTTTCGCGGCGGTGCCGATGATGGTGGCGGCGACGGTGTATGATTTATACAAGTCGTGGGGAACGTTCGACGCGCAGGGGTGGTGGGTGCTGGGGGTGGGGTTTGTGATGGCGTTTTTGTCGGCGCTGGTGGCGGTGAAGGCGTTTGTGCAGTTCATCAGCCGGCATACGTTTGTGCCGTTTGCGTGGTACCGGCTGGGGGTGGCGGCGGTGGTGTTTTACGTGCTTTGGTAGGGCACGTACACGGGGGATCGCCACGGGCTGCCACGGACTGGAAGCCCGTGCCAGGTTGAAGGAGCGCCACGGGTTTTTGGGGAATGGCGTTACTGATCGCCGAAGTGTTGGCGCTCGAGGGTTTCGTAGCGGTCGATGACTTTTCGGACGTAGGCGCGTTTGACGTTGTAGTCGCCGGGGAAGAAACTGCCTTTGAAGCCGGCGATGATGACGTTGCGGAGTTCGCGCCGGTTCATGTGGAGGTGCTTGACGGCGATCATGAGTTCGTCGGTGACGGTGGTGTTGGAGACGAGTCGGTTGTCGGTGCAGATGGAGACGGAGAGGTTGTGGTCGAGCATGAGGCGGAGGGGATGGCGGGCGAAGGTCTTCATTTTGGGAAGGGTCTGGAGGTTGCTGGTAAGGCAGACCTCGATGGTGATGCGCTGGCCGGCGATGTATTCGGCGAGGTTTCGGGCGTAGGCTTGGGGGTCTTCGATGTCGGGGGCGCGGATCATGTCGTGGGCGAAGAGCCAGGTGCCGTGTCCGATGCGGTTGGCGTAGCAGTCGGTGATGGCCTGGAAGATGGATTCGGGTCCGTAGGCTTCGCCGGCATGGACGGTTTTACGGATAAAGTGGCTGTGGGCGTATTGGAAGGCGGCTTTGTGGTCGCCGGCGGGGAAGCCGGCTTCGGCGCCGGCGAGGTCGAACCCGACCACGGGGAGGCCTTCGTGGTGGGCCATGTGGGCGGCGGCACGGGCGAGTTCGAGGGAGGCGGCGGTGATGACTTGTTTGGGGGTGGCGAAGGGCATGACGCGGAAGAGGTTCCGGTAGTAGGGGGACATGTGTTCGTTGAAGAAGCGGAGGGCGCAGAGGATGAGGCCGTAGCGGCAGGGGATGTCGTCGCCGCGTTTGACTTCGGGTTTGCGGTTGTGCTGGTTCATGGCGCGGTCGGCGCCTTTGCAGACGGCGCGGAGGACCTGCTCCATGGTGAGGTGTTCATGCATGTGAAGCTGGGGGGCGAAACGGATTTCGACGTAGCGAACGCCTTCGGCGAGGTGGTCCTCAATGAGTTCGTAGGCGATGCGTTCGAGGTTGTCGGCGCTTTGCATGACGGCGCAGGTGTAAGCGAAACCGGCGAGGTAGTCGGGGAGATCTTTGTATTTGTCTTTGAAGACTTTTTCGCGGAGGCCGCCTTCGGTGAGGGAGGGGAGTTTGATTTTGTCGCGCTTGGCGAGTTCGATGAGGGTGGGGATGCGGAGGGAGCCGTCGAGGTGGACGTGTAGTTCGGTTTTGGGGATGCTGCGGAGGAAGGCTTCGGTAATCGCGGTCATGGCTGGGATCCTCATGGATGTTTCTTTATGTTTTGTTGCCGTAAGGATAAGCGAGGACGGGGATGGGAGCAAGCGGCAAGGCGTGGGGGGAGGCCTGTTTAGTTCTATGGTTTCAGCAGCTCATGCGCCGCGGCCAGGCCGGTTGCGGTGATCTTTTCGGTAAGGGGGAAGGCCTCGTCGCCACTTCAGGCTGTCGAAGTCGCTGGCGGCAAGAATAGGAAAGGGGAAATCCCCCGCGCAACCAGAGCGCCCGTTGATGCGAGGGGCTCACTTCATCCAGGGTGAACCCGCGCATTTCGATGAACTCGATCCGTCCGGCGAGACTTTCCGATTCTTTCGTGCAAAACGAGTGTGTCGCACTCAAATTTCAAGGATAATGCTGCTCTTTTTTAAATATTTTTCCTGGCCGCCCCCTTTTTGCGGCGGTTTCGCCACAAAAGGTTCAACTTATTTTTCGGGACCCTTCAGAGGCAGGCAGGCAGCCTCGCCCAACCAAACAGGAATACGCGCAAGAAGGTATCCCCCGCACGTTGGTTTTCAGGGGTTTGGAAATTCGGGGGTTGCGCTGGGCGGGGGGGGATTTACACTGGGGCATCTCATGGAAACCACGATGACGAGGAGGAGAAGCTGATGAGTTCGGAAATTGAATCGATGATGAAGGAGCAACGTTCGTTCGAGCCGTCGGCGGGATTTCGGGGGAAGGCGCGGGTTTCGTCGGTGGAGGCGTATGAGGAGCTTTACCGGAGGTCGTTGGAGGATCCGGAGGGGTTTTGGGGGGAGCAGGCGCGGGAGCATCTGGAGTGGATGAAGGCGTGGGACGAGGTGGTTTCGTATGAGCCGTCGCGGATCGGGAGGGAGGCGACGCGGTATGTGGAGTGGTTCAAGGGAGGGGAGTTGAATGGGTGTGTGAATTGCGTGGACCGGCATGTTGCGGGGGGTCAGGGGGAGAAGGCGGCGTTGATCTGGCAGGGGGAGAAGGACGAGGAGCGGCGGACGCTGAGCTATGCTGAGCTTCAGCGGGAGGTGTGCCGGCTGGGGAATGTGTTGCGGAAGCACGGGGTGGGGAAGGGAACGACGGTGACGTTGTTCATGCCGATGATTCCGGAGCTGCCGATTGCGGTGCTGGCGTGTGCGCGGGTGGGGGCGATTCATTCGGTGGTGTTTTCGGCGTTTAGCGCGGATGCGCTGAAGAACCGGATTCAGGATTGTGGTTCGTATATGGTGTTGACGGCGGATGTGGGGTTTCATGCAGGGAAGGTGATTCCGCTGAAGTCGAAGGTGGACACGGCGCTGGCGGAGTGTCCGACGGTGAAGAAGGTGTTGGTGTATGACCGGGGGGGGACGGGTCCGGGGATGACGGCGGGGCGGGATTTCGGATGGGCGGAGGAGGTGGGGGCGGCGGATATCGGGGAGGTGTGCGAGCCGGAGAGGATGGGGTCGGAGGATCCGCTGTTTATTCTTTATACGAGTGGAAGCACGGGGAAACCGAAGGGGGTGTTGCACACGACGGCGGGCTACTTGCTGTATGCGCGGATGACGTTCCGGTATGTGTTCGATATCCGGGAGGAGGATCTGTTCTGGTGCACGGCGGATGTGGGGTGGATCACGGGGCATTCGTATTTGATCTACGGGCCGCTGGCGAACGGGGCGAGTTGCTTGATGTATGAAGGGGTGCCGACGTATCCGCAGCCGGACCGGTTCTGGGAGTTGGTGGAACGGTACAAGGTGAGCATTTTCTATACGGCGCCGACGGCGATCCGGGCGTTGATGCGGCTGGGACGGGAGTGGCCGGATAAGCGGGATCTGTCGAGCCTGCGACTGCTGGGAACGGTGGGCGAACCGATCAATCCGGAGGCGTGGATCTGGTATTATGAGGTGATCGGGAAGGGGCGATGTCCGATTGTGGATACGTGGTGGCAGACGGAGACGGGGGGGATCATGATTACCACGCTGCCGGGGGCGATGGCGGCGAAGCCGGGGTCGGCGGGGCGTCCGTTTTTCGGGGTGGAGCCGAAGATCCTGCGGGAGGATGGAAGCGAGGCGGGGGTGGATGAGGGGGGTGCGTTGATGTTGGTGAGGCCGTGGCCGGGGATGATTCGGGGGGTGTACGGGGACGAGAAGAGTGAGTTGATCCGGAATGTGTATTTTTCGAGGTTCGGGGATCTTTATTTCAGCGGGGATGGGTGCCGGAAGGACGGGGACGGGTATTACTGGCTGATGGGTCGAATGGATGATGTGCTGAATGTGTCGGCGCACCGGTTGTCGACGGCGGAGATTGAAAGCGCGCTGGTGTCGCACCGGGCGGTGGCGGAGGCGGCGGTGGTGGGGTTCCCGCATGAGACGAAGGGGCAGGGGATCTATTGCTATGTGACGCTGAAGCAGGAGGTGACGCCGACGGAGGAGCTGCGGAAGGAATTGATCCAGCATGTGCGGGGGGAGATCAGTCCGATCGCGACGCCGGACCGGATTCACTTTACGGACGGGCTTCCGAAGACGCGGTCGGGGAAGATTATGCGGCGGATCTTGCGGAAGATTGCGGAAGGGAAGCCGGAGGAGGTGGGGGATACGAGCACGCTGGCGGATCCGTCGGTGGTGCAGAGTTTGATTGCGGGTCCGGGGTAGGCGCGGGATGTGGGTGCATGGTTCGACGAGTCCGGATCCGGTGACGAACCTGGCGCTGGAGGATGTGGTGTTGTCGCGGGGGGAGGAGCTGGGTCCGGGGTTGCTGTTTTACCGCAACGGGCCGTGTGTGGTGGTGGGGAAGAATCAGAATCCGTGGCGGGAATGTGATGTGCCGTGGTGCAGGGAGGAGGGGTTACCGATCGCCCGGAGGATTTCGGGAGGGGGGACGGTGGTGCATGATCCGGGGACGTTGAATTATTGCATGGTGTGGCCGCGGGTGGAGTATAAGTCGGAGGTGGTGTTCGAGGAGGTGTTGGGGGCGTTGGAGGGGTTGGGGTTGGCGGTGAAGCTGGAGCAGGGGAACAGCATTTTTGCGGGGGACAAGAAGGTTTCGGGGAATGCGTTTTGTTACCGGGGTCAGTGGGTGCTTCACCATGGGACGTTTTTGATCGAGGCGGATTTGCGGCGGTTGCGGAGGGCACTGGCCCGGTCGAGCCTTCCGGAGATGAGGACGCGGGCGGTGGCGTCGCGTCCGGCGAAGGTGGGGAATTTGACGGAGTTCATGCCGAAGCTAAACGCGACGATGATTACGCGGGCGTTGATTGAGCGGATGGAGCGGCGGTTCGGGCGTCCGGAGCCGCTGGGGGTGGCGGCGGGAGAGGTGGAGGAGACGGCGAAGCGGATAGGGGAGTGGGATTGGCGGTTCGGTTGTACGCCGAGGTTTGAGGTGACGCTGGAGGGCGAGGGGGCGAAGCTTGAGGTGGCGGTGGAAAAAGGCCGGGTGGCGGAGGCGAGGTTGGTGGAGGGGGAGGGTGTGCAGATGATTGAGAGCTGGAGGGGGTGGGCGTTTGCCCGGGAGGTTTTGGCGGAAACGTTGCGGGGGGTGGGGCTGGAGGCGGCGATGGGGGTTTTGAGCTTGTACAGGTTTTAGGCGACAGATTTCTAACTGGCGGGACGGGTGGGGGCGGGTATAGTCGGGGAATGAAAAAGACACATAGCGCGGGCGGAGTGGTGTTGAATTCGCGGGGGGAGGTTTTGGTGGTGAACCAGCGGGGGAACTCGTGGTCGTTGCCGAAGGGGCATGTGGATCCGGGGGAGTCGGTGGAGGAGGCGGCGCGCCGGGAGATCGAGGAGGAAAGCGGGGTGCGGGAGCTGGAGCTGGTGGGAGAGCTTGGGTCGTATGAGCGGTTCCGGATCGGGAAGTTCGGCGGGGAGGACCGGTCGGAGTTGAAGACGATGACGATGTTTCTTTACCGGACGGGGGAGCTGGAGTTGTGCCCCCAAGATCCCTTCAACCCGGAGGCGCGATGGGTGGAGAGGGCGGAGGTGGCGGAGATGCTTACCCACCCGAAGGATCAGGAATTTTTCCGGGGGATTGTCGGGAAATTACCGGACCGTTGATCCGGCCTCGATGGCGCGGAGGGCGACGGCGGACCAGTCGATGTGCCGGAGGACGGCATCGAGGTAGTCGGCGCGGCGGTTTTGGTAGAGAAGGTAGTAGGCGTGTTCCCAAACGTCGATGCCGAGGAGGGGGTTTTGCCCGTGCATGAGGGGGCTATCCTGATTGGGGGTGGCGGTGACGGCGAGGGTTCCGTCGGGCTGGGCGACGAGCCAGGCCCATCCGCTGCCGAAGACGCGGAGGCCGGCTTGCTTGAGGTCGGCGAGGAGGGCGTCGAGGGATCCGAAGTCGCGGAGGATGATTTCGCTCAGAGCGCCTTCGGGTTTTGCGGGTTCAGGGGTGAGAATGTTCCAGAAGAGGGTGTGGTTGTGATGGCCACCGCCGTGGTCGCGGACAACCTGTTGCATGGAGCCGGGGAGGTCGCCGATGCGGGAGAGAAGGGTTTCGAGGGGCCAGAGCTGGTAGGTGGGATGCTCGCGGAGGGTGGCGTTGAGGGCGTTGATGTAGGCCTGATGATGACGCTGGTGGTGGATCATCATGGTTTGGGTATCAATGGCGGGCTCGAGGGCGTCGTAGGCATAAGGTAGGTCGGGAAGGGCGAAGCCGGTAAAGGGAGGGGCGTCGGCGAGGGGGTCGGACCCATCGGGGAGGGGGCTGAGGGCGAGAACGGGGCGGGAGGCGAGGGCGGCTCCGGCGGTGGCCATCCATTTGAGCGCGTCGCGGCGGGTGATGTTCATGGGTCGACTCCTTAGATATGAATGGATTGCATGGGTTTGACGGGTTTAGGATAACGCAGTTTGACGGGATGTCGAATGGGATTCGACGGATTCGTCGTCGGATCAGCAATGGATATGGAAAGGATGTTGTGGAGATGAAAACATGGGGTGTGATTTTTGATTGGGACGGGGTGTTGGTGGATTCGTCGCGCTTGCACGAGCGAAGTTGGGAGGTGTTGGCTTTGGAGGAGGGACGGGAGCTTCCGGAAGGGCATTTTCGCCGGGGGTTCGGGATGAAGAACGAGGTAATCATCCCGGAGGTGCTGGGCTGGGCGAGGGAAAAGGAGGAGGTGAGCCGGTTGGCGATCCGGAAGGAGGCGATTTACCGGAGTCTGGTGTTGACGGAAGGGTTGGACTTCCTGCCAGGGGTGAAGGTGTTTTTGGAGCGGTTGAGGGAGGCGGGGGTGGGGTGTGCGATCGGTTCGTCGACGGAGCGGAAGAACCTGGCCTGCGTTTTGGATGGCAACGGGGGATGGGAATGGTTTGCGGAGGTGGTGAGCGGGGATCTGGTGGAGCGGGGGAAACCGCATCCGGATATTTTCCTGCTGGCGGCAAAGCGGTTGGGGGTGGAGCGAGCCGTGGTGTTCGAGGATGCGATGGTAGGGATCGAGGCGGCTCGCCGGGCCGGGATGCCGGTGGTGGCGGTGGCAGGGACGCACCGGGCGGAGGAGCTTGTCCATGCCGACCGGGTGGTCGGGCGGCTGGATGAATGCACGGTGGAGGATGTGGGGAGGTTGGTTGGGTGAAGCGAGGGGAGGAACTTCTTCACCGGCGGGGTAAACCCGCCGGGGTCGGGGAGGTGGGTGGT